>JAJZBG010000007.1 GCA_021799035.1 Actinomycetes bacterium | reverse complement strand
ACTAAAACCATCAGAATGGAGCTGTCAACTCCTGCACTGTCGACCGTCATTTCACAAACCGCCAAGGCGGAGGGTGTGACCTTTTCCATACTTGGCTTCTCCAGCCTGAAAAATGCCGCAGGTCAGTTAAACGCCGGCACCATCGATCTGCTAGTCACACCAACAAAGCTCTTCACCAAGAACCCAGTCAGCCCGACCGACAGCTCCACTCTCGGTCGGTTCACCAATGCCCTTTCTTCAAGACTGAGCCAGCTTGCCACCTACTCTGCTCTTCACTTGACTAAAGAACAGGTGGCAGGCCTTGAAAAGCCGATAACGGTCTCCATCGAAGCGGTGGGAAAGCAACCTCGTGCAAGAAGCTCAGTAGAAATGTCACTCCTAGGAGACATCCTCATGTTCGTCTTGATATCCCAGTACGGCTCCTGGGTTCTTATTGGAGTCATAGAAGAAAAGGCGTCCCGGGTAATTGAAATCCTCCTCATACATCTCAAACCATTGCAGCTGCTTGTTGGCAAGGTGATCGGAATCGGAGTCGTAGCGGTGCTCCAGGCCTTTCTGCTCCTGGGATCAGCCGTACTGGTCCTGTCCCTGACAGGATCCCCTTATGTCCACGGAGGAAGCCTCAGCTACCTGCTGCTTCTCACCGCCTGGTTCATTGCTGGTTACAGTATCTACTGCGTAGCATACGCAGCTGCCGGCTCACTCGTCTCAAGAATGGACGATGCGCAAAGCGTGTCGATCGCGGTGCAGCTGCCAATAATTATCGGATATCTCCTATCCGTCACTTCTACAAGAGGACCGGAGATTTCCCCGATAATACGAGTGCTCGCATTCGTTCCAGGTTTCTCGAGCCTGCTCATGCCAGCACTCTACGCGAGCGGAAGCTCTGATATGGCCGAACAGCTTCTCGCAATGGTCATCTGCCTAGCTGCAACTGTCCTTCTAGCACGAATTGGGGCACACATTTACAGCAAGGCGATTCTTTCAATTGGCGGTAGAGTCAAGATCCGGCAAGTGCTTTTCGCCAAAGCTGAAACAGCCTGAGACCACGTGGACCCCTCAGGATGTTACATCCTTGCTCAGAAATCGAGCACTAGCAAGGCTGAATGCAAAGACGAGCCAGATGCCCTGGCTGAGAAGATCCTTTCCGATGCCGCTAAAGCTTATGGGATCTCTAAACAAATCAGCAAAGCTAAGCCAGTAGTTGGTTGGAAGCAGCGGCCAAATTCCCCTGACTTGGGTTATGTTGGACAGAATCTCAGAGAGAATTATTATTCCCAGCGTTCCAAGAGTTGCCCCAACCGGGACATCCGTGAACGTGGATATCGCCAGACCGAGCCCGACAACCGACACCAGCGACACTGCAATCAGCAGAGAGGCCAAAAGAGCCAGCAGGATGCCGTGAAAAAAAGAGGTCGTCTGACCCGAAAGAAGCAGCACTCTGCCAGTCGGAAAAAAGATGACTCCCGCTATCAAACCCGATACCGCTACTCCTACACACACCGTAACGACAAATATGAGCGCAGTCGCAAGCTTGTTTATCAGCAACCTGAGACGTGATACCGGAGCGATCAAAATATACCTGAGAGTGCCAAGAGAGGCCTCCCCAGCTACAGAGTCGGCTGCGACCAGCGAGACGGCAAGTGGAAACAGCAAAGGCATCAGCGATGACACCGAGGCGAGCACCAAAAAAACCGCATTATGAGTCACCAGGTCTACAAAATTTGGTCCATTTCCACCTTTGCCTCCGCCAAACTGGAAGATGACAAAACCCATAAGCCAGGGGGCGATAAGGAGGAGCGCAAGCAAGACTCTTGTCCTACGCCTGCGGAACAACAGCGACAGCTCGCTACCGAGCATGGCCGCTCCTGCCCGTCAAATTCACAAAGGCCTCCTCTAGCGAATGGGCGCTCTTGCCAACGGAACGAACACCGACTCCACCGTTTACCAAAGCCGCAACCACTTTCTCGATCTCATTCGTTGTCAACTTGGCGCTAAGCCGGTCATGTTCTATATTTATCGAGCTGGGATCTGCGAGTTCGAGGCGAAGCAGTATCGTCTTGGCGAGCCCGGTATCGGTTGTCTCGAGATAGAACTGCTCCCCTAGGGAACCTCTAAATGCCTGAGTGGTCCCCTGGAAGAGCAGCTTCCCATCCCGCATCACTGCAACGTCGCTGCATATCATCTCCACCTCACTCAGAATGTGCGATGATATGAAGATTGTCATTCCTTGACTCCGCAAGCCCGTCAGAAGCTCCCGGACCTCCACGATCCCCTGGGGATCGAGACCGTTGGTCGGCTCATCGAGCACCAGGAGTTCTCTAGGCCACAATAAAGCTGCAGCAATGGCAAGGCGCTGCTTCATCCCGAGCGAGTAAGCGCGATACTTCTTGTTCCTTGCATCAAGCAGACCTACCTTTTCTAGGGCTGCTGATACGGCATTCATGCCTATCCTCGCGGTAGCAGGGTCAAGCAACTTCTGGGCTGGGTAGGCTATTTGAGCAAACCTTTTGAGGTTGTCAAAGCCGCTCAGGTATGGGTAGAAACCAGGGCCCTCCACTACCGCGCCAAGCCTGGAAAGCTGCTGCCGCCTAAGCCTTGGATCCTTCACTCCCAACAGGGAAATCTCACCTTGATCGGGAAACACCAGGCCAAGAATCATCCGTATAGTTGTCGTCTTGCCCGAGCCATTTGGCCCGAGAAACCCATAGATTGATCCCAGTGGAACTCTAAGCGACACCGAGTCGACAACGTTGCGGCCCCCAAATGCCTTAGTCAGGTCCGTTGTCTCAATGGCAAATGCCCTCGACGAAAGGTTGGACAAAGCTGTCACAACCTCTCCTTGGTTTTGCACCTGGACTACAACCCGGAGATAACTTGCATTATTCGTGCTGTCTCAACTGCTCCAGCCACCACCGTGCCATTAGGCAGTATGACCGCTTGGAATATCGGAGTTGAGTACAGGTAACCCACGCCGACAGGGGTGGCAACTGCTGGAAGCGATTTCTCGATGGCGCCAGTTCCAGAAAGCTGTTTTGCCGAAAGCCTTATGACCGCAACTGAGTCGAATCCCGTGCCAACAATTTTGTTTCCGGAGGCTGCTTTGCTGGTTCCTTGCGCAGATGCTGTCGGAACCTGCGTGCTAGGCTCGACCACCTTTGCACCAGCGGGTGGGGTGAAGCTAAAAACTGAGGTCGGCTGAGGAGCCACGGTCAAGGTGTTGAATCCGAAAGAAGCCGCTGGCGTAGACGAACCTTTTGGAAACACCTGGATCTGCACTGGTACATGTGTCTCACCATCTATGGCAATCTGAACAGATCCAATAAGGCTATCAGCGGCTGTAGGCGTCAGCGAAAGCGTATACGCGGGCCTTCCTGCAACCATCTGACTCCCTGATACCGAAAGCGTTGAGAACGCCGAAAGCCTGCTAACAATCTCACTTGCGGTGGCTGAGGGATTTGAACCTGTTGCCTGAACGCCACTCTGGCCACCTGACGACCCAGAACGTGTTTCGTTGGTTGCGGTGAGAGTGCTCGAGTTCCAGTACCAGACCGAGCCAGGATTCACATACAGATCGGTCTCTCCCCCATTCGTCACCTGCTGAGACCGGAATGATCCTCTGCCGTTGCTCCACACGTTGTAGGTTTCTGTGGTCGAACCTCCAAGTGCGCTCTGGGGATTAGAACTTTTCACTAGCGAAGGTAATGGTATCGGGAATGAAGTGATACCCGTGACTGTTCCATTTAATGAAATTGGATGAGCTGCTTGAATCCAGCTCACAAGTTGTTCTGGCGAGACCGGGGCCAAGGTCGAGGTCGATGCCCGAGCAATTTGAGGGGCGATAACTGATACAGCTAGAGCTGAGGAAGCAATAGCAATGGGAACTGAATACAACACTTTGCCGCGGACCTTCAAATTGAAACCTTTCATAGGAGCCTCCAATTAGTTCTCCACAGTTTCGATCTTAATCTCACGCTGGATTTCTTGGTTGGTCACGTCCACAGTTAATTCTTATTATGAGAGAAGTCTGAAAAAGTGGAGCTAGTAGCGATATTTGCACAAAATTGCATTTTCTGTTAGCATTTATAAGTTGGAAGCGGTAAACTACGCATTCACGTTTTTTGAGGAAAACCACGAAAGAGATCTGAGAGATATGTCCCCGAAGCGAAAAGAGGAAACACAAATAGCACCTGAGCAGCGCACTAGACGCAGGAAAGGTAATGCGGAAGCTATTGTTGAGGCTGCATTGAATGCAGGCCTTGGCGCAGATTCAGTTCGCCTGTTTCTGGACGATCTGGCGCGCCATCCCCTTCCATCTCCAGCGGAGCAGGTTGAGTTGGCAAAAAAGGTCCGAGCAGGCGACGAGTCAGCCAAGACCGAAATGGTTGCCGCAAACCTTAGGCTCGTGGTTCACTGGGCAAGGCGTTACCAAGATCGAGGCGTTGAACTCTCCGACTTGATTCAAGAAGGTACTTTCGGCCTCATTAGAGCAGTCGAGAAGTTTGACTGGCGACGTGGCTTCAAATTTTCAACCTATGCAACATGGTGGGTTCGACAGTCGCTTCAACGTGCTGTGCACAACCATGGTCAGGCTATTAGGCTCCCGATGGAAGCCGCAGAGCGCTCCCGCCGAGTCGACAATGTGGCCAGAGAGCTCGCCAACGATCTTGGACGATCTCCGACCGAAGTCGAGATTGCGGAGGCATCGAATCTTTCTGCAGCCCAACTAGCTGATGTCAGGCACGCTGCAAGAGTTGTGGCAAGCCTTGATCAATCCGTCGGACCAGAAGGTGAGACTTCACTTGGCGATCTTGTCGTAGGGAGCGAGGGGTCATTCGAGGACGAGGTCGACGAGGCGCTAGCACGTGTTCAGCTGAGAAAGGCGGTCGAAGAGCTGGATCCGCTTGAGCGGGCGGTGGTAATCCTGCGCTTTGGTCTTGATGGTGAGAGGCCAGCTTCACTTGAGGCCACTGCACGCCTTTTGGGCATAGGTCCTCGAAGGGCTAGGAGGCTTGAAGCTGCAGCGCTCGACCGACTGGCCGATCATCCTGGGCTCAAATCACCAGCAGCCTAGTTGAAGCTGCTCAGAATTTACAGAAAAGGGGCCTAAGGCCCCTTTTTTATTGCACCGGTTTGAAATATCCCAAATATTGACTCAGCTCTTGGGGAAGTTCGGAAGAAAGGTCGATCTCCAACCCCGTGATAGGGTGGACGAAGCTGATCTCGGAGGAGTGCAAGAAAATCCGGCTGAGACCGCGAGCCCGGCGCCTCGAATAGAGCTCGTCACCGACAACTGGGTGTCCAATGGCCTTCATATGGACCCTAATCTGATGGGTTCTCCCAGTTTCCAGCTTCAACTTCACGAGAGTCGCCTTCATAGGAGAAGAGTACCGAGATAGCACCTCGTAATGCGTTACAGCTTCTTTCCCAGAGGGACTTAGGACCATCTGCGTAACCTGCGTGAGCGATCTAGCGATGGGAGCCTCAATGACCCCTCGGTTATGCTCAACCTCTCCATGGACCAGAGCAGTATAGGTGCGCTCAACCTGATGCTTTGCCATCATCTTCACAAGTGCCTCGTAAGACTCTTGTGTTCTCGCCACCACCATCAATCCGGAAGTCCCCTTGTCAAGACGGTGGACTAAGCCAGGTCTGTCTGTCTGCCCTACGGTCCTGATCTCGGGGTAGCGGGCAAGAATCCCGTTTACCAAAGTGCCATTCTCACTGCCCGGGCCTGGGTGGACGACCAGTCCAGACGGCTTATCGATTACGAGGAGATAGGAATCCTCAAACACCACGTGGAACTGCACAGAATAATCTGGATGAAGCTCTTCGCCCGGTAAAACAAGATCGTCTTCGATGGCAATTCGCTGGCCCGACTGAAGTTTATAGCTCTTCGAAGTGATGACTTTGCCGGAGACGCTAACCTTCCCCTCCTCTATGAGGGATGCGGCATGAGCCCTGGAACAGGAAGAGATCATAGACACAACACGGTCAAGCCTCTCGCCCGAAAGCGGCTCGGGTATTTTCTCGCTAATGACCATGGATAGACCTAAAGAGTCTGCTGCCTCTTGGAGCGCGAAGCAAAAAGTATAACGACAATTCCAATCACTACGGCAGAGTCAGCAAGATTGAATGTTGGCCAAAAACCGGTGTGGATGAAATCGATGACAGCGCCATTGTTGTGCCTAAAGAGCCTGTCAGCGATATTGCCCAGCGCTCCTCCAATAACCATCCCAAAACCAACACCCAAAGCCACGCGCTTGATCCTTCGGACATAGAGGATGATCCCCACTATCACCAGCAGCTCGATCACGGTAACGACCAGAGTGTTGCCCGCTCCGATCGAAAAAGCAACACCGGTGTTATAAAGCAGCTTGAAAGAAAGAGGTCCAAAGATCTTGACCGAATGATTGGCCAGGTGAGTTTCTGCCAACGTCTTGGTCACCTGGTCAATAGCTATTACCAGAACAGCCACCAGGGCCACGACCGCCTGAGGAGATCGCAAAAACCGCATCAGTGTTGACTTTCCCTTGCCAGATTCGCGGCGTGCTTCTATCGACGTGAAAGGCCTCCGCTCTTGCATTTCACGCAAAGCCTTGCAAATGGAAGTGCCCGCATCCTGATACGAGAAATCTCTTCATGACAGCTTTCACAAATACCATATGTTCCGTGGTCAATCTTGCGGATTGCTTCGTCAATCTCTTCAACCGCAGCCAGCGCGGATGCCGCCAATGCCAGATCGCGCTCTCGATCAATTGTAGTGGTGCCGCCCTCGCCAGACTCCTCATCGAACTGCGTATCACCCGGTTCCGCTTCCTGCGCAAGGTAATCAGCCTCTGCCTTGAGTGATTCAGCCTGCTCAAGATAGATCGACTTTTCGTTGTCGAGAAGCTCTCTTTGGGCAGCCAGGTATTCGGCTCGACTTAGCTGCTCGTACGCAGCATCATCCAAAGCCTTGTATGAGATCGAATCCTTAGAAGTCGGCTCCTTTGGTGCACTCTTAGTAGCAGTTGACTTGCCATTTTCAGTTTTATTCACTTCAGCTCCCAACTTCGTCAACTCGATGCTTGTGTTAGTTTCTAAGGAATACAAGTAACTAAACCGTCCGCAAGAGTCCAATAGCTTGGACTGTGATCTCCCTGTTTACCCAGCTTTCTATAAAGCTGGCCCACACACTATTCGATCCTGCAACACTAACCGTCCGTGTTGGATCAGATCGGCCGCCGAAACCTTCAAAAGCTTCGTCTAGGAACATTGCAAACCACCTCCAGCCTCTAGTTTGGATGTATGTTGCAACCGCCAGACAGCTCGACCGAAAAAGCCATCCAATATCCAAACGTCTCCCAACAGCTAAATCTTCCCGAATTAGAGGAGAAAATTCTAAGATTCTGGAAGGCAGACGAAACCTTTCTCGCTTCAGTCGATATAAGGCCAAAGGATGGAACAGAATTCGTGTTTTACGACGGTCCTCCGTTTGCAAACGGGCTGCCCCACTACGGCCATCTTTTGACAGGGTTCGTAAAAGACGCAGTTCCCCGCTATCAAACCATGAGGGGGCGGCGTGTTGAGAGGCGCTTTGGTTGGGACTGCCATGGACTCCCTGCGGAAATGGCCGCCGAAAAGGAGTTAGGGGTAACTGGACGCCAAGAAGTCGAAGAGTTCGGCATTGATCAGTTCAACGGATATTGCAGGACTCTGGTACAGCGCACGACCAGCGACTGGCATCGCTATGTCACCAGGCAGGCAAGATGGGTTGATTTTGAAAACGATTACAAGACAATGGATACCTCATTTATGGAGTCCGTCATCTGGACGTTTTCGCAACTATATGAAAAAGGACTTATCTACGAGGGATACCGCGTCCTACCCTACTGCTGGGAATGTGAGACGCCCCTCTCCAACTTCGAAACGCGTCAGGATGACTCCTACCGAATGCGAATGGATCCTGCCGTTACTGTCGCATTCAAGCTAAAGCCTACAGATGGCCCTCGAGAGATCGACAAGGCCGCGGAGCTTGTTGTATGGACGACGACTCCCTGGACACTGCCATCCAACATGGCCATTGCAGTCGGTCCAGATATTGAATACTCCCTAATCGAGACTTTGAGCGGGCGCCGCCTCATCTTTGCTTCCCCACGACTCGAGGCGTACGCGAAAGATATCGGAGAGTACCGCGAAATCGAAAGAGTGCCTGGCGCTTACCTCGCTGGTCGCAGCTACGAGCCCCTCTTTGACTTTTTTAAAGATGCAAAGAACGCCTTCCGCGTTCTGACTGGAGAGTTTGTCGCCATCGATGAAGGGACCGGAGCAGTTCACATGTCTCCCGGATTCGGTGAAGACGACCAAAAGCTGTGCGAAGCGAACGGCATTGAGACTGTTTGCCCCGTGGATGACAGGGCACGGTTCGACCCCGTGATCTACAAGTATGCTGGGGTTCAGGTTTTCGAAGCCAACCAGGCGATCATCGCAGATCTAAAAGCTCAGGGATCCTTGCTCAAGCGCGAAGGGTATGAGCACAGCTATCCTCACTGCTGGAGAACTGATACACCGCTCATCTACAAAGCCGTAAGTTCTTGGTTTGTGCATGTCACTGCAATCAAGAAGCTGCTCCTCGAAAACAACCAGAAGATCAACTGGGTCCCAGAGCACGTCAAAGACGGCTCGTTCGGCAAATGGCTTGAAGGTGCCCGCGACTGGTCGCTGACGAGAAACCGTTTTTGGGGTGCCCCTATACCAGTTTGGAAAAGCGACGACCCCAACTACCCGCGCATTGATGTTTATGGTTCGCTCGATCAACTCGAAGCCGACTTCGGCATAAGACCAAAAGACCTCCACAGACCAGACATTGACCAGCTTGTCAGGCCAAACCCTGATGATCCAAGCGGGAAATCTATGATGCGGCGCGTATCCGACGTGCTGGACTGCTGGTTTGAATCCGGCTCAATGCCCTGGGCCCAACTGCATTACCCGTTTGAGAATAAGAATCATTTTGATACCCACTTTCCGGCCGACTTTATCGTGGAATACATCGGCCAGACTCGAGGCTGGTTCTACACCCTTCACGTGCTCTCAGTGGCGCTGTTCGAGCAGCCTCCTTTTTCAAACTGTATCGCCCACGGAATTCTCCTAGGAAACGATGGAAGGAAGCTCTCCAAGAGATTGGGGAACTACCCAGATCCGTGGGAGGTATTTGAAACAATCGGAGCTGATGCAATGAGATGGTTCTTGCTTTCCTCGGCCGTGTTGCGAGGACACGACACGATCGTAGACCGCTCAAGCATCCAGGAAGCCGTAAAGCATGTCATAAACCCCATCTGGAATGCTTATTACTTCTTGAGCCTTTACGGGAATGTAGACAAGATCAAGGGCGAGATCGTTCACTCCGCAGAGAACGTCCTGGATCGGTACATTCTTGCCAAAACGAATCAGCTCCTCGACCTTGTCACTCAAAGAATGGACGAGTACGACCTATTTAATGCCACTGCAGCTATAGAAAACTACCTTGACGCCATGAACAACTGGTATATCCGGCGTTCGCGCGAAAGGTTTTGGAAAGAAGTCTCAGTGGATCCGCTTCAAAATCAGGACAAAGTTGACGCCTACAATACCCTCCACACCGTCTTGAGCGCGCTCGTCCGCATAACAGCGCCCCTGCTTCCGCTTGTTTCGGAAGAGATTTACAAGGGACTTTCCGGAGAGCGCAGCGTGCACCTCACAGATTGGATGCGGCTAGACGAGCTGCCGGCAGACCCGGAGCTGGTATACGAGATGGATCTTGTTCGCGAGGTGTGTTCGAACGCTCACTCGATCAGAAAGGCCTTGGGACTAAGAGCGCGCCTGCCTCTAGCTGAACTTGTCGTAGCAGCGTCAGACGCAGCGCGACTCCAACCTTATCTTGCGCTGATTGAAGACGAGGTAAACGTGAAAAAGGTGACGCTTTCGGACCGCCCAGAGGACTACGCCTCCCAGACGCTCGGTATCATCCCTTCTGAGATCGGGCCGAGGCTTGGCAAAGAGACCCAAGCAGTGATTCGGGCCTCCAAGAGCGGCGACTGGAGCTTTGACGCCTCGAGTGGAATTATCGCGGCTGGAATAAGCCTTATGCCAAATGAGTACGAGCTAAGGATCAGTCCAAATGCGCCCGATTCATCGAGAGTGCTTTCAAACCTAAAGAGCCTCGTCGTGCTGGATACTCAAGTCACACCCGAACTCGAGCTAGAGGGAATTGCACGAGATATAGTTCGCCTGGCGCAAAATGCCCGAAAAGAAAGTGACTTCCATATTTCCGACAGGATTGATGTGGTTATGGCCATAACGGCCGATCCAGAAGAGAAGCTTTTTCAGGCTCTCCAAAGCCACGAAGAACTCATCTCCTCGTCCATTCTTGCACGCAAGATGGAGATAAGACTGGGCTTCATGCCACTCCCCGGCGAGTCAGTGATGGAACTCAAGGTTGGGGAAGTAGGCACCATAACAATCTCGATGTCGAGATAAACCGACTTTCGACCCCTCTATCAATCCTTGTCCCCGGGGCTACTCCAGCTCGTCGTCAAAGACTCCCGAGCCATTGCTCCGGGGCGGCTCATTGAACAAGCTTTCGTTTGACTTTGATGACAACACCTCGGCTCGGTCATCTGGCGAAGAGGCTTCAGGTAGTTGGGGCGCGGGTGCCTCGGTACTGCGTATCATAGGAGCAAACGATCCGTCAATCTGGTCCAGCATTCCAGAGAGAAGGTGCTTCATCTGGTCTTTAGCAGACGCCAGACGAGAATTGAGGTGATTCAGCTCCGCCAAAAGCCGATCCTTCGACTTCGCCAATTCCAGCACTTCATCGCGAGCTTGGTTGACCGCATCGTCGACTATTTCACGAGCACGTCCCATTGCCTGGTTGACAAGAGACTCAGCCCTGGCCTTTGCCTCTGAAATAGTACTCTCAGCCTGATCCTCAGCCACCTTGACCGTCTCGTCAGCAGTCTTCTGAGCCAGCAGAAGGGTCCGTTGGATAATTTCGGGGTCAAATTCCGGAGATGGTTTAGTCCGCTCTGACGGAGGGAACGAGACAGTGGAACTCGGCCTGATCTCTCTTGTCTCAACCTGGGGAGGGGTGGCAGCCTGGACTGCCGTTGATGATGCGGGAGCGTTCCTGAGCCTGTCTTCCATTGCTTCGAACGCTACGGCAACCTGCTCTAGAAAGTCATCCACATCATCTGGGTTGTATCCACGAATCTTCTCGCGAAACTCTACTTCTCGGATGGTCCGGGCATCAATTTCCATAGCTAGATCGTATCCCCAAATCTCTCGTGACTAAGTGAAAAACGTATTCTTGTAAAAATTGCGGGTCTCTTACTAAGGCAAAGAGCGTACTAGCGGAAGAAGAATCAGTTCAATCACCAGAAGTACGATCATCGGTGAAAAGTCGATGCCGACTCCGCCAAAGCTTGTTCTGGGAAGGACTCTTCGAACCCTACCAACCACGGGCTCCACCACGCGGTCAAGTGCAGCGGTAGCCCTATGCAGCCCCGATCCGTAATGGGTCGGAAAGTAACTCAAGATCACTCGAACAAAGATCAAAAGGACGTAGAGCTGAAGCAAATCATAGATTATTACCCTCATCGATCCTCTGCCCTCGATCCTAACCGTTCCATCAATTTATCTTTTTCCTGTGTGCTAAGTTCAACGTTCGCTGGGCTGAGTAAAAGAACAACATCAGACAGCTTCTCTATTCTGCCCTCCAACGAGTAAGTAACTCCTGAGCAGAAGTCAATCACGCGTCTTGAGAGGTCCTTTGGCAGATTCGCAAGGTCAACTACCACTAGCTGCCGCTCTTTGAAGCTGTCACCTATCTCTTGCACGTCGGAAAATCGATGAGGTTGGGAAAGATGGAGCTTCGGCTTTTCGGCTGGAACGGGCTTGACGAAGCTTGCTCTCGACTCGCGTGAACGGTTATCGAGATCATTCGTGCGAATTGAGTCGCCCTCGTCCGCCCTGGGCACATGCCTCTCGTTCGCCAAGTGCCTTATGTTGTCTCTATCCTCCCTATACTGCTCAGGAGCGGTCTGGAACACCTGGACCTTGGGCGAATGTGATGCCGGTGTCTCGGGCCTGTAGTGGCGTGCCCTGCGCGAGGAAACATCCTCATATTCATCATACCTGTCTTCCTCGTCTTCAGCGTCTGTAAGCCCAAGCCACACCATTGCCTTTTGAAACCTTGACATTTCTACTCGGGTCCTCCTTGACTCATCCTCGACCCCAACTCGCCCATTTCACTTCGATTTCCAAACAAGATTCTTCCAACTCTTATGTGGGTCGAACCGTTTGCCAATGCCAGCTCAAAATCATCCGACATCCCCATTGAACAGCCCTGCAACCCAAGTCTAAGCCTCTCTTTGTTCACCAAAGCAAACATCTTCCCCAACGACTCCCGGTCAGCAACAGGCGGGACAACCATCAACCCCAGGACCTGCAAACCATTTACCCTACATAGATTAACAAGTCCCGAAGCCTCGGGAAGTCTCACACCATTCCTTTGTTGGCTATCCGAAAAGTTCACTTGGATGAATACCCGGGCATCAGGGGATGCAGCTGCAATGAGTTCAATCTCCTTTTCCCGGCAAACCGAGTGCCAAACTGCAACGTGCGGTGCGAGTTTGACAATCTTCCTTGACTGAATCGCGCCGACAAAATGCCACGTTATAGGATCGCTGGGAAATATTAGAGAAGGATTTGACGCTTTTGCAATCAACTCGTCTGCGTAATTTTCGCCAAAGTTCCTCAGGCCTGCCCGATAGGCTGCAGCCACGGTCTCAACAGGAAATGTTTTCGTCACGCCAACTACTTCGAACGGCCGCCCATTGGATGCTGCAAACCCGCGGGACAGAACTTCCTTATACGAAGCGCGTATCCTGGCAGTGAGCGAATCGCGGGCTTGGCTCAACCCTGCCCCCCTTTTACAACGATCATCAAGTGCCGTTCGGTGCTTTGGCGAGCCCTGAAGGAGAAATATCCATCCCCGCAGGCTGTGCACTCGCTGGAGGCTTCAACATCGAATACACCGGCCGTTGCCAATGATCGCCTCACTGCCTCAGGGATGTTGAGGCTGGGGGTTCCCCAGGAGGTGCAGCCCTTTACGGAAGGACCTAGCTCATCGGCGAGCATGTCGAGTTCAGGCCCTTTGAACTCGTAGCACTCTCTCTTTATCGAAGGGCCCACATATGCTGATATGTTCGTGGCGCCGGCTAACCTCATTACCCTCACCACCTCGGTGAGTATCCCAGTAAACACCCCACGCCAACCGGCATGGACGGCACCGAACACGCCTTCTGAGCTTGTCAGGGCAACCGGCGCACAGTCCGCCACTAAGATTCCGAGGCCAATTCCACTTTCTCGCGAAGCCATTCCATCGCCGTCGGCTGCAGCCGGCGTAGCGTGCAGGCTGTCGCCAGACTCCAGAAAGTGAACAACGCCAGAATGGATCTGATTCAGGGTCATAAGCCGAACATCCACTCCGGTTCGGCTGATCAGCTCTTTCTCAATCAAACCTTCAGAGACAAGCCGTCTCGCGTCACCAGCGGCTGCGGTGGTGAAATAGACAGAATCTCCGTTGCCAAACCTGTGAAGCAGGCGCAATCGACGCAACCCATCGTAGTCATTACGCACGGCGATTTACAGAGATCTCATCGCAGAAATGGCGGCAGATCAAAATCATCATCGTCTGGGTCGTCCACCGTATCGCTTTGGAGCGAGAAAGGAGCCGCAGAAGTGGCAGCTGGTTCCACTCTCGAGCTTGGCGTGCGGAACTTTGGTATCTGCGCGCTCGAAAGCTCCCGGTTTTTCCAGTCGTCAAATCCAGCAGCGATGACCGTCACTCTGACCTCGTCACCCATTGACTCGTCTATCACTGAACCGAAAATTATGTTGGCGTCGGGGTCCGCCGCATTGTGTATGACCTGTGCCGCCTCGTGAACCTCAAATAAGCCCAGATCTGAGCCACCGGCAATGTTTAGAAGGATTCCCCTCGCCCCCTCGATCGAAGCCTCAAGAAGTGGTGACGTTATAGCATTGCGTGCAGCCGTCAGAGCGCGGTTCTCTCCCGAAGCAGTCCCGATGCCCATTATCGCGCTTCCAGCGCTGGACATGATCATCTTGACGTCGGCGAAATCTGTATTGATTAGCCCCGGAGTGGTGATCAGGTCCGTAATGCCCTGAACGCCCTGAAGCAATACCTCATCTGCAATCTTGAAAGCATTCAGCATGGAAGTCTTCTCATTGGCAATCGTGAGGAGACGGTCGTTTGGAATTATGATGAGCGTGTCGACATGCTCTTTCAGCTTAGTGACACCATTCTCTGCCTGAAGTGCCCTTCTGCGGCCCTCGAATGAGAATGGCCGGGTCACCACACCAATGGAGAGTGCGCCCTGGCTCTTGGCGAGCTCAGCAATCAGCGGGGCCGCTCCAGTTCCGGTCCCGCCGCCCTCACCCGCAGTGATGAAAACCATGTCGGCGCCTTTCAGCGCCTCCACAATTTCCTCCCTGTGCTCTTCTGCTGCCAAGCGGCCAACCTCAGGATCGCTTCCAGCTCCTAGACCTCTTGTGAGGCTTCGACCTATATCGAGCTGGACATCAGCGTCACTCATGAGCAGCGCCTGCGCGTCTGTATTTACCGCGATAAACTCGACACCTTTCAGCCCAGCGTCAATCATCCGATTCACCGCATTGCAGCCGCCTCCACCTACTCCCACAACCTTGATTACGGCAATGTAATTCTGTGTGTCGCTGACCATCTACAGAACCGCCTTCCCAGATAAAACAACAACGCTATGTCACATTCTGAACTGCCCAATATATATGAGGCTGCTCTATCCCCCAAAAACCCCTGTCCTCAACACCTCTATCCGCGCCATGAATCCCCCTTCACCTTGGCGGGCACGCACTGAGAACTTACGAAGAAGTTAGTCTCTCTCCCCGCTCGATTTCTACTGAAAAGCCTCAAGAAATACTTGAGGGTTTCCGAATCCATTACCACACACCCAGCCCTTTCTGGCTTGCAGGCGAAAGCTGATCTCAGGACATCGATCTGACTATTTGGGCACTTGGCGGTTGATATGACGGGATTTCAGTCACGGAACTCCGGTCCTAGAGCGGCGAATCCGCGCGCTCGGTCACTGAACTCGATCACCAGGCGCTGAGACCTCTACCAGTTGCTCAGCACCGGTTCCTGAGGAACCCTCAGATCAACGGTGGAATATCCCTTCGTCGATGCCTGGGTAAGGATAAGCTGAAGGGCTCTGAGCTTCTGGCTCAACTGCGTGTCCGGACCAAACCTGACAGCAAGCCCGTTCGCCAGTCTGCCATCTATCTCACCCGAAGTCGAAATGGCAACTTCACTGAAGCCTGCCGCGGGATCAGCATGTAGGGCACTTGCCACCTTCAACAACGGTGCAAAACTGGATGGCACAAAAGATCCAGGCCTCACGTTTTGCAGTTGGCAGCTATTCGGCTGTGCAAGCGCTTTCGAAGATGGAATGCTCCCCATAAGGCAAAGGCTCAGCCATTTGCCATTCGAGCTTGGCTGTGTAGCGAGCACTCTGCCGGTCGAATCGACAAGTAGCTCTGTCTTGGGGCTTTGAGGCACCACGGCCAATGCAGATCTCTCCTTGACGGAAATCTCAAGCGTGTTTGGCCACTTCTTTCTCACTGTCGCCGCGCCATCCCATGGAAGCTGCTCAATTCTTTTGGCCACCTTTTCAGGGTTTACAGCAGTAAGTGGAAATCCGATTGGAATACCGCTTTGTGACGCCAAAACAGAGTCGGGGTAATGGGATGCGCCGACTATCTCGATCTTGCGCACCGCAAAGAGCGAGGTCCTGAGCAAGGCTCGCACTAGAAAATAGCTGCCAATCAGTGCGAAAATCGCAAGTATGACATACAGCCTCCTACGCCCTTTAAGCCTTGCAACTTTATTTCGCCGCTCCTTGATCCTCGGATCAATACGCAGTCTTTTCTCACTCTGCCTAGTGGCTGTCATCACTCAAGTCACCCTTTAAATATCGTGATCTTTCGGGATCAAATCCCATAAGCCTTATTTCAGTCCTGAGCCTGATGCCCAACTCCTTTTCCACCCGCTGCTGAACCATCCAAATGAGCTCGAAGACATCGTCGCCAGAGCCACCCGGGTCTGCCTGAATGAAGTTCGCATGCCGCGAAGACACCTCAGCGGTGCCAAGCCTAAAACCCTTCATCCCAATCGATTCGATGAGGCGCGCCGAGTAGTCTTGCGCGGGATTGACGAAGACTGAACCGGCGTTTTGACCTCCTGGCTGATGCTCTCTTCTCCAGCCAACGATGTCATTTATCTTCTGTTTCAATTCGGAAGATTCCCGTGAAGTCAGTGCAAAGGTCGCTGATGTCACCACATCCAAGTCGCCAACATTGGAGGCCCTATATCTCAGCGCCAGCCCATCTTTAGTAACATCCTGGAGGCGATAGCGGCCGTCGGAGAACCTGTATAATTCAGCTGTTTCCAACCACGTGGCGGTGTCTGAACCATGCCCGCCCGCATTCATCTTTATCGCTCCACCAATAGTCCCTGGGATCCCGACTGCCCATTCCATTCCACCCACGCCAGCTGCCGCAAGGCGCCTAGCAGCTATTGGCAGGGACACTGCTGCACCCAACCGGACAAGCCCGTTCGAAATTTCGATCTGCTCGAACTCTTCAGCAAGGCGGAGGACAACCCCATCCCATCCCCTGTCTGCGACCAGCGTATTTGAGCCATTCCCTAGGACATAGATTGGTCTTGGCGCAATGAGTCCGAGAAGCTTCCCTAGGCCAGCACTGCTCTTGGCAGTAATCATGGCTGCGCAGCTTCCTCCAACCCTGTACGTGGTCATTGCGCCGAATTCGGCGTCGTAAACCACGTCCACATCGTCGATCTCGCCGAGTAGTGCCTTCAGCTCTGGCTCAATGACGGACGCGCCCATCACTGGCTCTTCTCATTCGACATCTCCCCGTAAAGAAGTGTGAGATCTCCCGCGCCAAGAGTCAGACACACGTCACCTGGCCTGAGCACCGATTGAACGAGTGGAGCCACCCTGTGCCGCTGAGGAAGGTAGTGGACCTCCTTGCCCGGAAAGTCCGCCTTGATGAGAGAACTGACCAGCTCGCCGGTAATTCCAGGAATTGGCAGCTCTCCAGCTGAATAGACATCTGTGACTATGACGACGTCGGCCTTCGAAAAGCTTCTTGCAAACTCGCGATACAAGGCCGCGGTGCGGGAATATCGATGCGGCTGGAAAACTGCGATGACCCTCTCGTAACCCTGACTAGCCGCCGTCTCTAGCACCACCTCGATCTCTCCCGGAAGATGTGCATAGTCATCTATAAGCATGGCTCCGTTATAGGTGCCACGATACTGATATCTGCGAGCAACCCCGGTGAAACGGCCTAGAGCAACGACCACATCATCGATGCTGGCTCCTAGCTCGTGCGCCAGAGCAATGACAGCAGTCGCATTCCAAACGTTGTGTCTACCTGGAACAGCCAGCTCAACGCCAATCTCACCAACAGAACGGTTGGAAACCTTGAACAAAGTCCTTTCCCTGCTCGAGCTGAACTCAGTGATCCGATAGTCAGCCTTCTCAGAAAAACCAAAACTGGTCGACCCGGGGAGCTCCAGCAAGTACGCAGCGTCGTCAGAGTCCGCACATATGACTCTTGGCCCCTTGGCCGAGGCCACAAACTCCCTGAACGCCTCCTTGAGTGCATCGTAGCTACCGTAGAAGTCCAAATGGTCTGGCTCTACATTTGTGACGATTACCCCACGGCATCCCAAATGGAGAAATGTGCCATCCGACTCATCAGCCTCAATGACAATCTCCGCACCATCATCCCAAAGAGCATTTGTGCCGATCTCGTTCAGCTCACCACCCACAATGAAAGACGGATGCCTGCCAGCTTGCATGAGTGCCAGGGCCAGCATCGATGTGGTAGTGCTCTTCCCATGGGTTCCAGCGACACCGAGAACCACCTTCTCCGAGATGATCCTCGGAAGCAAGTCGGACCTTGTCAAAATCGGAACCCCATGCTCCAAAGCCCATCGAACCTCAGGATTAGATTTCGGAATGGCGGACGAGATTGCAACAAGCTCCGCGTCCCGAACATTCTCTTCTGAGTGCCCCAATGAAAGTTCGACCCCGTGAGCCCTAAGGCGCTCAAATGCAACGGATGCCTTGAGATCAGAACCTGAGACCCTGTAACCCTGCTGTGTAAGAACCATGGCTATTGCCGACATTCCTGCACCGCCGATACCCACGATATGCACCTTCTTTGGCGCGGAATCAGAGGTCATTTACCCACCTTTCCTTCCCGCAAGTGCAAGCACAGCCTCGGCAACCTTTGTCGAGCCATCACCATCGAACGCAAGCGCTGATCGTTCCGCCATCTTCTTCAAAACCGCTGGTTCCTTTACAAGCTCCTCTATTTCCGCAGCTAACCGTTCCTTTGTCAGCTCACTGTCGGAAACAACCCTCGCAGCCCCAACCTCGGCAAGCTTTCGAGCATTCCTAGCCTGATGGTCACCGGGAGCGTTTGGAAGCGGCACAAGTATTGATGGCTTGGCGAAGTACCCTAGCTCTGCAACGGTCCCAGAGCCAGCGCGCGAAACCACCAGATCGCTGGCGGCAATCGCTTTATAGATCTCAGGATCAAATTCGGAACTGATGTATCTCACCCGAGATTTCTTGGCCTGCAGCGCTTCTATCCTCTCGGCAAAAATCGGGAAGTCCCTCGATCCGACCACGTGGTAGATTGCGATTGGAGGCGTCGTTGCAGCGATCCCACTTTCGGCAAGGTCGACCACGGCGGAGTTAATCGTATAAGAGCCCAAGGATCCGCCAAATACGCAAATGAGGAGAGCATCGTCACTTATATCGTTTTCGCGCCTGAAACAAGATGCGGCCTCGGAAATCTTTCCATCGTTTAGCGCAATCTCCGGACGCAAAGGGACGCCAATCAGATTGGCTTTGTTCATTCCCGATGATTCCGATGAAGCAAACACCCGAGTGGCAAACTTCGCAGAGATCTTGTTGGCAAGGCCAGCCACTGCATTGGTCTCAACCACTACCGAGGGCACACCAGCCATCCGTGCCGCCAGAATAGGGGGAAAGGAGAAGTACCCACCAAAACCGATTACAACTTCAGGCCTGGCCTTCCGAATCCTCAATGCCAGCTCAAAAGTGGCTGAAGCAGCTTTCCACAAGCTGCTGATATTCTTGAGCCAAGCACCTCTGAAGAACCCGCTCACTTCAAGCTGATCCAGTTCAAAACCATAGGGAGCGACCACTTGCTGCTCCAAGGGGCGTTTGGACCCAAGGAAACCGATGCTCTCTCTTGGCACCCCCGCGCGCACAAGCGACTCTGCAACTCCTAGGGCTGGCAAAAGGTGACCTGCAGTGCCTCCTGCGGCCACCCATACGCTCTTTTGCGACCGCCACCCATTCATGACAGCGAAACCATCTCTTTCACGACCTGATGCTTTGATTCACTCTCCAATAAAAGAAACTAGACCGACGGCACCTTATGCCCTCCTGGGGCCTGACACTGCCTTAGACAGCTTGGCCCAAACCGATATTGAACCTAACCTGGACTGGGTCAGCCATCGCCCAGTCAAGCTTTTATTCTTCTCCCTAGCGGCTGGAGTTATGTTCTTTGCCACCGAGTTGACAAGGCCGAGAGCGAAGAGCTCGACCACAAGCGAAGAACCACCGGATGAAATCAGCGGCAAAGGAACCCCCGTGACGGGCAACAAACCGATCACAGCGCCCACATTCAAGACCAACTGCGCGGCAAGCCAAGATCCGATGCCAACACAAAGGAGTGCACCGAACCTTGTGCTACTTCGCTGAGAAACCTTAAATATGGAAAATATCAGAAATGCCAGAAGAGCCAGCACGATTAGAGCACCGATAGCTCCAAGTTCCTGGCCGATCACAGAGAAGATGAAGTCAGTTTGAGGGTTGGGAAGAAATCCCCATTTTGCCTGCCCCGCCCCGGGGCCGGCTCCAGTAATGTGGCCAGTCGCGAATGCAACCAGAGACTGCACTTCCTGGTATGCAAAGTTGGCGCGATTCTGCCACGGATGAAGAAAGGAGAGCAGTCTTTCCCGACGATAACTTTTCGCAAGTGCCTCATATAGCCCTCCCACCGTAATCGCAGCAAGTGTCGGCAGAAGATGTCGCACCCGCACACCAGAGACAAAGAGAATCCCTATAGCTGTAGCTCCTACAACCATGGCAGTCCCCATGTCAGGTTCTACCAAGATCAGCACGGCAGCTACTGCAGTGGCCAGGATTACCGGCCGAAGCACCTTTCTCCAGTCGTGAATCTCCTCAGCCCGAGTCGTTGCGACGCCTGCAGCAAAGATCGCTATTGCGAGCTTCGTTATCTCCGAGGGCTGTACCCGGAGGATGCCGAACTCGAGCCACCGCGAGGAACCTCCAACTGTGTAGCCAACATGAGGAATCAAAACCGCAACTAGGGCGAATCCGCTTGCGAGGATGGGGATTCCCCGGAATTTCAGAAGCAAATCGAGATCAAGACGTGTGCCGACTCCGAACGCCAAGAGGCCGAGCACTACCCACAGCATTTGCTTTTCAAAGAGTGAAAATGGACTGTGGCCAGATACCAGAGACGGCACGAAAGAGGTCGAAAGAACCATCGAGACTCCGATGGCTGAGAGCACCCCGATCAATAGAATCAATACGTGGCTTTCCGGGCCAAAGCCTTTATCGGCATCCAGAAGCTTCAGCATCATGGCGGTCAGCCGTCTAGAGAAGCGTCCCTTCTGACTCCTAGTCACCACCCCTGCCGTCATGCCCCGCCTCCCCTCAGTATCAAAGACTCGACAACCGCCCTGAAATCGTCGCCTCTTTCTCCATACGACTTATACCAATCAAATGATGTGCAGCCCGGCGATAGCAGCACTGAGTCACCGGCTGAGGCAGAATCAAAAGCCATAGCGACTGCTTCTGTCATCGATGTTGCCGTTGCCACTGGAATCCCCGGGACTTCAGAGAAGACCGAAACAATGTCACCAGCTGCATCCCCGATGGCAATGACACTCTTGAGCTTGGAGCTCAGCGAAGCCAGTGGCGAGAGGTCCAAGCCCTTGTTCTTGCCTCCGGCAATCAGGACGACTGATTCGAACCCTCCAACTGCAGCCATCACAGAAGCCGGCGTTGTGGCCTTGGAGTCATCGTAGAATGACACGCCGTCTAGAGTCCCCACCAGCTCCACCCTATGCGAGAGGCCTTTGAACCCTCTCAGGACAGCTGCGATGTCGTCAAGGTCTACACCTATGCTGAATGCCGCTGCAGCGCTCGCCAACGCATTCTCCAGGTCATGAGGGAAAGCGCGGCTCATCTCCGAAACATTCAAGAAGGCCTTTCCCTCTCCGACCAAAGCGGATCGATCCTCGCTGAGCCCGAAGTCAAACCGCCCGAGACCAAATGCAAGCCTTCTGACACCGTGAGCGAGCGCAGACTTCGAAACCACCGGGTCACTTCCGTTGACTATTGCCACGTCGCCCCGACCTTGATTCTCGAAAATTCTTGCCTTTGAAGCCTTGTAATGGTCAATGCCCAAATGCCAATCAAGGTGATCAGGGGTGAAGTTCGTCCAGACGGCCACTCGCGGACGAAAACTCTCTATGGTGGCCAGTTGAAATGATGACGCTTCAACGACAAAATAATCGAGATCTACATCCAGCATGGAAATTATCGAGGTGCCGATATTGCCTACCGCCCTTGCTCTTAGCCCAGCACGAGACAGCATCTCGGTTATGAGTGTCGTTACCGTCGTCTTCCCGTTGGTGCCGGTGACCGCAATCATCGGAATGGCAGTATGCCTATACGCGAGTTCGAGCTCAGATACCGGTGATGATGAGGTTCCGTAGACTGGATGAGACCTCGGCACTCCAGGAGAGACCACAACGAGATCTGCCTGCTCGACAACGAAACGAAAATCTTCTCCAGGGCGGGAAACGGTCACTCCTGAGTGGCTCGACTCCATTCCGATTTCTCCATCGTCGAAAACCCTCACGCTTGCGCCACTTCGCGTTAGGAAGTCAGCGACAGCCCTTCCCGTGACCCCATAGCCGACCACGACAGCTCGCTTGCCGTCATAGAGAAGGTCGCTCATTTGACAACCTGGCCCAAAGAAAGAAAATCGGCATAGAACAACCCGAGCGCCAGAGCCGTAAAGAGCCCCGCCATTATCCAAAAACGGATGATGACAGTCGTCTCCGGCCATCCAAGAAGTTCGAAATGGTGATGAAGCGGAGCCATCCGGAAAACACGACGATGAAATAGACGAAAGCTCGCCACCTGAATAACAACAGACAGCGTTATGATCACAAAAAGCCCAGCAATAATAGGAAGCAGAAAGTCCAGGCGCATTTCCAGGCCTAAAGCACCCAAACCTGCACCAATCGCAAGGGAGCCTGTGTCACCCATGAAGATTCGAGCGGGGGCGGCATTCCACCAGAGAAATCCCGCGCAAGCCCCAGTCATTGCGACAGCCACAATGGCAAGGTCAAGCCCTGAACTCACGTCGTACACCTGAACGTGCCTGAACTGCCAGTAACCGATTATGCACATAATAGAAAACGCGAAAATGGAAGAGCCGGCTGCCAAACCATCCAATCCATCTGAAAGATTCACAGCATTTGAGGCACCTATTATCACAAGCACGACAAATACCACCCAGAGCGGGGTGCTCAGGTCTATCGCGAACGCACCGGTGCGAACGAAAGTAATGGTGTCTGGAAGATGCCCCAGATATCTTGCCCCAAGTGCAAAAAGGAGGGCAAAGAGGATCTGACCACCCAGCTTTCCAGATTTGGTCAAACCCAGGGATCTATGATGGCGGACTTTTATCCAGTCATCCGCCAAGCCAACAAGGCCAAATCCAAGGACTACGAAGACGACAAGCAGCCCGTCCGTCGTCCAGGGCGCTCCAAGCCGGGCATGTGCGATCAGGTACCCGATTACAAACGCGCCCAAGATGGCCAATCCCCCCATTGTTGGGGTTCCCGCTTTGGCAACGTGGCGTTGCGGTCCGTCCTCGCGTATTTGTTGCCCAATTCCACGCAGCTGGAGGGCCTTTATAAGAACCGGGGTCACTATTGCCGCAGCCAGCATGGCGAAACCCCCGGCCGCAAAGATTGCAATCACGGTTGGCCGCTCCGAAGGTATCGGAGTACGGATCTGGCCACTTCTTGGTCTGAAAATGCAACTTCACTCTGGCCGATGGTCTGCTTGGTCTCGTGGCCTTTCCCTGCGATTACAACCACGTCATCCGGCTCGGCCATGGATAGCGCCAGCTCAATGGCCTCTCTACGGTCCGCCTTGACAATGACCTGTGATGATTCGCCCAGAACCGTTAACGCGCTCTTAGTCATGCCAGACAGGATCTCTTGAATTATCACCACGGGTTCTTCGCTTCTTGGATTGTCAGATGTCAAAATGGTGACATCTGCGAGGCTTTCAGCAACTTCGCCCATCAACGGTCTTTTGCGGCGATCACGATCACCGCCACATCCAAAAACCACGATAACCCTTCGACCTTCAGGAGTTATCACCCTAGCAGCCTCAAGAACAGCCTCCAAGGCAACGGGAGTATGTGCAAAGTCGACAATGACCTTGAAGGGCTGACCTTCTTCTATCCTTTCGAGTCGGCCAGACACCCCTCGGAAATTGGCGAGGCCAGTCCTAATGGCGTCTGCAGAGTAACCGAGCCTTCGTGCCGCCTTTGCAGCAGCCAGGGCATTGTATACATTGTGCTTGCCTGCCACTCCCAAGCGGATTCGCTCACCATCCAGGCGGAACATCGAACCGTCTGCGTCCATGGCCAGGTCTTCTGCGTCTTCAATGGAGTATGTCTCCATGGCAACCTGTGAGTCTCGTATCAGCCTCAAACCCCAGGGATCATCAATGTTCACTATTCCTATGCGACACCTGTGGGTTTCAAACAACCGCGCCTTCGCCATGAAGTACGCATCCATTGTGTGATGGTAGTCAAGATGATCCTGGGTCAGGTTAGTGAAAATACCAATGTCATATATGATCTCGTCAACCCTGTGTTGGTCCAATGCGTGGGAGGAAACCTCCATAACTGCAATATCGTTTCCATCCTCTATCGCATAGTGAAGTGATCGCTGGATCACAGGCGACTCGGGTGTTGTCCTGTACCCGCTCAAGGTGCCCAATACGAAAGGTGAATGGCCTGCAGCACGAGAAATCGCGGCGAGCATGAAAGAGGTAGTGGTTTTCCCGTTTGTCCCAGTAATGCCAACCATGGGAAACCTCGTGGACGGGTTGCCATAGAAGGTGCTGGCTAGTTTAGCCATTTGCACCCTCATCGATCCCGGTGAGACCCTAATCTGCACAATGGGAAGAGGAACAAAGCGCTCTACCACCACCGCAACAGCCCCTCTAGCCACCGCGTCATGGATGAAAAGATGCCCGTCAAAATGCTCCCCGGCAATTGCACAAAAGACCTCGCCGGGGCTCACATCACGCGAATCGAAGGATACGCCAGTGACGACAATACCGTGAGTTTCCCCAAGAACTGAAACAGTCTCGATTGCAGAAACCAGTTCAGATAGCTGCATCGTTGGCGGCCGCATTCCCCCTCGCTGGCCGCCAGCATTTTTCCTATATCCTGAACCACTTAGTGCGCGCTGATCTTCTGCCATCGCTAAAGCAAACCCTTAGTCTTTGTAAATTCATCAATGATAACGCTACTAGAACCAACTTGCTGCGTCGCAAGCTGGTTCCCTGGTGAAGTTGGAACGACGAACGACGCTGGTGAGGCGACAGCCTTGCTTGCGGACGTCTTCAGAATGGATCCATTGGCGAATCCCGCCGGAAGAGAGCCAGTGGTTGGAGCGATGCCCATTCGTCGTAGAGCATAGCTCATGATTTTGGAGAACACCGGCGCAGCAACTGAACCACCGTAGATTGGGTTAGGATGCTCCAAAACTACAATTGCGGACAACGGAATTGTGGTGCCCTGGGTGAAACCAACAAAGGTTGCCATGAAGGCCCCAGGCTGATATCCAGGCTTATTTGGGTAGGGAATCTGTGCAGTGCCGGTCTTGCCAAGAATCTTGTAGCCGGGCACCTGCGCAAGAGGTGCAGTTCCGTTCGGAGAAACGGTCTCCGAAAGCAGTTGCTGCATCGTTTGAGCAATTGAAGGCGCTAAGACCTCTCTGGATTTCACCGGAAGGTCGTAGGCAGGCTTGCCATCTTGGGGAACTACCCGATCCACTAGGTGTGGCGTGACCAGAACACCATTGTTAGCAATTGAGTTGTAGGAATCGAGCACTTGAAGAGCCGAGACAGCCTCGTCCTGCCCTATGGGCACAGATCCGATCGCAGTCCCTGACCATTTAGCAGGATTGACCAGGAACCCTGAGGTCTCACCTGGAAATCCCAGTCCCGTAGGGACCCCCCAGCCAAAGTTCATGAACGAGTTAGTGATCAGATACTTGTTCAGATGCTGGGCAATTATTATCGTTCCGATATTGGATGATTGGGCGAGAATCTGCTGAGGACTCAGGACCTCTGTCCCATGTACCTCGGCATCATGGAAGTTGGCACCATCGATGACGAGATATGGGGGAACTACCACTTTGCTCGAAGGCGTGATTACTCCAGCTTTTAGCGCAGCTGCAAATGTCGCTATCTTTGCCACCGATCCCGGCTCGTAGACGTTCGTGACAGCCATGTTTATAGGAGCTTCGGAGAAGCCGGTGATCTTCTTAGAAGCCGAGGACGGCGAATTTGAGGAATTTCCGCCATTGACCGATGACGAATTCCCTGACGTCCCAACGAGATTGGCCATAGCAAGGATCTGGCCGTTCTGGGGATCCATTATGATAGCGCTTCCCGACATTGCCTGGCTCTTCACGATCTCTGCACCAAGAACTTGCTCCGTGTTGAACTGAATAGCTCGATCCAGGCCAAGAATCAGGTTATCGCCAGGATTCGGGGGCACTAGATCGACAGCCCCACCCGGCAGCGGCGAGCCAGATTCAGAAACCGAGACCATCTGCTGCCCAGGTTTGCCATCAAGAAGATTCTTGAACTGATACTCCAGGCCGGAAAGCGGCACTCCTGTTGTGCTCAAGCTCCCAATCACGGGTTGAGCCAGTCCTCCGTTGGGATTCTCTCTAGTCATCTCGGTAACCAACGCGATTCCCGGGAGCTGTCCGCTGTTGATCAGTCCCTGGACCTTGCTGGCCTGAGCGGAGCTGACAAGATGCTGGACATATGAAAACTGGCCTGGCGCAATCAGGGCCGGCCGTATCTCTGACACTGGAGTGCCAAGAATCCCGGAAAGAATTTGTGCCTCTCTTAAGGGATTAACTACCACTGCCGGATCGGCGACGACCGTTTTCTTGGGAATCGAAACTGCAAGCTCGTTTCCATTTCTGTCGAGAATCGCACCTCGAGGAGCCTGAACCTGAATTGTGGCCGACCCCTCCGCCTTGGCCAATGACACATAGCGGTGGTTAGGATATACAGTCACGCGAATGAGCTGAACTGTCAACGCCATTACGAAACCGGCCACAACGATCTTTGACACCAGCAAACGCCTGGGGCTTATAGGCGCACCCTGCAATCTGTGTGATGTCCGTCCCGATCTAGTCGCACCCATCTTCTAACCAGTCTTGGAATTGGAATTTATCGACGCAGAAGACGACTTTGCAGCGTGCAGAGCTTTTGAAGTTACCGGTGATTTGCTGGATTTGGATGCTGAGACCGTGGTCGGCGGAGAGCTCGGGAGCGGTCGCGTGGGTGCTCCTCCCCCTGCCTCACCCGGCGGTGCGAAAAGGGTGTTCGGAGACGACAAGACCTGCTGAGTCAGCACGCCTGGCTGGTTTTGAGAGCTAGAGCCTGAGGTTGTCGCGCTGGTCGGCGCTGCGCCCAGATAACCGACCTGTGCTGGGTAGACCATACCGAGGTGACTTTCAGCATACGACACAATCCGGCTCGGCGCCTCCAGAGAGGACAACTCGACTTCCAGCTTCAAATGCTGGGTCTCAAGGGAGGAAAGCTGGGAATTGAGAGAGTTCAAATGAAGCTGGGTGGCTGCCATCTCGGCCCTCATCACCACTGCGGCGAAAAGTGCTAAAAAGCCAACAACATATGCCGTTAGCATTCTGTGAGAGATTTGAAAGCCCGAGAGCCGACGCTGCCTCTCGACAATTCGAAGCTGGGGTCGTGACGCAAGGGGTTTGCGATTAGAGACGCCAGCTGAATGCGTAGATTTCGACACGGCATGCGAGCGCGCGAGAGCAAGGGCGGCTTGAGTGTCCACGCCAAGCCTGGCACTTCTGAGCTTCATCTCCCTCTGTGTTCTAGCCATCTGCATCACCACCGGCTGGCACCACGATCCTGAACATCTCGATTGCGCGCAACCGTGCGCTCCTTGCCCTCGGATTTGTCTCGATCTCTTCTCTCGACGGAGCCTTAGATTTGACGATGTACCTCGCCTTGGGCTCTGCCCCACAGACGCATCCGTAACGAGGGGGACACGTGCATCCGCCAGTCACTTGATCGCGGAACAGTGACTTCACTATCGAATCCTCTCCCGAATGGTAAGAGAGGACTGCTATGCGGCCCCCAGGAAGCAGCGTGAAAGCCTTTTCCAGAGCTGACTCAAGCCTCTCGAGTTCGTTGTTGACCTTCACGCGCAGTGCCTGAAACACGCGAGTTGCTGGATGACCCCCGGTTCTCCGAGCAGCAGCAGGAATGGCAGATTTCACGACTTCTGCCAGCTGCGATGTTGACCTATATGGTCGTGCACCCAATATCGCCTTCGCAATGCGAACAGCGAAACGGGATTCCCCGTTGTCTCTAAGAAGCTTTGCAAGCTCCTGAAGTGAAACTGCATCAAGGTACTCGCTTGCAGTCTGACCATGGGTGGGATCCATTCTCATGTCGAGAGGGCCCTCCAAGCGATACGAGAAACCTCGCTCAGCTGTCTCGAGCTGCGGAGAGGATACGCCAAGGTCTAGGAGCAGCCCTACCGGGATTCCGCAAAAGCCATTGTCATAACTGCAGGCCTCCTGCAACGCAAGATCAAATTCGTCGAACTCGCGGTGGGATGCAAAGAACCTTCCCGAGAAGCGGGCCAAGCGTGTCTTGGCAGCAGCGACTGCTTGTGGGTCGCGATCCAGACCTAAGACATGGCGATCACCACGCTGTTCGAGCAGACCTTCAGAGTGACCGCCGGCACCAAGTGTCCCGTCAACGACTATGCCTGATTCAATCGACGCAAAAACCTCCATGACCTCATCAAACATTACGGGCTGGTGCGAAAAAGTGGCTGGTGTCATTGCTCGGCCCTCGCTTGGAAACCAGCCCAATTGCCAGGATTCCAGAGTTCAATAGTCCCTATAGCCCCGTGGACGAGAACTTCTCTCTCGAGCTCAGCGAAGCGCCTTAGTGCCTGTGGAAGTGCCAGCCTTCCTGCCTTGTCGACCTCGACGTCGAAGGCCTCCGACGCCCAGACCCTCATGTTCAACCTGAAAGACAAATCGGAGAGATCTTGACTCTGCAAAGAGTTGGCAAATGAGTAGAAGTCGCTTTGAGTCCAGATGACGAGGCATGGATCTTCGTATTGAGACCGGGTGACAAAGCATTTGTCCCCAAGCAGATTCCTGAATTTTACAGGCAGGGTCAAACGTCCCTTGACATCAAGAGCGTGCTCGTATGCACCAAAGAATTTTGCCTGCATTTCCTGCACTGGAATCATCAACCAACTAGCCCTTTAAATCCCTCCTACACCACTTTGACCCACTTTAACCCACTTCACCCCACTTGGCAACCACTTTCTGCCTAAAATTGGGCCGCTAGATGCAGAAATCGTCGAATTGCGCCAGTAAGCCGCATTTGGAAGTTCGGAGAGTAAAAAACAGGGTTCGCGAATGCGAACAGGGCTCAGGCGAGGGTTTCGAGCGCCTCTTCAAGCCGGTTCTTCAAGTGCGTCATCGCCTCCGCTGGAGCCAAATCCGCAAACTCATTCAGAATCTCGGCAATTCCGAGTGCATAACCGCGTCTTGGAAACTCGAAGCCGGCTTGCGACATCACACGATGCAGCTGGTCAAATGGATAGCTCAGATAGAGTGTGCACTGAAAGACCGCACCCATGGCGGTCCTTCGCTGCGACATGCCTAGGATCTTTGCCCCTTCAAATGCGATCTCCCCCGGACCAAGCCCAGCAAAGCAGAGCGTGCGAGAAAGCTCTCCGCCGGTGAGCCGCCCGCTATGCATCTCAAGGTCATTGCAGCCAAGATTGGATAAAACCTTTAGGAACATCTCGCCGATGGCAAGAAACGATCTGCCGACATCGTCGCTGAAAAGAGGATCGGATCTGGGCACTGAGATATCGACCCATATCTGGCCATGCGGCAACAGGTACACAGCTCCACCGCCTGACTTGCGAATTACAAGCTCGGCCCCCAAAGCTTCAAGCGCATCCCTATCCACGGCCCTTACATCCTGGCTCGACCCCAACACGAGAGCACTGCGCGTAACCTCGACAAACCTCGCAGTGCGCTGATCGAGAAAGAATGTTGGATTTGCGTGAATATCCGATGCTCGCCCTACCTCGTTCACGATGCGCCAAGACCTCACACGATCAGCCTACAGGACCAAATGCGTAGAATTGCCTGAGCGTCGGTATGCTAAGCGGAGATCGGACTCGACCCGACGTAGGGTACCCACTCCTCGTTTACCGCGCCGAGCAAGTGTATCCAAGCCCTTCCTTTCGGCGCCATGGGCAGCTTGCGAAGAACGAAATTCGTCTCTGAAAGAAGGCGATCTTCCTTCTTTGAATTGCATGTCTTGCATGACGCAACGACATTCTCCCAACAGTGTTGCCCCCCTCTCGAACGAGGGATCACGTGATCAATGTTCTCTGCGGGATCACCACAATACTGGCAGGTGTAATTGTCGCGCGCGAAGACAGACCTTTTGTTCAAGGCCACCCTGGTTGGATAGGGAACCCTGACAAAATAATTCAGCCGAACCACTGATGGCGCGCTGAACTTCGCGTGCTGAGAATGGAAAACGTCCTTACCGTCGTGGACCGATGAAGCTTTTCCTGAAAGCACCAGTCCCAATGCTCTCCGACTAGAGACGACACCTAGAGCTTCGTAGCTAACATTCAGCACGAGTGCTCTAGACACGGGTTACCTCGAACTTCCCATCCGGTCCCGAGCGGCGCCGAAACTCGAACAGTAGGTTCCAAAGTGGTCGGAAGTGCGACAATCATCGGAGCACAAACTGAAAACACTCCACTCACTCAGTTTCTCTCCGTCACCCTTTAGATGATCGATTGACATACTGAAAATGAGTTTACTTGAATGTCAGCGAATTTCCAGACACCACTCAAGAAATTCAATGAGATCCCTACCTGAGGGCATTGCCTTTGGATCGCCGTAGATCGACTCCATGCGGAACTGCCAGTACCGAGTTCCAGGTATAGGGAGAAAGGGTGCCCTTGACCACCATCGAGCGCGCGCGAAGCGTTTTAGTTCGATAATCCCAATGACCCAGAGATCACTGTGAGGAAACAGCGTGATTGCCGACCGCAGCAACCACAGCGCCATTCTCAAGTTCGTCTTCACGGACACATGCTTGCTCGCCATGAATTCCAAGATAGCGAAATCGTTGACGAAAATTGCATACTTCACCTATCGGGATACGGTGCGAGGCTCCTTTGGAAGCCCAAGAACCATCTCAGCTAGAATATTCCTCTGTATTTGCGAGGTACCTGCATAAATCGTGCCCGCTCTCGCATGCAAGAATGTCATCACCCAGCTCATCGAAGAATTCGGAGCTCCAGGATCGTCTGTCCGGAATGCACTTGACGGAGCCCGTCCCGTCGGGGCCAGAGCTGATGCACCAATGATGTCGACGGCAAGGTCTGTCACGCTCTTGTGGTACTCGGACCAGTAAAGCTTTGAGATAGAGCTTTCTGGACCGGGACTCTTGCCATCCAAGAAGCCCGTAAGGGCGCGCAACCCGAGATATCTCATTATCTCAACCTTCGAGTAGCACCAGGCTAGCCGCTGACGCAAAAGCGGGTCATTGTTGGCACCGGTCTCCTTGGCAAGATCCATCAGGCGGTCGAACTCATTGCGGAAACGTATCGGCAGCGTTGCAGCGGCCTCTCCCCGCTCGTATCCCAAGAGAGTCATCGCAACCGCCCAACCCTCGCCCGGCTTTCCGACGATATTTTCGCTTGACGTCTCTGCATCGCTGAAGAAGACCTCGTTGAACTCCGACTCGCCCGACAGCATCTTGATCGGCCTCACCTCAACACCAGGCTGATCCATCGGAACTAGCAAAAATGAAATCCCTTTGTGCTTCTCTGCCTGTGAGTCGGTTCGTGCTAGGACAAAGATCCAGTTGGCCAGATGCCCGGCGGAGGTCCAAATCTTCTGACCGCTTATTCTCCAGAGATCACCATCCAACTCGGCCTTTGTACCGACGTTAGCCAAATCGGAACCTGCGTTTGGTTCAGAGTATCCTTGACACCATCTGTCCTCACCTGAGAGGATCCGAGGAAGGAAGCGCCTCTTCTGGTCCTCTGTACCCCAGTGGATCAGGGTGTTTCCCACCATCTGAATCCCAAAAGGATCGTTTGGGCCGCCGAATGGCACTCCGGCTCTCGCAAACTCCTCAGACAAGACAACCTGCTCTACAGGCGAAAGCCCGGCACCACCGTACTCTTTGGGCCAAGATAAGGCTAGAAGCTTGTTCTCGAAAAGGATCTGCCTCCACCACTTAGTGAACTCAACAACCTCGGCCTTGCTCAGCGCGCCAGTTCCCCGCCAACCCTGCGGAAGATTGTCTCTAAGAAACTCCCGAACTTTGTTGCGGAACTCTTCGGCCTCAGGGGGGTAGCTGATATCCATTTCCAATCCTTAGGTTGTTACGTCCGCTCTCGCTGCACGATAGGTCGACTACTCAAAATAGCCCTCTACGACGCGAAAGTGCAACTGAAGCTGCTCCGATGATCGGGCCATGCTCTCCCAGACCGACCGGAACGATTTTTGCCTCGCTCGAGAAGCTCAGCCTCGCTCGAGCAGAAAGTTCTCGCTGGGCAGCGTCAAAGAACACCTTACCGAAGCCCAATGCAACTGAGCCTCCCACTACGAATAGATCGAGATCGAGCAGTGAGGCTACTGAAGCAACTCCACGGCCAACATACTCCCCGCACCTCACCTTCACCGCCTCAGTCGCCTGACGCGGATCCATTCCAAAATACTTTGTAATAGCGGTTCCGGATGCTTGAGCCTCAAGGCAACCTATGGCACCGCATCCACACAAATTGCCTTTTTCCTCCACGTTGACATGTCCGATGTGGCCGGCATTGCCCAGCCTCCCGTTAAGGAGCCTTCCGTCCAGTACGATACCGCCCCCGATTCCTGTCGACACGACCATGGCAACGAAATTCTGCGTTCCTTTGGCTCTGCCAAACAACCCTTCCCCAAGCGTGAGAGCCTTACCGTCGTTATCGAGATAGACCTCTGCGTTGAACTCCTCCTCGATGGAGGATCGCAAAGGAAAGTCTCTCCAGCCAGGGATGTTTAGCGGAGAAACAAGTCCCTTCTCGAGATCCATGGGACCACCACTCCCAATTCCTACAGCAGCAATGGAATGGACCCCCGATTCATCGACCGCCTGATGCAAGAGCCTCCTGGCCAACTCCCACAGTTCAGCCGCGGTACTCGGTTTAGGAGTTGGACCTGCTACATAAGAAATGACGTCGCCCTTTTCAGAAACGACGCCACCACCGAATTTTGTTCCACCTATGTCAAGCGCTAAGAAATGCTCCATGCAGAAGACTATAACATTTGAAACAATTTCTTTTCTTCAGCCCTTCTGGCCGAAGCGCTTTCCAAACTTCGACGACATACGCCCAAACTGTGAGCGAAAGCCCTTGCTCTGCGAAATTTCGCTCCAACCAGCCTTGCCCATGCGACGTAGATTCTTCTCAAAAATTACAGATGAACCGAGCATCACGAGAAAACCAACACTACCGAGTACCACAGAAGTCGTAAAGGTCAGGATGAGCATAGCAAGCCCTGCGATGAAACCGAGAAGAGCCCACTTGATGTTCCTACCAGCATGCCGATACACTGTCTCTGACTTTACGCGGGACGCGAACTCAGGATCGTTCTCATAGAAGTTCTTTTCTATCTCTTGGAGAATCCGGTGTTCTTCTTCTGAAAGTGGCACCTCCGCCTCCTTTCCCGCGTCGCTGGATCCAGAGGAACCAGCAGTCGTTTCGTTCATGCCTCAGTTTCTTTTCCAAAAACATCTTACTACAAGACCGGGAATTAATACATAACGGAACGGGGCTGAAATTCCAGTTGCATTCGAAAAAACTACCATATGGCTTTTTGCATAGAACTGCATATCACACAGTATTTTTGAGAAGAAAGCAGCGCTCAATTATTGCCTGGGACGCGTTGCAAATCGACAAGCGCTTTTCGACTCTATTAGAGTGCCTTCAAGGCTCCACATCATCATGAGAAAACCTCTCGGCAACACCGATCATTCGAGTATCCCCAAGTTCCGTATCAAACCCTCGCCATAAGCCTCGCGCGAAAACTGCTTCACTTGCGGAAAAGCTCTACGCGATCTGCGAGATAGCACCGCCACGAATCGAATTCGGTACTCTCACACTCCGAGTTCCAGCAGCCGGAAGGCTTCTGCGTAACCTACTCCAACTGCCTTTCCAGTCTCCCTGGCCCTGCTCGAAATCACCTCGCGCATCCACTCCTCGCGCTCGCCGATCTGCGATCGATGGCACTGCACCGCATCAAGCTTCTTGCCGATCGACCCGGTCACATCCACGAATGCATCAGCTTCCAGAGAACCGGAAAGCAAAACCGTGCTTACCTGATGAGCAGGCCCTTCCGAGGGAAAATAATGAGGAAGGCTCGCGGCGGGTGATACTGAATCAAGGACGGTCCAACCTAGCTCGCGGTGATCCCTGTGATTGAAATATCCCGAACCAAAGAACACTGCGGTTGGATCCGGGCACAGTACAGCTTCCGGCTTGAATTGCCGAATGAGCCGGACGATTTCCGCCCTGAACTGGGTCGAGTTTTCTATACATCCGTCAGGGATAGAGAGATGCACGACATTTGAAACCCCCACGATGAGCCTCGACCTTTCGACCTCTTCAAGGCGCTCCAACTCCAACTTCGAGATGTCTTGATCCGGATCGATCGTCCCCTTTTCCCCTTTAGTGCAAACAACGAGATCAACCCGCGCGCCACGCGCTGCCCAAAGAGCCATGGTGGCGCCGCAGGAGACATCAGCGTCATCAGGATGGGCATAAAATGCCAATGCCGTAGACGGAACCTTTCCGTAAAGTCGACCCACGTATCCATTCCTAATGCATTGCCGTCGCCTGATGAGTCGCAGCCATCTAGAGGCAACTCATACAACGCACCAACTTGCCTGTCACTCTTGCCACAACGACTACCAGAAACCCGAGATCCTCCTGGCAACCATGAAATTATGATGCCAGCGTTACGAGCAGCTTTCCTTGCGCGACCCCGCTAGATCCCGATAGCGCCTAGCTTGGATACATGAAAAGCTACCAGACTTTGGTCGAAGCGGCAAAGACATTAGCCATCGAGGCCGCAAGACTCGTTAGCTCATCGCAAAAGCGTGATTTTTCGATGACATCAAAGTCGTCGATCAACGATATCGTCACGGACGTTGACAAAGCTGCTGAGGCGTTCCTCATAGAGCGCATCTCCACGTTATTCCCCGACGACTCGATAGTTGCAGAAGAAGGGGGTACCCGCAGCGGAACTTCCGGCATCTACTGGGTGCTTGATCCAATCGACGGAACTACAAACTTCATCTACGATTTCCCAAGCTATTCGGTCTCAATCGGCGTAAAAGAAGGCGACAATACCGTAGCTGGAGCCGTCTTCAATATTGCTGAGGACACCCTCTACTGGGCCGGCACCGGTCTGGGATCGTTCAAAGATCAAGAGCGAATACATGTTCGCGAGAGGGTTCCCATAGAAAACTCCCTCATCGGAACCGGCTTTGGCTACACGGCTGCCCGCAGAACCGCTCAGGCGAAATATCTTTCGACACTAATCGGGGACGTGAGGGATATCAGAAGAGCTGGCGCAGCATCGCTTGACCTCTGCTATGTCGCTGAAGGCCGCTTGGACGGCTACTATGAGTCAGGCCTATGGCCATGGGACTATGCCGCAGCCTCGCTGATAGTCAGAGAAGCTGGTGGGATCGTGCTTGGCCCCACGAGCGATCTGCCAACCGCAGAGCTGACCGTCGCCGCATCAAACCTCGAACTAGCGACGTTCTTGAAGGACAGAGTCCTGCCTTTCCTTCCGTTTGCAGATGGCTAGCCGAATACGGCCTCTAACCTTTCCAAGGTCTTCTCTATTGCAATCAGGTTCCTCACTGGCGCATCGATTAGGTGTATAAACTTGACACTCCTGGCCGTGGAATAGTCAAAGCACTCAGTCACTTCGGTTGCGTTTGCAGAGCCTTCGCGTTGGAGCGCTTGGAGCCGATACCGCCAGATATGCCCGCCGAAATGGCGCCAGGCGATAAGCTTGTCCTGCTCAAACTCGACAACTGTATTGGTGATACGATATGGCACGACCAGCCTCATACTCATGCCGAACTTTGCAGACATATAAAGGCGCTCGGGACCATGGATGGTCCTCCGGACCGTACCTGAACCGTCGATTTTCGAATGCATGGCCGGGTTAGCCAAGATATCAAAAATCTCACTGGCACTGGCAGGTATGATCCGCGAAGAGCATACGGCCATGTGTTTCGCATCAAACATTGTCGGTAAACCTTGCCCCATGAAGCGCCGAATATTCAACAATACGCTATTCTCGAGGCCTCTTCGGTTCAGTATCCTTCGACAAATAGCTGAACTCGCGTTCGAAATCTCTCACATCTGCGAAGCCCTTGTACACCGAAGCAAAGCGCAAGTACCCCACCTCATCGAGATCACGCAGATGCTCCAGAACCATCTTCCCGATCTGCTGTGACGAAACCTCTGCACCGACCGATCTGAGCGCATCCTCAACATCTGCCGCCAAAGCTTCTATCTGATCCTTGTCCACAGGCCGATTCTTAAGAGCTGACCTTGCCCCGGACACAATCTTTGAACGGTCGAACAACTCCTTGTGTCCAGACCGCTTGACCACCAGAAGCGAAAGCTCTTCGATCCTCTCGAACGTGGTGAACCTGCCACCGCATGACAGACATGCACGTCTTCTTCTAATCGAGCGGCCATCTTCGGCTGTTCGTGAATCAATAACCTTGTCTTCTAGATCTCCGCATACTGGACAGCGCACTCGCAGCTCCACCACCGCAAAACATTTGATACATAATGATCCTATAGCTATAGAGCTAACTACGTCCGAAAAGGGTGCCTTTGCAAATGGGAAACTCAGCGCTCTATGTAAAGCACCGTCCCCGGCTGAAGAATGGTTCCTCCTTCGATCGCACTAATCTGCTTGGCAATCGATGACACCTGAACAGGTTCATGAGCCAGGCTGGCGGCTATAGACCATGGAGAATCTCCGGCCTTCACGGTGTACCTTACAAAGGATGAGCTCGAAGGATTCGTTAGCACATTTCTCGCCGGCGGTTTCGATGCAGAAATTCCCAATGAGTACCCAGCAAGCAGTACTAGCGATAGCAAACCTGCCCATAGGGTCGTCTTGAGGGCCTTAGTGGCTGACTTCCCGCGGTACCTTCTGCTTCGATTCATGTCTTCGATCAGACGCATCCTCTGACCGTAGACTTGCCCGTTCAACCGATCTCTCCGAATTGCAACCACTTCATCCCCTCCAATCCACCCGAAGACCCTATTGCACCACCCATCATATTCGAACATTTGTTCGTCTGCGTATTCTCTCCGAACATTTGTTTGCATCCTGAGTCCATTCCTGCTATTCTGAGTCTGTAACACCTCTAACGCTCTAGAACTCATTATGGGGAGCGGTTGTGACAGCAGCGGGGGAAGATGACAGGACAAAGAACAAAAGCGCTGACTCCCGTCAGGCGATCAATACTTGAATTCATTGTTTCCCAACAACGCCTGCGAGGATATCCTCCTTCGGTTAGGGAAATCGGGGAAGCGGTTGGTCTCAACTCGTCCTCGTCTGTGCACGCACAGCTCAAGGCACTTCAAGAGCTGGGTTATCTCCGAAAGGACCCAACAAAGCCGCGAAGCATAACCATCAACTGGAGCAATGATGACAACCGAGAGTCATCGCGCGAAGGAGAGGTTGTGCAAGTCCCAGTGGTTGGAAGAGTTGCAGCAGGAGCTGGCATACTCGCAGACCAAGAGATCAGTGACTCTTTCTCGCTTCCAAGATCCTTGACCGGCAGCGGCGAACTGTTCATTCTAAGGGTCGTCGGAGAATCGATGTCAGGGGATGCGATACTCGACGGGGATCTTGTCGTCGTGCGCCGGCAACAGCGCGTCGAGCCGAACCAAATCGCTGTGGTAGGAACCCCAAATAACGAAGCGACTATCAAGAGAATCGCAACCAATGGTGGATATGTGACGTTGATGCCTTCGAACCCGTCGTTCGAACCGATGGTTTTTCCAGCAAGTGAAGTCACTATCTACGGTCGTGTTGTGAATGTGCTGCGCTCTCTTTAGCCGTTGAGAGCGAGCCTCACGGAGTCAAAGACAGCCTTGATCTCGGAGACCTCAACGAACTCGTCCTTGGTGTGGGCGACGAGAGGATCTCCAGGTCCAAAATTGGTTGCCGGAATCCCTCTGGCGGAAAAGAACGCGACATCGGTCCAACCCAGCTTCGCACGAGGCACCGCCCTCGAAGCTGCAAGAAGGCTAGAAATGAGAGGCTCGTTGAGGTTAGGGACAGCGCCGGATACCCCCTCCTCCAGCTCGATAACGTCCGTAGGCTTCAGAAGGTCCGCAACTAATGAGTTGACGTACGCAAAAGCCCTATCGACATCCTTGTTCGGTGCGAACCTGTAGTTCAAAGTGATAGTCGCAAGGTCTGGTACCACGTTGTTAGCCACACCGCCTTCAACCTTCACAACCTGCAAGGACTCTTGATACTGCAGGCCATCGATAACTGAGTTCTCCAATGCGACTCCGGCGAGTCGAGTGATAATAGCTCCCGAACGGTGGATCGCATTTACTCCCATCCATGGTCTTGCCGTGTGCGCCCTCTGTCCACGCACCTGTATCTTCACCCTCATTGTCCCCTGGCAACCTGCCTCAACTCGTCCACCAGTTGGTTCCATCAATACGGCAACGTCACCATTCAAGGAATCCGGGCTCATTCTCTCAATCTCTAACAAACCGCTGTACTTAGATGAAACCTCTTCACATGAGTAGAAGACAAAATTGGTGTCGACTGAAAGGCTGTTTGCTATGCTCGCCAGTCCCAGCATCACTGCCAAGCCGCCTTTCATGTCTGCACTTCCCAAGCCATGAATCCGCCCTTGTTTGACCTGTGGAATTTCGTTACCGTCAGGGGGCACAGTATCGAGATGGCCCACCAAGAGTACCTTCTTTGGCCTTCCTCCCGCTGATTTCGCGATCAGATTATTTCCAATGCGGATCAGCTCTAGTCCGGAAATACGTGAGAGATGGCTCTCCACAAAATCTGCCATCTTCTCCTCATCGTGAGAGACGGAGGGAATCGCCACCATCTCTTGGCACAAGCTTGCTAAATCGAATTCCATTTCAAAGCTCTCGAACTCTCAGACCAGCACCTTAGCAATCAAGTTGCAACTCCATGATCTCTCAGCAGATCGTTGAGTCCAGCCTTGTCGTGCCGCTCCCCCTCATTGAGGCGCTTGATCACCAAGACGCAAGGAAGTCCAAACTCTCCGCCAGCAAACTGCCGGGACCTGGTCGCGCTGATGGCAACAGACCAAGGTGGTATATGACCACGAGAGATCTCTGTGCCAGTTTCCGCGTCAATTACAGGAATCGAGGGGTTGAGGATCACACCTGCCGCTACAACGGCCCCTTCTCCGACTCTGGCCCCTTCAGTTATCATTGCCCTTGAGCCGATGAAGGCCTCGTCTTCAATAACGACCGGGGATGCCTGTACCGGCTCAAGTACACCGCCGATTCCCACTCCCCCCGAGAGGTGGACCCTCTTGCCTATCTGAGCGCACGAACCAACAGTTGCCCAGGTGTCAACCATGGTTCCGCTTCCGACGCGAGCTCCGATGTTGACATAGCTTGGCATTAGGGTCACCCCTGGTTCCAGATAGGAGCCCCACCTGGCTGAGGCGCCTGGAACAACTCTCACGCCCCCTGAGGCATAATCCCTCTTGAGAGGAACCCGGTCAGCAAACTCAAAGGGTGCGAGCTCCATGGTCTCCATGTCTGAAAAGCGGAACAGCATCAGTATCGCATGCTTGAGCCATTCGTTGACCACAACCTTGTCAGTAGAGACGTCGATCTCGGCTACTCTTGCCTCACCCGAATCTAAGAGCCCGATCGCGTCCCGAACCAGCTTTCTGGCCTCAGGATCCGATGGATCAACATCAGTCCTGCGCATCCAAAGATCTTCGATCTGCAACTCTAAGTCTGACATCAAAACCTTTCCTTCTTACGCGCTCTCTGGGCTACCAGCTCGAGCTTGCTCGTTTCGGCAACCATGGCAATCCGAACAAATGACTTCTTATCCTCGCCATAGAATTCGCCGGGAGAAACAAGTATTCCCAAAGTTCTTGCAAGCTCTGCGGCCAGTTCGAAACCGTCTTCCATCTCTGACCTGAACCACAGGTAGAAGCCCCCGTTTGGCATAGAAACGTCGTATCCCAAATTGGTCAAGAGATCGACCATGAATCTAAGCCGGTCGTAATACACCTTCCTCTGACGCTCAACGTGCAGATCATCACAAAATGCAATGGCTGCTGCATATTGTATTGGCCCCGGAACCATCATGCCCGCATGCTTGCGCACCAACCCAAGATAGTCCACCAATGAAGGATCGCCAGCGTAGAACCCCACTCGAATGCCAGCCAGATTCGACCGCTTTGACAAAGAGTGCACTGCAATGACATTTTCGGACCCATATTTTAGAATCGAATCCGGATCCTTCGACCACGTGAATTCGCAATAGCACTCGTCCGAAAACACCGGAACTCCGGTATCGTTGGCAAATTCGTACAGTTTCTGTAAATCATCGAGTTCCCCGGTCGGGTTCGACGGCGAGTTAGACCAAAGCATGACAGCTCTGGTTATGTCACCACTGCTGATCGAACTCAGCTGCAGCTTTCCGTCACCATCAACTGGAACTGGCACGGCTCTGCACCCGGCTAGCTCTGCTCCCAAAGCATAAGTTGGATAGGAGACCGCCGGGTAGAGAACTGTATCCTTTGAAGGAGAGCGCAGCTTCATGTACCAGGGAGTGCTAGCGACAAATTCCTTGGTACCCAAGCAGCTCGCAATTCGAGATATCGCAAGGTCAATCCCGAATCTTCGTGACATCCAGGCGCTCATGGCTTTCCTTAGCTCAGTCGAGCCAAGTGACGTCGGGTATCCCCGTTCCGCATTCGACGACGAAAGCGCCTCTACGACTTCCTCCATCGGCGGATCAACCGGAGTGCCAACGCTCAGATCTACTAGTCCGTCGGGATGCCTCCTTGCCAACTCGGCAATGGAGTCAAGGCGATCATAAGGATAGGGCGGCGGTGCAAATCCGGAAGGAACGTCAGATGACAAAGCTCATCGTCTCCAATGCTAGGCAGAGTCTCACACGTAGGGTGATCTAGATGATATCAACGCAAGATGCACCTCAGTGCTGCATAACCAGCCTAAAGCGAGTTCTGGCCTCCCTGGTTAGGAACTGGTCTTATATTCGCTAAACGCACCTAAGCTCGATCGGCCCAATCGCGCCTTCACCTTGAAGCCGCCCTCGGATTCACGCTGGAATATTACCTCACCTTCACGATGGAGCATGGCAAGAAGATCTCCTCGGTCAAATGGTATGAGCAGATCCACCACTTTTGCTTTAGCACGGAGATGAGCGGCAATTGCCTCCAGTAGGTCATCAAGTCCATTTCGCTCGATTGCGGACACGTACACTGCATCTGGGTACTTCATCTTCAGCTCGACGAGGTCTGCCGCTGAGAGCCGATCGATCTTGTTGAAGACCAAGATCTCATCCACGGTCCCTGCCTCAATCTCCTCTAGCACCGAATGAACAGCGTTCATCCGCCCCTCAATATCAGAACTCGAAGAATCCACAACGTGACAGAGCAGGTCAGACTCTGCAACAACTTCAAGAGTGGAACGGAAAGCCTCGACAAGCTGATGAGGCAGCTTCTTCACAAATCCCACTGTATCTGAACATAAGATCGGCTCTCCTCCAGGAAGCTCGAGACGCCTAGTCCTCGGATCTAGCGTGGCAAAGAGCTTGTTGGCTACGTACACATCTGCGTCAGTCAGTGCGTTCAGCAAAGTCGACTTCCCTGAGTTTGTGTAGCCGACCAGCGAAACCGACGCGACTCGAGACTTCACCCTCGCCTTGCGTTGAAGCTTCCTGGTGCTTGAGAGTTCCTTGAGATCGGCCTTCAGTTTTGCTATTCGTGCCAAGAGCCTTCTTCGGTCCTCTTCAAGCTTGGTCTCTCCTGGACCCCGAGTCCCTATTCGTCCAACCTGCTGCGAGAGTGCCTTTCCCTTGCCCCGAAGCCTCGGCAACCGATAGGTGAGCAGAGCCAGCTCGACTTGGGTCTTACCCTCCATCGTCGATGCGTTCTGTGCAAAGATGTCGAGGATAACGGCTGTCCTATCAATTGCCGTACGACCTAGGATCTTTTCAAGATTCCTCTGCTGCGCAGGACTCAGCTCGTCATCGAAAACAACCGTATCGACATCCAGCGCTTCCGAAAGACTGTGCAGCTCCTCTGCCTTGCCCTTTCCCACGTATGTCGCAGCATCTGGCTCGTTCCGGCGCTGAATCACCCTTGCAACTACTTCAGCTCCAGCTGTGTCGACCAACAGAGCGAGTTCATCTAACGATTCCTCCACCTCGTTGAGCTGAGCAGACGGGAAGGCCACACCAACGAGGATGATCTTTTCCTTGAAGGAGCGGTCTATCAGGCTCACTTGACGAGCGCCGCCATGGCCTTGAGTTCGTTGGATGTTACTACGACATCGCAAATCTTCTGTGCAGGTCCTGTCAGAAAACACCCATCCTCAGTGATTCGCACTGCCATGTCTCCGCCAGGGTTGTGCACCAAGACGTTCTCGTCGACCAGCCCCAAAGTGTAGGCAACAAACGAGCTAGCCGTCGTGCCGGTTCCACAGGCTTGGGTGATGCCGGCTCCCCTCTCCCACACACGGAGTGCCATTTCCCTGCGATCCCCAGAAGGAACCACCCACTCTATGTTCATCCCGCCGCGGTACTCAGACTCGATTCTTGGACCTAGGTGTGCCAGATCGAGCTGATTGAAGATCTCGGGCGAAATCTTCTCCCTTGGAAAGAGAACCAGGTGGGGATTGCCGATGTCAACCCTGACTGTCAGGTATTCTATGCCTTCTATGTCCCTTTCGGCGGACTCTGAGATCTTTGGCATGCCCATACCCACCGAAATCATCGCTAGAGCGTCGCCCTGAGCAGAGTGGCTCTCTATTTCGATGACGCCCGCATCGGTGTCGATCGAAAAAGGGCCTAGAGGTGCTGCACCAGAATCGATTAAAGCCTGAGCAAGGCACCTTATGCCGTTGCCACTCATTTCAGCTCTCGAGCCGTCTGAGTTATAAAGCACCATTCGCGCAACTGAGGGCGACTCAGGAGAAGATGCAGTCACGTGCATCAGCCCGTCTGCCCCCACGCCAATGCGCCTGTCCAAAAGCGCTTTTATCTCGATATGTTCAAGCAAAACGGAGCTAGTCATATCCAAAAGGACCAGAAAATCGTTTCCAAGTCCGTGGTGCTTTGATAGCAAAAGCTCTTTTCCCAAAACGATCATTCACTTTCAATTATGTTTTTCCGGCGAGTATCCAACGATAGATGACAGTATCGAAACTAGCTCTATTTTTGCTGCCTCGGAAGAGTCAAACCAGGCTATTCTCGGATCTCTTTTGAACCAGGCGATCTGTCGCTTGGCAAACCGCTTGGTGCGAGCGAGAATCTCAAGCCGCACCTCCTCAAGGGTTGTGCTGCCTTCCAGATAGCCAAGGATTTCCTTGTAACCGAGAGCCTGTCTGGCAGTCTTAGACATCCCCCTCGGATCGCTTGATATCCTTCTGACCTCGTCCACCCAACCCGAGCTGAGCAGCACATCAAGCCTCTGGGAAATTCGATCGAAGAGTTCCGTCCTGGGCAGATCTATGCCTACGGCGCTGACTTTGCCACAAACATCAGCAAATAGACCCGGACCGTGTCGGGAGAAAGGCGTTCCGGACCCAATAGTGACCTCGAGAGCGCGTACTATCCTTCTTGAGTTGTTGGGCTGAATTTTCTCCGCACCATCTGGGTCGAGCTCGACTAGTTTGCTGTACAGCGACGCCAGACCCCCTTCCATTGCAGCGCATTCTTCCAAAGAGGCACGGAGTTCCGGCCACTGCCCGGGAATTTCAAGACCGTCGACGACTGCCTGATAGTACAAACCAGTCCCACCGACCAGCAGAGGAATGCTGCCTCGACTGCGGATGCCCTCCAAGACTCTATTTGCATCAGCCTGAAACTGGGAAACCGAATACTCTTCCCACGGACTTACCATGTCCAATAGGTGATAAGCAATTCCCCGAAGCTCGTCTGAAGTTGGCTTTGCAGTACCGATATCCATCGACCGGTAAACGGTCATCGAGTCGATACTAACGAGTTCTAAGGATTTGAACTTGCGAGCCAGCTCAACAGCCGCCTTCGTCTTCCCGGAGGCCGTCGGTCCAACGAGGGCGAGCAGAGGAGTCGCCCCACATTTCTGTTCTTCCTCCATTCACTGCACCAAGTTACGAAAGACAAGTATCATCTAGCGCAGACCACGCATCGGCCGCTGACCGAGCGCCCTAAAGCACCTACCGAGAATCATGATATCTTGCCACCGTGAACGCAATGATAGTGGGAACGTCGACTGCAAATATGGCAAGCATCAAGCTCAACACCACTAGCGCATTGCCGCGCGTCCCGTCCAGCACAAAGACGTATTCGAGCATCCCCGCGACCACAACATACGCTAGCAGTGCCCACTTGAACACCTTCGCAAATATCCCTCTCGGCAGTTCCCTGGATCTCAGGAGTGCAGCACTGTTGAATATGACCATCAATGCCGCGACAAGCGCCAGGACTGTTGGAAGCAGCAGCGGAGCTCTTCGCGGAAAGAACGACGAAAGATATACGCCACCAATCACGATCAAAATGAGTGCGCCCACACCAACTTCGGTGACCGGGGGGAGAGAAGCGGTCTTGTTTACAGCCGTGCCTGACTCGTAGACTGTTGAGCCCTGCTGCTCGGAAATGCTGCTCATAATGACGCCACCTTCGTCATGATTATCAGGGTAGCCAGCTGCATAGCACCGGTTACGCCTGCGGTATAGATGAAGCGCCGCATCAGCTTTGCAATGACAGCTCCGTTGGGACTCTCCTTCTTTAGTTCAAAGAGAACTGCAATATTGGCCGGCTCTAGAATGCCTAGAGCTATGACGGTCATGACAGCCACAACGACAAACGACCCAACAAGCCACCCGTGGGTAGCGGTGCCAGGATTTAAGTACTCCAGTTTTCGTGCCAGCTGAAATCCGGAGCCGAGGGTCATGGTGACCACAGTCGGCATTATCAGAAGCATCTTCGGCATGAACCTCGAAGAGAACTCCATCCGCGCTGGAATAGACATCCTACCGATGATTGGCCCGACCACGAACCCAACGAATAGGTCAATTCCAGTCCAAAGACCACCTCCAACGACATGATAGAAATCCAAGGCCCATTGCCAATTCCCTGCGATGCTTACAATCATCCCTATGATCACAACAGCGACGATTGGCAGCGCCTTCAACGGCACGATCTTGAAATTGGGCCCAGTCGCCCCGCCAGATGACACAATAGCATCAGGAGAAGCGTCTGCGGTTTGCTTTACTGCCTCAGCCAATGTATCAACCCCCGATAATGAGACAAGAGATACGGCACCGAAATACGGAATCACACACCATCACAAAAATCCGGTCAGCCAACTGTGAATTCTAACCGCTTTCTCCTGCGGGGATTAGCTAAAACCTCTTCGAGCTCGCCGCGCAGGTAATAGACGGCAGCGGAATCAATCCGCACCTTGACATAGGACCCTTCGCCAAAGAACGGGTAAGCCGAATCACGATCGGGCGTCGAGAAATGGACCAGCTTGTGCTGCCTTGTCCTGCCCGTCCAGAGCTCAGGATTCTTCTTCGAACGTCCCTCCACGAGCACCTCCTCGACCAACCCCACCCGCTCCTCGTGTTTGCGAAGGGCAGAGCGATCTATTACGATCTTAAGCCTTTCAAAACGCTCCGCAATTACCTCATCAGGAACGAAAATCTCCCTCATGGTTGCAGCTTCAGTCCCTGGCCTTGGAGAAAAGATGAATGTGTATGCTCCGTCGTACTCAGCCTGCGCCGCCACTTCCAACGTGCGCTCGAAATCCTCATCAGTCTCACCCGGAAACCCTACGATGATATCCGTTGTTACAGCCAGACCTGGTATCGCTGAGCGCACCATCTCCAGCTTCTTCAAATACCTCGCCGAATCGTAGCCCCTGTGCATCAACGAAAGCACTCGATCTGACCCAGACTGAAGTGGCAAATGAAGGTGCTCACAAACGGCAGGAGTCTCCGCCATTGCCGCGACCGTCTCGGGACGCAAGTCCTTAGGGTGAGGCGATGTGAATCTCACCCTAGAAATTCCCGACACCGAGCCGACTTCACGAAGCAGATCGGCAAAGAGAGGACGGGCTCTGCGGTCACTCGACCAATACGGCCCCGCCGACAGCGATTCAGAGCCACCCCGGAGTGCAAGGGTTATATCCCTTCCGTATGAGTTCACATTCTGACCAAGCAGTGTAACCTCGCTTACCCCCTCGCCGGCAAGGCGCTCTACCTCGCTGACTATCTGATCAAAGCTTCTCGATACTTCTTTTCCCCTTACAGAAGGCACGATGCAGAAAGCACAATGGTTGTTACAGCCCATTTGGATAGTGACCCATGCCTGAAAATCGCTAGCCCTGACTGCGTTCAGAGCCGATGCAAACTCCACCTCATCATTGGAGATCTCGTCAAAAATCTCGATGGTAGGTCCAAACTTCTCAGAATGCTTCAACAGCTCGGCAGCCCTAGAAACGTTGTTGGTGCCAAAAACAACATCGACCCAGGGTGCCTTTGATTGGATGAGCTCCCGGTCCTTCTGAGCAAGACATCCAGAAACCATTATTTTCAAGTCGGGATTTCGATCACGAATGGCCTTGGCATGGCCAAGAGTTCCATAAAGCTTGTTGTCAGCATTTTCTCGAATACAGCAGGTGTTGAACACAAGGACATCCGCTTGCTCGGGACCTGAAGCCGCTTCCATCCCATCTGATTCGAGCACAGCAGCTATCCGTTCAGAGTCATGCTCGTTCATCTGGCAGCCGAATGTTTTTACAAAATACTTCTTGCTCACGAATTACCAGACTAGCGACAAGGCCCACTCGATGAGTGGGCCTTTCATGAACTGACGGTCGAGAGTTGCTTAGTCGTCGAGATAAATCGGCTCGTTGTCTTCCTCGGAAAATCCATCGCCATTCTGGTTTGTGTCGATCACCATACCAACTGCGGCACGTACCTTTTCGTCCAACTCAGCCATCAGCACGGGATTGTTGGCAATAAACTCCTTTGCCTTTTCCCGGCCCTGTCCTAGCTGCTCCCCGTCATAGGTGTACCAAGCTCCGGACTTCTTGATTATCCCCATGTCCACTCCAACATCCAAGAGAGAACCCTCCCTTGAAATCCCGAGGCCGTACATGATATCAAACTCTGCCTGGCGGAATGGAGGGGCGCACTTGTTTTTGACTACCTTTGCCCTGGTCCGGCTACCAACAATCTCAGCCCCATCCTTTATAGCTTCAACCTTACGGATATCGATCCTCACAGATGAGTAAAATTTGAGAGCCCGCCCTCCCGGCGTCACTTCTGGAGAGCCATACATGACTCCAATCTTCTCCCTGAGCTGATTTATGAAGATTGCTATCGTTCTAGACCTGTTAAGGTTGCTCGTCAATTTCCGCAGTGCTTGAGACATGAGACGCGCCTGCAACCCGACATGCGCGTCACCCATCTCACCTTCGATTTCCGCACGGGGAGTCAAGGCAGCAACTGAATCCACCACCAAGACGTCAAGTCCGCCGGAGCGCACCAACATATCAGCGATTTCAAGCGCTTGTTCCCCGTTGTCCGGCTGGGATATCAGGAGCTCATCGATATCAACCCCAATGGCTTTCGCATAAACCGGATCCATCGCATGCTCTGCATCTATATAGGCACAAATGCCGCCTTTCCTCTGGGCCTCTGCTACAACGTGCATAGCAAGAGTCGATTTACCTGAGGACTCAGGGCCAAACACCTCTACAACCCTTCCTCTCGGAAAACCACCCACCCCCAGGGCAAGATCCAGCGACATAGCACCGGTTGAGATAGCCTCGATCTTCATATGGGCGTTCTCACCCATCTTCATGATCGAACCCTTGCCAAACTGCTTTTCGATCTGGCCTATAGCCATTTCTAAAGCCTTGTTGCGATCTGCTGCCTCTTCCTTACCCAAGAATCTCACCGCTCCCTCATTAACCCGTAGCCTTACGTTCGACCGAAGCTCAACAAGCCGATCTATCCGAAACGATATTCCCTAGTTGTGACGGTATTAAACACAATTATACGAACATATGTTCGCTCACGCAACAGATTACGAGTTCTTTCTCTTGTCAATCAAGACCTGTCGAGGCTTTTCCACCGCTCAATATCCTCCGCAACCAATCAAGCGCCGATATAGTGGCATACTGCCTGATCCTGTCACGATCCCCGGGAAGCATCAACTGAATCGCGCGGTCACCGAACTTCTCCGATGAAGTTCCCACAAAAACAGTCCCAACCAGATTCGCCTCTTGAGGAGATGGCCCAGCCACTCCAGTGATGGCGAGCCCCATATCGCTTTGCAAGACTCGCCTGGCACCTTGGGCCATCTCTATGGCTGCTCGCTCACTTACGACTGGGCCAACCTCGACACCCAGGACTTTGTATTTTACGTCGCTGGCATATGAAACGACGCAACCCCTATACCAGTCGGAAGCGCCTAAAACGTTTACCAGCCGAGCAGAGATCAACCCGCCAGTCAGTGATTCCGCAACCGAGAGCGTGATACCGAGCCTGACGAGCTCCTTGGCCACGGCCATCTCGATAGTTGTGTCGTCTATTCCGAACACAATCTCCCCCAGAATGGACCGCAACTCTCGTTCCTCATCATCAAGAAGGGAATCGACTACGGCGCTTGACTCAGCCTTAGCAGTGATTCGGAGCTTTATGCCCTCTATTCCAGAGGCTAGAAACGCGATTGTGGTCCTTCCATCGCCTGCGTCAAGAGCTTCAAGCCGCGGAGCCACCTTTTCTGCAAGGGCTGACTCTGACAAGCCCCAAGTGCGTAAAGTCCTGGAACGGATCACTCCCGTCATGCCAGCCCGTGAGACAAGATCCGGAATCACTGCGCTTTCCAACATGTCCGACATTTCGTGAGGAACACCAGGCACAGCGTAAATCACTTTGCCTCGCACCGGACAAATCAGGCCAGGAGCGGTCCCTTTACGCTGCTTGATCACTTGCGCACCAACCGGGACCATCGCCTGGCGCACGTTGTTCGCGCTCATTTTCCGGCCCCTGGCTGCGAAGATTGCCCGGATCCGTTCTTCAATGTCCTGATGGTGTTCGAGTTTGACACCCATTACCTGAGCAATGGCTTCACGAGTTATGTCGTCCTGAGTAGGCCCCAACCCTCCGCATACCATCACAGCATCGTTGCGATCAAGAGCTGAATTCAAAACAGACACGATTCGCTCGAGGTTGTCCCCCACCCTGGTCTGGAAAAGACAGTCAATTCCAAACTCCGCGAGCTTCTGGGAAATGACAGCAGAATTAGTGTCAACAATCTGACCAAGCAGCAGCTCCGTGCCAACAGCCACGATTTCAACTCGCACAATCGCTCCCAGCTTCCCGATCAGCCGGAATTGCGAACCCGACCGTCGGCATAGTAAAAGTAGCCGCTCACCAAAGCTAACAGAGTGGCCAGCCACACAAGAACGGAAATCTCAACCCTCGCTGTACCGTATACCCCCGGTATCAGAACAAGGCCTATCACCACAACCTGCACAAAGGTCTTCGCCTTACCCAGCGGCCTAGCTGGAACCGATATCCCTTTCCTGCCAAGGAGACTCCTGTAAAGCGACATCCATGTCTCTCGGACTGCCATGACGAACACGGGCACCCACCACACCTCGTTCTTTAAAACCAGGACGGCGAACAGACCAAATACCATGAGCTTGTCAGCCAGGGGATCAAGAAACGCTCCTGATCGCGTGACACCCTGACGCCGAGCTAAGAATCCATCAAGCTTGTCCGTCGACGCTAGAACCATCCACACTGCAAAGGCAAACCACGTCGAGCCATGCTCAGCCACGCTGTACATAAGAATCGGAGTAATGATTACACGCAACAGCGTTATGAAGTTGGATGGCGTCGCGAGAGCGCTAGGGCCAAATGTTGTTTCAGTTGACACTCGGTCCTCCTAACTCTCCGACTCACCAATCAGGTCTGGACCCTCTGCACCCGAGATTACAAGATCGCGATACTCGCCAGAGGGGATTTCCGAATCAATTTTAATGATCCCGTCAATTTCTGGTGCCTCACGAAATGATCTTCCCGTTCCTGGCGAATCAGCCAGCACCTTTACCCTTGTACCTAGCAAGCCGACTCGCCTCTTGTATGTGATTGCATCCTGAAGCTCAGATGCCTCTGCAAGCCTCTCCAGCGCTAGGGCCTTGGGTACCTTCTGTCCGAGTCCACAAGCGAAGGTTCCTTCCTCCTCAGAAAATGTGAAGAAGCCACCCCAGTTCAGCTGTGCTTCCTCAATGAACCTAAGAAGTTCATCGTGGTCTGCCTCAGTCTCTCCAGGATAGCCAATGATGAATGACGAGCGAAAAACTGCATTCGGCTCGATTCCACGAATCCGTCCAATTAGCTCCAGAAACTTTTCTCCCGATCCCCAGCGTCTCATCCGCCGCAGGAGGCGTTTTGAGACATGCTGCAGCGACAGATCAAAATACGGTACTCCCGTGGCTAATACGGCATCGATCATTTTGCCATTGAGTTCCGATGGATAGATGTACAAGAGCCGGATCCAGTCGGCAGAGCCAGCCAGCCTCTCCATAAGAGAAACGAGGCGCTTTTCACCGTAAAGATCAATCCCATATGAGGCCAAGTCCTGAGCTATTAGAACCAGCTCTTTCACTCCAAGCGAGGCAGCCTCTTCCACTATCGACTCTATGGATCGCGACTGCTGTTTGCCTCTAAATGAAGGGATGGCACAGAACCCACACGCCCTGTTGCAACCCTCGGCAATCTTGAGATAGGCCCAAGAATTTGCACTCTTTGGCCTGGCAAGATTAAGAAGGTCAAAATCACGCACACCAGAGGAAGGCCGAGGTTTTGTGGTCAAACTGACCGGAACCGATGCACTTTCAAGAAAATCCCTGCCAAAGCCAGCGACTACATCGACCTCTGGCAACTCAGTGGCGAGTTCGGGGCCGTACCTTTCCGCCATGCAGCCAGTGACAACCAGTCGCGCGCCTCGCTTCTTCGCTTCGGCCAGATCAAGGACTGTTTCAATAGTCTCCACTCGCGCCGCCTCAATGAAGGCACAGCTGTTTATTATCAGGAGATCGGCGTTACCAGCATTTTTGGCAGGAACGAGACCCTTGGACTCCAACCGGCCCTCGAGCTTCTCGGAATCTACCCTGTTTTTTGGGCAGCCTAACGTCTCTATCCAGTAGGAAGAACTCATTCCTTACAAACTAGCAACTTCCAGTGGCTGGAAATCTGGTCCGTAGCTATCAGTTGTAACCAAACCGGACAAATCGGCTTTCAGCTCCTTTACGCAATATGGCCCGCCATCTCCGCCAAGATATTGCTTAACCATTCTTGCCACCTGGGCAGCTTGCGAGGAGTGGCAAAACCCAATCATGGTTGGACCTGCCCCGGACCAACAACTCGCGATTGCGCCCGAGTCAAGCAGCGCCTCCAAAATCACGGAGGATTCCTCAAACAAAGAAGTCCTGTATGGCTGGTGCAGCCTGTCCTGAGTCGCTTCAGGTACTAGGAGGCCCAAGTCTGCGAGCCCAGCAATCAAAAGCCCCATTCTTCCCAGGTTGAACGTAGCGTCGCGAAAGTCGATACTCTCTGGCAAAACGCCCCTGGCCTTTTTCGTAGCAAGCTCGATGCTCGGTATGACAACAACCGCCGCTAGCTCAGGATCCACCGGAAGCCTGTTAGAAATGTATCCCGACTCCAACGATACCGCGGTTACAAAGCCGCCGAACACCGATGCGGCAGCATTCTCAGGGTGGCCGTCGAACTCAGATGCCACGGCAAAGGGATCTTCAGAACCCATTGCTGCAGCGCAGGCCGAGACAAAGGCTGCCGATGACCCCAGTCCCCTCCCAAGCGGAATCTGGGACCGTACCGTGAGGTGCACATTCGAATGACCCAGAACCTTCTTGGCAACCTGAGACCCGAGGTGGCTTTCACTCGGAAGCAGATTCGAGCCCTCTCCAAATGACGATACCATGAAGCTCTCCGCTGGCTGGGCCTCGACCTCGATATAGAGAGAAAGAGCCAACGCTAGCGTGTCAAAACCAGGACCCAAGTTAGCAGAAGATGCTGGCACTCTTGCGATCATTACAAGCCCCCTACAGCCGCTTCAGTCGCCAAATCAAGGATGGTCTCTGAACTGCTGTACCAGCAACAAGAGAAACGGCCTGAGACTGTTCTCCCACGGTGACCGTCAGAACCCCGATCTTCGATCCCTTGGCGATGTTGTTGCTCAGCTTCGTAAACTTGGCACTGTAATTGACATGAAGCCCGGGCCATCCGACAAAGGAAACACTTTTTGTTGCGTAGACAGGAACTGGCTGAGCGCCAGGTGCAACTATTACACCGACCTGCTGACCTTGCCTGAGTACGCTGAACTGAGAGGGCACTTTGCGCGCTGCATTCACCAACTTTGTACTCTCGCTCAAAGCAGAGATCAGCGGCTGGACGCCCGATTGTCCTAGGATTGCCCCCACGATGAGATCCTTCGACCCGGTACCCGTTGCGGCAAACACGAGGTTTCCACCATTTCCCATCGAGCCCGTCTTGATCCCCACGAAACCGTCATGGCCAACGTTGTAGTTCACGTTGTATACAACCCCGACCACAGGCAAGGTCGCCTGCGGCTTGGCCACTATTTGGGACAGCACCTGGTTCTTTAAGAGAGCCTGAGCCGCTAACACCTGGTCGCCAGCAGATCCCACAGTGCCGGTATCGAGGCCAGAAGGGTCCTTGAACACCGTGTGGACCATGCCCAACGATTTAGCCATCGCATTCATCTTCGCCACAAATGCCGGGACAGAGCCTGCATCCCACGTTGCCAAAGTGACTGCAATGTTATCCGCAGAAGGAATCAAGAGTGCTTCCAACAGCTGATATTCATTCAGCTTCTCGCCACTGACAACTGCCATTACCGAATCCTGCTGCTGAAGCATTGTCTGATACTCAGAAGCGTCCGTAGGCGTCAGAGTAAGCGTAGGTCCGTCATTTCCAGAAGACAAAGGGTGGTCCTTGACTATCACCAGAGCAGTGACAATCTTGGCAACCGACGCAAGCGGTATCTGCTGGTTGGGATTGAAACCACCGATTATGCCTACGTTCTGTATTCCGACTTCTCCGCCACCCTGCGAGGGCCACGGAAGTGACGGAGGGGTGCCAGGTATGAGTGCGCTGCTGATTGTCTGACGCGCTTTGGGAAGTGGGACCGGCCTGATCAGCTGGATCACTGACACAACCACCACAACGATGACGACTCCGACTATGACTCTGGATAGCCCAGCGACAGACCTCTCCGAACCTCTGTAGTGACTCCCCCGCGAGCGCGAGGGCTCGGATGCCGCTCCAAGCCAAGAGTCATTTCTTCTCATACCTCACAACCTCCAATAGAAACAGCCAGCCTTCCCAAAACCAACATGATCAAAACACTCAGGAACAAGATAGTGAGCGAGGATGTGGAACTAATTAGAAGTATCCCGCTTCCTTTTGATTTTCCAGCTCTTCCTTACTCATCAGGACAACTCTCGGCTTTGAACCCTCCGAGGGACCCACAATCCCTCTAGCCTCGAGGAGATCCATGAGACGCCCTGCTCGAGCAAACCCAACCCGAAGCTTTCGCTGGAGCATCGACGTCGAGCCCAACTGCGAAGATACGACGAGCTCAATAGCCTGGTCGAGAAGATCATCAGTACCACCAGGATCAATCCCAGCATCCCCGTGCTCATCACTGCCTTCAACGCCTTCCACATACTGGGGCTTTGAAGACCGAAGCCAGTGTCCCACGACAGACCTAACCTCTGCCTCTGAGACCCAAGGAGCCTGAATGCGTCTCGGAACATTCGAAGAGGCATTGAGAAGCAACATATCGCCCTTGCCAACAAGACGCTCTGCGCCAGGCTGATCCAAGATCACTCGAGAATCGGCCAATGAGGAAACGGAAAATGCCATGCGTGACGGAACATTTGCCTTTATCACTCCGGTGATCACGTCCACAGAAGGACGTTGGGTTGCTATCAGCAAATGGATGCCCACCGCCCTGGCCATTTGGGCAATTCGGCAAATTGACTCTTCGACATCTCGCGCTGCGACCATCATCAAGTCGTTCAACTCGTCGACCACGACAATTATGAACGGAAGACGCTCAAGCGCACGCCCACCAACGTCGTTGAATAGTGGAGAGTCGTCAAGAACCTCATCGACATAGGACTTTGGAGTCTCTTGGCCACGTGCCATCTCCGCCTCTAGAGAAGTAACCATCTGGTTGTAGCCTGAAATGTCACGAACACCCACCTCAGACAAGAGGTCATATCGGCGCTCCATCTCCTTAACCGCCCACGACAAAGCGTTTGCCGCTTTCTTAGGGTTAGTCACCACCTGGGTGAGAAGGTGCGGCAGCCCGTTGTACTGCCCCAATTCAACCCGCTTGGGGTCGACCAGGATCATTCTCACCTCGTCAGGAGTCGCTCTCATCAGGACAGAGGTGATGATCGAGTTGATGCAGGAGGACTTTCCTGAACCAGTGGCCCCGGCTATGAGAACATGCGGCATCTCGGCGAGATTCACCATCACCGCCCGTCCCGCGATATCCCTTCCCAACGCCACCTCGAGTGGGTGCTTCGCAGAAGCCGCCTCCTCTGACGAGAGCACGTCTCCCAAAGTGACAATCTGGCGATTCAGGTTGGGAACCTCGACCCCTATTGCAGATCGGCCTGGAATTGGAGCGAGAATGCGCACGTCGGCGGCGGCCATCGCATAAGCAATGTCTTTGTTGAGCGAGGTGACCTTCGCGACCTTTACGCCTTCCCCAAGCTCAAGTTCGTAGCGAGTCACCGTCGGACCAACCGTCATTCCAACAAGCTTTGTCACGACGCCATGAGTTGCCAGGGAGCTTTGGAGAACCCGGCCTCTACTCGCTAGATCCTCCTTGTCAAGATTCTTGATCGCGGCCCTCTTTAGAAGAGAAAGGCTCGGCAATCTCCAAACGCCGCTCACCTTTTCGACACTCAGATCCAGAGCATCCTTGGGTGCGATTTTGGCTTTGGCACCTTTTGGAGTAATACCTTCCGATCTCGCTAATGCATCATCGATCAGCTCCGCGAGTTCGATCTCGCTCCTTGAGTTGCTCATGCCAGCCACAGGAGTCTTATCGGGCGAATCTTCATCAATTTCTTGGTACGCGGCAGTGGACCGCCGAGAACGGCGGATGGGCTCCCCTAGTTCATCGTGTACATCTTCGCTCCCCGCAGATATGTAATGTCGCACCTTCTTGACTATGAACCGTGCAACCTTCTGTGGTCCAATATTGAAAAAGGCCAGTGAAGCCAGTGCGAAGACAATAAAGAGAATAACCAGACCACCAAACCGGCTGGCGAACAAGCTGAGGCTGTGGCCGATCAGATAACCGAAAGCTCCTCCTTTTGTGCGAAGTTCGGGACCGTTTGCTCTCTGATAGAGATCCCCTTGCATTCCAGCAAGTGCAAGGGTCGCAACAAAGCCCAAGATCCCGCGGCGCCTCGCAAAAGACAGCCGTTCGGGAACCACGAGAGCCGAGCCACACAACAGGAGCGCCACCAGAGCAGCAAGAATTCCTATGCCGAAAATTGATTCCCCGAGAATCTTGAGATCTTTGCCTAAGGAGCCAAACAGAGACGTTAGAGAAGATGCCAGCAGCACCAGAGCCCCGAAAATATAGACAATGCCACGAAATGAATCGTCCATCGAACGGATGTGGCTGACAAGTGTCAGCTTGGGCGCCTGCTTCTGGCGCGCGGCCGGCTGCCTACGCGCACTAGAGGCAGACCGACTAGGGGTAGTTGTCCTTCTATTTCGCGAACCCGACGTTGCGCCACTCCTGCCTGCATTCGTAGCTTTTTGACTCATCAGATTGAACTTAGCCAGCAAATGCCAAAGCCCAACCGACTCATCAGTCTAAATTACCAATTTGTAATTAATCTTTGCAGAGATTACGCCAAAAATCTTGGCTCAGGCTTCCAAAACGACAGGAACAATCATTGGCCGCCTCTTTGTCTGCCTGTTCACGTATTTGCCAAGCGAGGTCCTTACGTGGCGCCTCAGCGTCTCCAGATCTAGAGCGTCCTGGAACACGACTTCTTGAATAGAACGCCGGACCTCCTCCTTCGCTTCTTCTATCAAACCCTCTGCCTCATCGGCATGGATCCATCCGCGAGTGATGATCTCAGGTCCGGTAATGAGCTCTCCGGACTTCATGTCCACGGTCACAACTACAACAATCACGCCTTCTTCAGCAAGAGCTTTTCGGTCTCTCAGCACCCCACGGTTCACATCCCCAACCACGCCATCAACGTAAAGATGGCCAGCAGGGACTTGGCCTCCAAAGTCAATTCCTGAATCGGAAATTACGACCACATCACCATCCTCAGCGAGGAGAATGTTATCTTGGGAGACTCCCATCTGTTCCGCTAGCACAGTGTGATTAAAGAGATGCCGGAATTCACCGTGAACAGGAATGAAGCTCCCCGGCCTCGTAATTGACAAAAGAGTCTTCAACTCGTCAGCTTTTGCATGACCCGACGTGTGCACCTTATCGATTCCTGGATGAACCACCGAAGCACCACGCCTGTACAGGCCGTCTATCACCTGCCCAATAGCGGTCTCATTCCCAGGAATGGCGTCAGCAGAAATGATCACCACGTCATCAGGCTCAAGTTTGAGCCACTTGTTCTCTCCCGCGGCCATAAGGGATAAGGCGCTCATCGGCTCCCCCTGGGATCCCGTGGAGATTATGCACACCTCTTCACTTGGATACTTGGACACCTGGTCAATGTCGAAGATGAAGTCGTCAGGAATATACAGAAGTCCTAGCCTCCTGGCCAGAGCCACGTTCTTGCCCATGGATCTGCCAAGCGTAAACACTCTCCGGCCTGATGCAACCGCCACATTCGCAACCTGTTGGATGCGATGTATGTGAGAGGAGAAACAAGTCACTACGATTCTGCGATCCTTGGAGATGCCAAAGAGCCGAGAAAGAGTCTTTCCCACTTCCGACTCAGATTCGGAACGCCCTGGCTCCTCAGCGTTGGTCGAGTCAGAAAGCAGCAATCGGATTCCATGATTAGAAGCGATAGCACCAATCCGGCCAAGATCAGTGAAGCGCCCATCGACTGGATTCAAGTCGATTTTGAAATCTCCAGAATGCAGTATCACGCCTTGGGCCGTGTAGAAAGCTACCGCGAAGCTGTGCGGCACAGAGTGGGTCACCGGAATGAACTCCACCTTGAAAGGCCCGATTTCAAGAGTCTGGCCATCAGACACAGCTATGTATTCGCAGTTTGCGGAAAGGCCGGCCTCCTCGATCCGATTGCCAGCAAGGCCCAACGAAAGCTCTGATCCGTAAATGGGCAGCACCTGATCAATCTCGCGAAGAAGGAAAGAAAGTGCTCCCGTATGGTCCTCGTGGCCATGAGTAAGGATGCACCCAACCACTTTGTGCTGGTTCTCCTTGACGTAGGTGAGATCAGGAAGGACCAAATCAACGCCTGGCATGTCTGGATTCGGAAACATCAAGCCGCAATCAAGAATGACCATCTGGTCATCTTGCTCGATAAGTGCACAATTGCGCCCGATTTCACCGAGGCCGCCCAGGAAAACCACCTTTACTTGGCTAGCCACGAATCCCTCTCTTCGGCTTAGCTGACTTGACACCGACGGCGCCAAGAGCAGCACTGGTTGCAGAAAAAACGGCCCTCGCTTCAGGTTTCAGATAGTCAGGAGCAGCACCGAGTGGAAGTCGAGTCTCTCCAACGTGAAGCCCAAGCTCGTTAAGCATTACTTTCACCGGCATAGGATTCGGTGCATCCGGCTTCGATTCAAACTCGACTGAAGGAATCAGAGCCTCGTTGATCTCCTTAGCTCTAACTTTGTCACCGTCCAAGAAGCTGGATATCATGGCTCCGAAACCGAACCCCGCCCAGTGGGTTGCCACGCCAATAACCCCTACTGCACCAATCGCCAGTAGCGGCAACGTCAGCCCATCATCACCTGAGTAGATCTCAAAATAACTAGGCAAGTTTGGAGCAAGTTTTGATGTGGCTGCCGGATCGCCAGCAGCGTCTTTTAGCGCGACGACGGTCGGGCAGCGTCGGGTGAGTTCAATAAGAGTCTCGCCCTCAACCTTTCGACCTGTTCGAACGGGTATATCGTAAATTATTACAGGGAGATCGGCCGCGCCTGCAATAGCCTCGAAATGGGCAAGTATGCCGGACTGAGGTGGCCTGTTGTAATAGGGAGTGACAAGCAGTGCTCCCGCGGCACCGACCTCTTTGGCCTTCTTTGTCATCTGTACAGAATGCAGAGTGTCGTTGGAGCCAGAACCAGCTATCACAGGCACTGTCACAGCAGAGGAGACGGCCTCCCAAAGAGCGATCTTCTCGCTGTCAGTGAGCGTAGGCGCTTCGCCAGTCGTACCGGTCACGACGAGAGCATCAGTCCCATTGTCGACCAGCCATCTAGCCAACACCACCGTGGCGTCGTAATCCACCTCTCCCTTGGAATCCATGGAGGTCGCCATTGCTGTCAAGACTCGCCCAAATCGAGTCAACTCGCCCCCAGTCATTTCGCTGCACCACCCCTACCAACCTGCCCCTGGGTGAGCCCCAATTTCGCGTCTATCAACATATCGATCCCCTTTACCAATCCAGATAGAGAGACAACCGACTTTATTGCCAAGAGAACGCCGGGCATGAAAGAAGTTCTGTCGTAAGAATCATGCCGTATCGTAAGAGTCTGTCCAAGTGTTCCAAAGATCACCTCCTGGTGTGCAACCATTCCTCTCACCCTAAGAGAATGAACGTGCACTCCTTGATCGAATCGGCCACCTCGCACTCCGTCCAGCACCGTCTTGGATGTTGGATCTGGCGCAAATGGGTTCTCCTCCGAACCTCTGAAAGCGGTCACCCGCCTTGCCGTCTCCATCGCGGTCCCGCTGGGTGCGTCGACCTTTTTATCGTGATGCAACTCGACGATGTCAACAGTATCGAAAAAAATTGACGCCATCTCAGAAAAACGCATCATGAGAATAGCCCCGATTGCAAAGTTTGGAGCAATGATACAGTTCGCTTTTGACTTCGAAAAAGCTTCTTCCAGCTGAGCCATCTGCGTTGCGGACATTCCGGTCGTGCCAACGACGCCGTGAACATTATGCTTGGCACACCACATCATGTTCTCAAAGGCACTTTCGGCCGAGGTGAAATCGACTGCAACCTGAGCCTTGGACGAGACCAAAGACTCCTTTGATCCACTAATTTCCAACCCGGTTCCATTTATGCCAGTGACCTGGGACAGGTCTATCCCTGAAAGCCGAGGATCTATTGCGGCCACCAAGGTCAGCTCTGGATCTCCAGCCACCGCTCTGCAGACCGTGGTTCCCATCTGGCCACCAGCGCCAAACACACCGATTCGCATCAATCCCCCTACTCAAAAATCCCATCAGGAACCGGCCCTACCGCCGAAATTTGCCTGGATCCGGCAAAGACCTCGGTTGCTAGCTCTACCACTTCACTTACTGCCACCCGTTCCACCTCAGCCAAAATCTCATCTACCGATTTGATCTGCTGGCCAGCAACCAGCACGGAACCTAGCTGTGACATTACAGCAGCCGTGTCCTCTCTGGCCAAAAGTACCTGGGACCGCAGAAAGCGCTTAGCTACAGCCAGCTCTGTCTCAGTTATGCCCGCAGAAACAAACTCATCAATAACCAAATCTACTAACTCTGACGCTCTACCAAGTTGCGAAGGACTCGCGGCGAAATAAACATTTAGGTAACCCGAGTCTTGATACGTCACCCGATCGCTAAATATGGAATAGCACAAGCCAGAATCCTCGCGAACTCTCTGGAAGAGCCTGGATGAGAGGCCGCCTCCCAGAACGTGATCAAGCACCGCCATAACCCATTTACGCCGATCCCCCCTGGGTAATCCGGGATAGGCAATCGAAACATGAACCTGCTCGATCTCGCGCTCGCATACGACCGGTCGAGAAAAAAGCAACTCCGGTTTGCTGCGGCTCGGTGGGGCGCCCTTCGCTATGGCACCGAGATACGGAGCGAAACTTTTCACGATCGAGTCATGCGTTAGTGCCCCCGCCGCTGCAACAACCATGTTCACTGGCCTGTAATAGCGCGAAAAGAATTCGCGAATGAGGTCGCGATCAATAGCGGAAATGCTCTCACGAGAGCCCAGAACCTCGCGTCCAAGTGGATGATCTCCGTAAATCACGGCTCCGAGCTGCTCGTGCACAAGGTCAGCAGCTTCGTCATTGGCCATTGCAATCTCTTCGAGAATCACGCTGCGCTCGGCGTCGATATCCGCAAGGTTGAAAGCCGGCTCGGTCAGAATTTTGCGAAGTATGTCAGCGCCAAGGTCCGCGGCTTCGCCAAGGAGATGGACCTGAAAACTTGTCATCTCGCGGGTGGTGAAGGCATTCATATCTCCGCCAAATGAGTCAACCATCACGGCAATCTCCTTGGCAGAAAGCTCGTTGGTCCCTTTGAAGGCGAGATGCTCTAAGAAGTGCGAGATGCCGTGCTCCCCGAGCGTTTCGTCCCGAGAGCCGACCCCGACAAAGACCCCGATAGCCACAGAGGCAGCCTGCGGCAACTCCTCTGTGACTATTTGAAGCCCGTTGTCAAATTGAGTTATTGTCGACACAATCCGTCAGTGATTTATCGACGGCCGTCGCGCCGGCCACTTCTGCGAGGACCTCTGCCATGCCCGCCTTCACGCTCTGCTGGCCTGGTAGTCGGTGAAGGACCCGGGCCCAGATCGCCATACTGTGATCTGAGCTCCTCGTCAAAGTGAGCCTCAAAAGAGACGACCGAAGACTCCGACGATGGCTTTGCCTCTGCAGCCGGAACCTGACTGCGCACAGCCTGGCCTGCTGGCTCTCCAGATTCAGAACTCACCTCTTGAGCTGAGGCTTCCGTTACAAGCGACAGGGAGATCTTTCCAGCTGCGTCGATGTCATCCACATGGACCATGAGTTCCTGGCCCATTTGGAGGTAATCTTCAACTCGCTCAACCCGCTTGCCGCCTCCAAGTTTAGAGATATGGAGCAGACCGTCTCTGCCGGGCAAGATGTTTACGAAGGCGCCAAACTTTGCAATCGAAACCACCTTTCCCGCATAGTTGGCTCCAATCTCAGCTTTTGGAGGTTCGAGAATCTCGTAAACCCGTCTGCGAGCCTCGTCAACCGCCTTGGGATCTTTGGCTCCAATCGTCACGATTCCGACTGTGCCGTCGTCTTCGATACCCACTTCTGCGCCAGTCTCCTGCTGGATCGCATTGATGTTCTTTCCCTTGGGGCCAATGATCTCCCCAATCTTTTCCAGCGGAACCTCGAAGCTTATTATCTTCGGCGCATTGCCCTTTACGGCGCTTCTGGGTTCAGATATGACCTGTAGCATCACGTCTAGAACCTTCAGCCGTGCCTCTTTCGCCTGAAGGAGCGCCTGGCCCAATACCTCAGCAGGAATTCCATCTATTTTCGTATCGAGCTGCAGAGCGGTAACGAATTCCGCGGTACCTGCGACCTTGAAGTCCATGTCACCAAAGGCGTCTTCAGCGCCAAGAATATCCGTAAGCGTCACATACTTGCCCTCTGCGAAGACTAGGCCCATTGCGATCCCAGCCACAGGAGCCTTGATGGGAACTCCTGCATCCATGAGAGACAGAGTCGAGCCACATACTGAAGCCATCGATGTTGACCCGTTCGAGCTCAGCACCTCTGAAACGAGCCGCAGGGCGTAAGGAAACTCCTCTTGTGGCGGAATAACTGGGAGGAGAGCCCTTTCTGCCAGAAGACCATGGCCGATCTCACGCCTCTTCGGACCTCTCATGAACCCCACTTCTCCTGTAGAGAATGGTGGGAAGTTGTAATGGTGAATGTACCGCTTGAACTCGTCGGTGGAGATGGAATCAAGCATCTGAGTCATCTTTGGCATGCCGAGAGTACAAAAGGTCAAAACCTGAGTCTCACCCCTATTGAAAAGCCCTGTACCGTGAGCTGTCGGTATCAGCTCCACTTCACAGGACAGTGGCCGAATCGTAACAAGATCACGACCGTCAATTCTTACCTGCTCCTCAACAATCCGCTTACGAACAAGATGCTTGTTGAGCGCCTTGATGGCGTTCTTTATCTGACCTTCGCTTTCCTCGAACCTCTCGGAGAGCTTCTCGAGGATAGAGGCTGACACTTGACTCAGCCTCGCTTCTCTGTCCGCCTTTCCTGGAATGGAGTTTGCCTCTGCCAGCGAGTCGGCACCTAACTCCTTGACCGCCTGGAAAATTTCCTCGGAATAGTCGATCTGCGGTGTGTATTCCATAGGTGGCCGGCTTCCATGCTCCTGAACCAGTTTGCGCTGAAGCTCTATCGATTCCCGGATCCATGTCTTGGACAGTTCCAACCCGTTGGCGATCACTGCTTCGGTTACAAGCGCAGCACCCTCTTGGTAGTTATTCCAGCTGGACTCGGTACCGCCAGCCTCGACCATGATTATGGCGATATCGGAACCATCAGAATTTTCCCGACCAGCAACCACCAGCTCAAAACTCGACACATCTCCATCCTGATAGGTAGGGTGGGGAATCCATTGGCCATCTTTGTCGAAGGCGATCCGTACCGCGCCGATGGGCCCTTGGAATGGAATCCCAGAGATCATCAAAGCTGCTGAAGCCGTGTTAATTGCTAGAACGTCGTGCGGGTTAACCAGGTCCGCCCCAAGTATCGTTCCAACGATATGTACCTCATTGCGGAAATCGTCTGCAAAGCACGGCCGAATAGGCCTGTCAATAAGGCGCGACGCCAATGTTGCGGCATCTGTTGCCCGCCCTTCGCGCCTAAAATATGATCCAGGTATGCGTCCAACCGCATACATGCGCTCTTCAATGTCTACAGTCAGGGGGAAAAAGTCGATCCCCTCTTTGACGGTCTTTGCTGCAGTTGCGGTAGCCAGCACCATCGTGTCGCCGAGACGACCGACCACGGCGCCGTCTGCCTGCAATGCTAGCTTCCCTGCTTCGAATGAAAGGGTTTTGTCTGTCCCACTCAATTGGGACGATACGACAACGGCCTCAGCCATTTGTCTCCTCAGTTCTTCTTTTCGGTGACGTCGGCAGTTCCCAGTCGCTAACCACCAATTACTTGGGAGCTAGCGACTGGCAGCTGGGGTACCTCGGTCACACTCCTATCAATTACATACCTGCCAAGCCGGCACAATATAAACACTAGGGGAAATGCAACATCATTTCCTGCATTCCATTGTATCTATTAGATCATGCCCGGAAACGCTTGGGGCCCACTCCCCAGATTGGAGGTGGGCCCGGCACTCAAAAAAAGCGCGTTACCGTCGAATTCCGAGTCGATTGATCAATGTTCGATAGCGCTCCACGTCCTTATCTCTGACATAATCCAGCAACCTGCGCCGATGTCCGATGAGCTTCATCAATCCGTGCCTTGTATGGTGGTCTCCCTTATGAACCTTGAGATGCTCGGTAAGGTGGCTGATCCGATTGGTAAGTAACGCAATCTGAACTTCAGGGGATCCAGTATCCGACTCATGAAGACGGTACTCAGCTATGATTGCTTCTTTATCTTGCATGCAAACCTTTGTCCTCTAGACCTATGTGAGAGCACCCGAGGGTCTACTCATAACGTCCTTTGTATTCAAGCATTGAGATACTAATAGGAATCAACCCTTTGACAAGCTGGAACCGGCACAGAATGCCTCTACGGTGGCAATATCCTCCGCGATTTTGGCCACGAGCTCCTCGCTGGTGCTGAACCGCTCCTGATCACGGATTTTTTTGCCAAACTGAACCCGTATTGGCTGGCCATAAAGATCGTCCTCGAATTTCAAAATGAATGCCTCCAGCAACCTTTCACCGCCACTCGGGTAATAAGTCGGACGGGTGCCGAGAGAAATTGCGGCCCCAAAGCGTCGGCCGCCCTCAAGGATCACCCAGCCTGCATATATGCCGTCTGGAGGAGTCGCCATGAGATTCGAAAACGAGACATTGGCTGTCGGATAGCCCAGCTCGTTCCCTCCTCGACTATCGCCATGTTCAACCCGGCCTCTGAGCTCGTAAAGCCTGCCTAGATATGTATTTGCCTTTTCCAGATCTCCAGCAGCGATCAGGTGCCTGATTAAAGTTGACGACAGGGCCAAGTCATTTTCGTTGCCGAGAGCTTTGAGAGGAGCCCCAAGTACATCGAAGCCATGCTTTCTGCCCAAATCTTTAAGCAAGGACACATTGCCTTCTCGATTGTGGCCAAAGTGAAAGTCTTCACCAACCACGACCATCTTCACGTTCAGCTTGCCAACAAGAAATTCTTCGACGAAATCCGTCGCACTCTCGCTAGCTCTTCTTTCGTCGAATGTCACTATGCAAACGTTCTCGACTCCGGTTTCCTTTAGACAGTCCAGCTTCTGATTGGCATCGCTGAGAAGCAGCGGAGCCGAACCAGGCCGCACCACCGAAGCTGGATGCCGGTCAAAGGTCACCACGACCGATCCGGCTCCCAAGCTTCCCGCAAGCTCTATGGTTTTGGCAATCAGGTATCGATGGCCGAGATGAACACCGTCATAAGCACCTATTGTGACGACCGATCCTTTTGGAAATTCACTGGGGTTAGCATCCGTAAATATCTTCATCATGGACGAAACTAGTTGATCGCTGGCAAGACAACGCCCGCCCGAAAAAGGTCGTCCGACTCCCTGTTGAAGAGACCGATTAGCTGATCCCAATCGGTAAAGGGGCCTAGGTCTGCATCAAAGAGGATCAGCTGGTCTGCATGCTCCCCTTCCAAAACGATGCTTAAGCCTCTTCGCGCCCTGAGTGCGACTGCACCCCCAACACCTACAACCTTGAAGTCACGGAAGGCTGAAGCCGGCGGCATAATGGCCTCTGAGCCTACTTGGCCCAGCTCATGGGCCTCATCGACACTGAACTTACCCGACTCCAGTCTTCTCAGATTGCGAAGATGAGCGCCAGTCCCCATCGCCACTCCAAGATCATGCGCAATCGAGCGAATGTAGGTCCCAGGGCCGCATACGACTTCGATTTTGATCACATTCGGTTCGTCGCCGGGCAAATATGAGATTGAATCGATCCATACATTCCTGGGCTTGATCTCAACCTGCTGCGAATTGCGATGATACTCGTAAAGCTTCTTCCCCTTGACTTTCAAGGCTGAGACGGCGGGAGGCACCTGACTAAGCTCCCCCTTCATTGAAGCCAACGCCTTGCCGAGACGCTGGAGATCGAGAGAGCGAACCTCCATCGTGGCAATGACGATTCCGCTCGAATCATAGCTATCGGTTTCAACTCCGAACACGACTTCGCCGCTGTACCTCTTGGTTTTGGCTTGGAAATAGTCGAGAAGCCTCGTGACATTGCCGAGGGCCACAACGAGGAGCCCTGTCGCCTCCGGATCCAATGTGCCAGCATGACCGATCCGTTTCAGCCCGTAAACTCTTCTCAGCCGAGCAACAACATCGTGGGAACTCATTCCGGAAGGCTTATCGACCAGCAGGAGTCCTCTAACCACCTCGTCTCTCAGTCCTTGCCCTCTTCGCTGTCAGTTGGCCCATCAGTGGATAGCTGTCTCAATATCTCTTCAATCCGGCCACCGTGGACCACTCCCTGGTCCTGGAGAAACCTCAATTGAGGAGTACGCTTCAAGCGAACCTGGGAAGCCACTGCACCTTGAATCTTCTTCCGGTACTCTTCAAGCGCCTCAGCACTCTCGCTGGTGAGATTAGCTATCCACACTATCGCCGTCTGAAGATTCGGCTCTGCTTCAACAGAGGTGACCGTTGTTAGCTCCAGGCGGGAGTCGTCCTGCGAAAAATCTTCAATAGTCTCCGCAATTACCTCCTGAAGCAGCTGGTTCACTCTGGCGACTCGAGGATACTTTGGGACATTGCGAGCGCCTCCACGTCGAGATACAGGCATACCGCACACCTTCTTTCCGCGGGAAATCGTAGGCTGGTCTGGCTTATGACCTTGGAATCTCTCGATCCTCATAGGTTTCGATCACATCTCCGGAACGCAGGTCCTGAAAATCTGAAAGTCCAACGCCACACTCGAAGCCAGACTGGACCTCCCGCGCATCTTCCTTGAAACGCCTGAGCGAGGTTATGGTTCCCTTCCAAATGACAACGCCGTCACGAAGGAACCTGACCTTTGATCCTCTGGTTATTGCTCCGTTGCGGACGTAACAACCGGCAACTGCTCCAACTCTCGGGACTCTGAACACCTCTCTTACCTCGGCGTCTCCAGTCACTACCTCTTCATACTCTGGTGCCAGCATTCCGACCATGGCAGATTCGATATCTTCGATCACCTTGTAAATGATCTCATAGGTACGGATCTCTACATCATTAGCCTCAGCGAGCTCTCGCGCGCGCCTATCTGGGCGCACATTGAACCCTATTATGGTGGCATTTGACGCGGTAGCGAGAACAACGTCATTCTCCGTAATCCCACCAACCGCCTTGTGAATAAATGCTAGCTTCACCTCGGGACGCTCGAGTTTCCGGAGCGACTCGACAATCGCCTCCAAAGAGCCCTGAACGTCCGCCTTCACGATCAGATTTAGTGTCGCGGTCTCGCCACGTTGAATCTGTTCAAAGAGATCTTCGAGTTTTGCACCAGGAGCGGCGGCAGCCAAGTTAGCATACCCGGCCATCCTGATTCTCTGGGCTCTAGCCTCACCAATCATCCGTGCTGTGGCAAGTTCACCGGTCTCTCGAAACTCGTCTCCAGCAGAAGGAACTTCGGAAAAACCTAGAACCTGAACCGGCACCGAAGGACCGGCTTCCTTTACATTCTGTCCGGTGTAGTCGATGAGTGCCTTGATTCTTCCCCATGCCGGTCCGGCTACTATCGAATCTCCAACTCTCAAAGTGCCCTTGAGGACGATAACTGTCGCTACCGGTCCTCTTCCAACATCGAGGTTCGCTTCAAGAACAACCCCTCTAGCTCGCCCCTCTGGCGTGGAAGAAAGCTCCATAACCTCGGCCAAAACTGCCAAGTGCTCCAAGAGCTCTGTAATCCCTATGTTTTGAAGTGCAGAAATCTCGCACATGATCGTGTCGCCGCCCCAGGCCTCAGGCACAAGCCCAAGCTCGGAAAGCTGCTGCTGAACACGAACGGGATCTGCATTCTCCCTGTCAATCTTGTTTATAGCCACGACAATCGGCACTCCAGCCGCCTTGGCATGGTTTATCGCTTCAATAGTCTGGGGCATGACTCCATCGTCAGCAGCAACCACGAGAACCACGATGTCCGTCACCTGCGCTCCGCGGGCTCGCATCGCCGTAAATGCCTCGTGACCCGGCGTGTCGATAAACGTCACATATCGACCATTTACCTCTGCCTGATATGCGCCAATGTGCTGGGTTATGCCTCCGGCCTCACCGGCAACCACATTTGATTCCCTGATCCTGTCCAGCAGCTTTGTTTTACCATGGTCGACGTGACCCATAACCGTTACGATCGGAGGTCTCAACTCCAACTCGTACTGGGAATCTTCCTCCGAATCGTCGAAGTACTTCGCCTGAAGTTCTGCCTCCTGCTCTTGACCGGCATCCACAAGCCTTACGCTGGCGCCGAGTTCAGCTGCGAACAGCTCTATCATGTCGTCTGACAGCGATTGGGTGGCTGTTACAGCTTCGCCTTGGAGAAATAGGAACCTGACAACGTCTCCAGCCGTCCTGTTGAGCTTTGGACCAACCTCCTGCGCAGAACTGCCCCTCTCTATAATGATCTCGCCTGTGGGCACCGGAGCATTGGAAGCCACGTAGGTAGTCAGCTGCGTTGGCTCCAATTCCTCGACATTGCGCCTGCGACGCTTCTTGGACTGCTTCTGAGCCGGGCGACCTCGGCCCTGAACCCCTCTTGATGGTGCTGGAGGCGGTGGAACATTGCCTGTTCCCCTGGAAGCATAACCCCCACCACCTTGGCGCGACGGACCAGACGATCCAGCCGGTGTACCTGCTCCAGCTGGCCTTCCAGCCCCGAAACCTCCGCCTTGACGATGGGGAAATCCGGAATTGGGCCTCGGGGTAAATCCTCGATCTCGATCTGCCGTCTGGCCAGACCGTGGCCCTTGACCTGCTGATTGGCCGGGATGCTGCAGCGCTCCTCCGCCAGGCCGGTGAGCTCCAGCTTGACGAGGAGGAAAATTGCCGGGACGGCCTGATCCCTGACCCCTGTCCGGGCGCGGCGTAGACTCACGCTGGCCTCCCTGACCGCGCATCTGAGATGAACGCGACCGTTCGCCATCGCCCTGAGATCGCTGCTGCTGCCCGGCCGGCCTTCTGACTCCAGGAGGGGGCGGGATTGGACGACCTGAAAGCGAACGCGGAGGTCCACCAGGAGGGGGCGGGATTGGACGACCACTTGCGGACATTGGCGGACGCACAACTCGCCCTCCGTCTCCCCGAGCCGTACCAGCTCCACTTGACGGAGATGAACCAGAACCACCAGCACTGCCATGAGGCCGCGGCTCTGGTACCCGCTCATTCACCCTGTTGCGATCTCTTCTGTCTTGGTCACCCCTCTGACCTTCCGAACGTTGGCCAGCTCGAGGTCCTTGAGGTGCCTGCCCTTGCACAGGCTTGCTCTGCTCGCCTGACGAAACAGCCCTTCCCCCACGTCCTTCTTCATGCCGGGAAGTTGCTGCTCCTGCGCCTCGTGGCTCTGAAGCTCTTCGTTCAGACTGCACCAATGCCTTTGGCTCGCTGGCATTCGATCCGCTAGCCGCGACTCTTTGTGATTCCGATTGCTGGAGGACTGGAGGTTCCTGTTTCCTGGGCTGTGCGACGGGTTCTTCTTGGGGCTGCTCCGCTCGGACCATCCCCTCTCGTTCGGCCTTTCTACGCGCCCTATCGGCTTGTGCATCCTCGATGCTGGAAGAATGGCTCTTTACGCCAATCCCAAGCGAAACGCAAAGATCTAAAGCCTCCTTATTTGTAAGTCCTAGCTCCTTAGCTAGCTCGTAAACCCTTATTCTCTTAGCCAACTGCTAACTCAGTCCTCTCTTTGGCTGCTAAAGCCACGAAAATCTAATCACGTCATCTTTCGAAAACATCCGATGTGAAAATCTGAAGCATTCGAACAGCATCTGATGAGTATACAAAAGCTCATCCACCGAATATCCATCCTAGAAGCCCAGCGCCTCATATACGCGAGATAATTGCTTTTGCGCATCTGGGATCGACTTGACTCTCAGTGCTCGCTCGATTCTTCCCTTTGCCATTGCAGCCTTAAAGCAGGCTCCATTCTTGCAGATCCATGCTCCCCTGCCCTTCGAGTCAGTCGACGAGTGAAGCTGCCCGTTTTCATCCAGGCAGATCCTAACCATCTCGCCGACTTCTCGCTTTTTGCGACACCCTATGCAGGTACGCTCTGGCATGGCCGGATTGGACCTATTCTTGCTCGGCCTCATAGTCTGACGCCGATATCTCCTCTCCACCTTCAGCAGGGTGCCAGACGAGCTCTCCTGAGCCGTCGTCGACCCACTCGCCTTCAGCCCATTCCTGGCCATAGCCGCCCTCTTCTGCTGCGATCTCGCTCTCTGACTTGATATCAATCCTCCAGCCCGTCAATCGAGCCGCAAGCCGGGCATTCTGGCCCTCTTTGCCGATCGCAAGGGATAGCTGATAGTCATCTACTATGACCGTCGCAGAACCGCTTTCGGGATCGAGACGCACCTCTTTCACCTTTGCCGGCTGCAAAGCCCTCTGAACGAACTCCGCTGGATCCTCGGAGAATGGGACGATGTCAACCTTCTCGCCTCGCAGCTCATTGGTGATCATTCGAACGCGCGCACCTCTTGCGCCGACACACGCGCCAACAGGATCCACGTTGGGGTCGTTGGACCAAACCGCGATCTTTGTACGATGACCTGGCTCCCGTGCGGCTGCTTTGATCTCGACGATGCCCGAGTTGATCTCGGGAACTTCAAGCTCGAATAGTCGCTTTATAAGACCGGGATGCGTTCGGGACACCACGATCTGCGGTCCCTTGCTGGTTTTGCGAACCTCTACTATGTATGCCTTAACCCGAGCGCCATGCTCGTACCTCTCAAAGGGCACCTGCTCCTGCTGAGGAAGAAGCGCCTCAACCTTCCCAAGGTCCAGCAACGTGTAGCGATTATCGCTCTGCTGAATGATGCCAGTGACAATGTCACCTTCCCTGCCGACATACTCCTCGTACTTGAGGTCGCGCTCCGCTTCCCTTATTCGTTGGAACATCACTTGCTTCGCCGTCTGTGCGGCAATTCGGCCAAAGTCCTTCGGAGTATCGTCCCACTCCCTGACTACGTTTCCTTCTTCATCAAGCTCCTGGCCAAACACTCGGATCTCGCCGGTGTCAGGATCAATTGTGACCACCGCCTCCTCCGCAGCACCAGGCCTTCTCTTGTAGGCAGCTACCAACGCATTAGCCAGGGAATCCAACAGGGTGTCCACAGCGATGCCTTTCTCATTGGCTATCATCTGCAGTGCCTCTAAAAAGTCAAAATTTGTCTTGGCCATCTCGTCTCTCAGTCTCTCGCCGCCTCATTCACTAATTTCGTCTTGCCTGTTCGTTTAGAGCCGCTTCCAGATTTCGCTTTCGGCGGCTTCTGAGCCCCCCACTCGAACACCGTGCGAGCTCTTTCAATGTCATCAATTTTCACTTCTATATCCGAGTATGGAGATGCCTGTGCATCGGAATTTTGGATCGTAACGACTCCACCTTCCGCATTTTTCAGCACACCGCTAATGCGCCTTGGCCCGGAAAAATCCTGCTTCATCTTCACACTCAGCTTCGATCCGACGAAGCGCTTGAAATGCGACTCGGTTCGCAGAGTTCGCTCAACCCCGGGACTGGATACCTCCAGATTGAACTGCCCTATTTGGTCAAATTCTGCGGAGTCATCGATGAGTCTCGAGATGAGGGTCGATGCCTTAGCAATCCTGTCTAGGTCAAGAGGAGCCTCACTATCGAGGGTGACACGAAGCGAACCGCTCTTGAGCTCGACGTCGAGTATCTCCAATCCCTGATCCATCAGCGGTTTTTCTGCCATCTCCCGCAACTTCTTCTCAACTTCCTGTGTCACCTATACACCTCCTCTAAAATTCCAACAAGCCAGAGATACAAAAACGCGGGCTAGACGCCCACGTTTTCACAATCGCTATACGACTTGTAACTCTTGGGTCCAGCCTGGAACGACTAGTAAGAGTCTTTCAATTCAGTATAGGGGAAATCTCTCTGTTTGGAAGTACGAATAACGTATAAGTTACCGTTACAGGGTATGAAGACACAGCCAAGCGCTACTGAAGTGCCAAGAGATGTTCAATCAGGTCAGGCACACCCACTTCGCTTCTCTCGCCGCTGAGCCTGTCTTTCACTTCGATCACCCCATTAGCCAAACCTCTTTGACCAATAGTGACAATTGCTGGAACGCCAATGAGGTCGGCATCCGCAAATTTCACTCCAGCGGCTACATCTCTGTCGTCATAGAGCACCTCGACACCTCGAGACGAAAGCTCCTCATACACGCTGTCGGCAAAAGCCACCAGTTCTGGAGCCCTACCCGGGGTGATGGTGAGGATTTCGACTTGATAAGGCGCCACGCTCCGCGGCCACCTCAAGCCGTTCTCATCATGAAAATTCTCGGCTATGGCTGCCGGCAGTCTGCTCATACCGATGCCGTAACAGCCCATCCAATACTTCTGGTCACTCCCATCTTCCGCTTTGAACGTCGCGTATGGAATCTTGCTGGAGTAAGCGAGCCCCAATTGAAATGTGTGACCGGCCTCAGCGGAGCGAACTAGAGACAAAGCTCTGCCACAGTTCGGACATGGATCTCCGTCAGCCACAACAACGAAGGAGCCGATCTCATCAACCGTAAAATCCCTGTCCAGGACCGCATTTGAAACGTGGTGACCTTCCAGGTTGGCACCTGCAAACCAGCTGGAGCGCTCGGTGATGGAATAATCGGCAAGAACCCTGACGCCTTGATCGCGCATTCCCATGGGGCCTATGAAACCTTTGAACAGGAACGAGTTCGATTCAAAGTCTGCATCGGTTAGCGGGATCAAGCCTGCCGGCACTCGAACTTCGCGGTTCCCAGGAACGAGGATCATGACGACATCCCCGTTCGCATCTTTAAATGCCAGGGATTTCATGAGAGCCGCATCGACAATGTCCAACCCTTTAGCCCCAAGAAACGAAACAACGTCCCTGACGGAACTCGCCCCCGGAGTTGCATGTATCTCCATCGCCGCAATCCCGGATGTGTCAGCTGGCTGCCTAGATCCACCCCTTTTCGCAGCCTCAATATTTGCGGCATACCCACACTCGACACACTGTGCGAAGTGATCCTCTCCGATTGCAGACGGTACCATGAACTCGTGATTCACATCTCCGCCAATCGCTCCCGAATCGGCTTCTACAGGAACGTATGGCAATCCACAGCGATCAAATATCTTGACAAAAGCCTGGTACATCGAGTTATACGACTCTTTCATCCCTTCCTGGGAAACATCGAAGGAGTAGGCATCCGCCATGATGAACTCCCTGGTTCGCATCAGTCCGTACCTAGGCCTCGCTTCATCGCGAAACTTCGTCTGGATCTGATAAACGGTCACTGGAAGATCACGGTATGACTCAAGGTCTGGAGATACCGTCGCGATGACCGCCTCTTCGTGGGTGGGGCCCAGGACAAAGGTCCCGCCTTTAGCGTCGACGGTCATCAGTACGTCAGCCATGGTCGCAAGTCTTCCGGTCTGTTCCCAAATCTCTACTGGATGAAGCGCCGGCAACAACAGTTCTTGTGCCCCAGCGGCATCGAACTCTTCGCGTACGATCTGGTTCAGCTTGGTAAGGACCCTTAGCCCGAGGGGGAGAAAGCTGTACACCCCCGATGCCATTCGCCTTATGTAACCTGCCCGAACCAGAAGCTGATGAGAAACGGCTTCGGCATCCGCTGGAGCCTCTCTCTGGGTCTTCAAAGCCAACCTTGTCATGCGCATGCGTAAAGGCTATTTGCTCTTGCGCCACGCCTTACGTGCTAATCGAAAAATCCACGCGAATTCCGGTGAAATCAAGCCACTAAGCTCAGGCTTTGTCTTCTCCCAATCGCCTGCGAATAAGGTTGACTCTCGCCTCTGAGTCGTTTGCGTCTGCACCTTTGATTTCTAACAGTGCAGCCCTGTCAAGTTCAGCCTCACGAGCAGCATGCTCATCTGCGGCCGCTAAACGTGCTTCGACACCCTCCTTGACAAGTTTTTGAGCTTCCGAAATCAGCTCTTCAACCATGGCGTCTTCAGGGACCACCCTCACAATCTTCCCTTTTATAAAGAGATGCCCCTTTCGCCTGCCAGCCGCGATTCCGAGATCCGCTTCCCTCGCCTCACCGGGCCCGTTCACCACACACCCCATGACTGCAACCTGAATCGGAAGGTTCATCTTTTCCATGGCACTTTGGACCTGGCTTGCCACAGAGATCACATCTATCTCAGTTCGCCCGCAACTGGGGCATGCGATGAGATCCAGCCCCCTGCGCTCCCTGAGACCTAGAGCTTCGAGGAGCTGCCGGCCTGCCTTAGCCTCTTCGACCGGATCAGCCGTGAGCGAATACCTTATCGTGTCCCCGATTCCCTCTGCCAAAAGCGTGCCGATGCCAACACTGCTCTTTATCAGGCCGGCTGGAGGGGGACCTGCTTCGGTAACCCCTAGATGAAGCGGAACGTCTGTAGCCTCTGCCAGCATCCGGTAGGATTCGATCATCAGCGGCACGTTCGACGCTTTGACAGAAATCTTTACGTCGTGAAAGTCAACTTCGCCGAACAGGGACAACTCGTAAAGCGCCGACTCAACCAGAGCCTCTGGAACCGCCCCACCGTATTTCTTGTACAGATCCGGATGCAGGGAACCAGCGTTGACGCCTATGCGAATCGGCACGCCCCTATCTCTTGCCTCCGACGCAACTAGCTTGATCTCCTCCGGCTTGCGCAGATTACCTGGATTGAGGCGGAGACACGCAACGCCGGCCTCTAGAGCGGCAAGAGCCATCTCGTAATGAAAGTGAATGTCTGCAACAATCGGAACCGGCGACCTCGGAACGATCCGAGCCAGTCCTTGTGCAGCATCAGCATCATTGCAGGTGCACCGCACGATGTCCGCTCCAGCTCCATACAAAGCGTAGATCTGTGACAACGTGCCCTCTACGTCAGAGGTCTTGGTGGTAGTCATCGACTGCACTGTGACTGGAGCGCCACCACCGACTGGGACATTTCCCACCATAATCTGGCGCGAATTTCTTCTTGGCCTGATGAATCCTGTCTGCCTAGCCATAACAACCCAACCTCTTAGTCTCGAAACGTTGCTTTTCTGCAACCAAGCGTGCCTGCTTTACAACTTAGTGCCTGGGTAGAGCCCTCCACTTGTAAGAGCCTGGAGGTGTCAATCTCAGCCAAATGGATTTGCCAGCGGATGAGTCACGTCCAGATAGAGCGCAGTGACTCCCAGCAGAACTATCACCATTACAACCACATACGTGAGCGGCATGAGTTTCATAATGTCCACTTGATAGCGCTTTTGCTTTGTAGATCGAAGCCGCTCGTAAATGGCTACAATCACGTGCCCGCCATCAAGCGGAAGCAACGGAACCAGATTGAATATCCCGACAAAAATGTTTATCGAAAACAGCAGTGAAAGCACCGGCCCAATTCCAGACTCCGCCGCCTGCGATGCAAGCCGGACGATTCCCACCGGGGACTCAAACCTTGAAGAGGCGCCCGGCGAGTTTATTTGGGTTGAAGGGTTCTTGAGCTGCTGGACGTAGCTTGATATGCCATGGGGCGAGAAATGGCTCACCAGTGCCTGGACTGTCTGGACAGAATAGCTCCACATATTGGTAAATGTCGTAGCTACAGCCCCGATAGGGTTGAGCTCCTGGACGGGTGCAACTAGCTCCACACCAATTATCCCCGTCGATGATTTGTCAGTCGACTGGAGTGGCTGCCCCGAAATTCTCACATCACTTGCTTTTACAGGAGTCACGGTCTTCGATATGAGGTGGCCGTTTCGGGAGATCTCTAGGGATACAGGCTTGTCAACGGACTTGGAGATGACATCAGCGAGCTGAGTAGCGCTACTGATGGCATGACCATCAGCTGAGACGATCAGGTCGCCTGGCTGCAGCCCCGCCTTGATCGCTGGAGATACCTGATTGTCGAAAGTGCTCAACGCGGCAATCTGCACTTTGGAGGTATTGGGAACTCCAACAAAGCTGAATAGCGACCACAAGAGCAGGAACGCCATCACGAAATGCATGAATGAACCAGCCAGCCCGACGACAAGGCGCTTGGGAAAGCTAGCTTGACGGAATGTGCGCGGCTCATCTTCGGGATCGACTGGATCAAGCGAATTCATTCCCAGAATGCGGACATAACCACCTGCCGGGATTGCCTTGACACCGTATTCCGTCTCGCCTTTTTTCACCGACCAGATTCGTGGACCGAAGCCGAGGAAGAACTCCGTCACCTTCATGCCCGAAAGCTTCGCAGTAATGAAGTGACCGAGCTCGTGAATCATGATCATCGCTATGATCGCGGCAATTACCGCGATTGTGATCAGGGAATGGGTGATGTAGCCAAGCACAGCAATAGCTGCCAAGACTACTGCCAGGCCAATAAAGGACTGCGTCTGCTTGGGGTTTTCACTACTCGAACTGCTTGATTGGTACCGGTCTGGTGATTCAGGGGTGCCGTGGTTTTCCCAACTCGTCATAACTTCTCAATAATGGCTGCTGTGGATCTGCGAGCCTCACCGTCAACTCTCAAGACATCTTCAACCGAATCAAGTCTGCTGTCTTGATACTCCTCAAAACTCGCATGAACAACTGTGTAAATGTCAGTCCAGCGAATCTTACTTTCCAAGAACGCGGCAACACCCACTTCGTTAGCCGCGTTGAGCCAGGTTGGCGCTGCGCCACCTCTACGTCCAGCCTCGAACGCAAGTGGCAACGCTGGAAAATTGTCAACATCGGGGGCTTCAAATTCTAATTGTCTTGCTTCTTTCCAGTCTAACGCGCCAAAAGGCTGCCGGAGGCGCGAGGGGTAGCCGAGCGCGTACCCTATTGGCAGTCTCATGTCTGGACCGGACACCTGCGCTATAGCAGAGCCGTCTGTGAACTCCACTATCGAGTGAACCATCGACTGGGGATGGACTACTACTTCAATCTTGTCGTATTCGATCCCAAAGAGTTCATGAGCCTCGATCACCTCTAATCCTTTGTTCATGAGAGTTGACGAATCAATCGTGATCTTTGGACCCATCGACCAAGTTGGATGCGAAAGTGCCTCCTCTACCGTGACGCCAGCAAGATATTCTCGACCCTTGCCACGAAAAGGCCCCCCGGATGCTGTCAGTATTATCTTGGAAACTTCCGAGTCGGCGAAAAAACTCGCCCGCATGGCTTGGTGAATGGCAGAATGCTCCGAGTCAACCGGGATGATCTCTCCTCCGTTTGACCAGCGCACCTTGGCCACGAGATCACCAGCAGCCACAAGGGATTCCTTGTTGGCAAGGGCCAATCTCTTACCGAGTTCGAGGGTGGATATTGTAATAGGGAGACCGGCAAAGCCAACGACAGCGTTAAGCACCACGTCGCCGACTTCAGTGATCGCAGAGACCGCTTCCCCGCCGGCAACTATCTCAGGAGCGTAGCTAAGTTTGTCTTGGAGCTCAGCGGCAAGCTCTTTACGGCCGATTCCTACGACTTTCGGGCGAAATGCGTTAGCCTGATTGGCAAGCAGCTCGATGCTTGAGTTTGCAAATATGGCTGCCAGATCGAACTGGTTCCTGCTGGTTGATATGACATCGAGAGCCTGAGTGCCGACTGAACCAGTAGACCCCGCGATGCTTACCTGGACCAATTTGAACTCCCTACGATGAGGCTTTGAGATTCAGCTGAGATGAAGGATCTTCAGCAAGTAGTAGGCCGTCGGCAACACGAACAGCAAACCATCTATCCTGTCGAGCATACCACCATGGCCAGGCAATAGTTTTCCCATGTCCTTTATCTGAAGGTCCCTTTTAATCATTGACTCAGAAAGGTCGCCCAACGGCGCAACAATTGCGACAATGATCCCAAGAATGACCGCTTTTGATGTTGTCCAGGGTGATATGCGTGAGACAATCAAGGCGCTTACGATAACAGCTGCAACGGCACCAGCTATGAGACCCTCCCATGACTTTGTGGGGCTTATCTCAGGTGCAAGCTTATGCTTCCCAATCCACGAGCCAAAAAGGTACGCCGCGGTGTCGTCAGCGACCGTTACGATTATCGCACCCAGCAGGTAAGCCACTCCGTGCGAATGCGGAAATGCTTGCGGCCTCAACATCGCCGCACCAAAAGAGCCTAGGCCGCCAATCCACAAGAATCCAAGAAAGGTCGCAGAAATATTGATTGTCGGCTGGCCGCGTATGACCCCAACAAGGTACCAGAGCATGGACGCAACCACCATCGAGGCAAAGACGAGTGCAATGCCATTCGCCCCCTTTTGGTACGTGGTGATCACGAGTGAAAGAGTTCCGGCAATGCCTAGCAATGCAGCAGGCCTGAACCCAGCGCGACGAAGAGTGTCGTAGAACTCTACGACCGCCAGCAGTAGGCCTACCGCAACGACTGCCAACGCTGTCAAAGCACCAAGATAGAAGCCCAGCAGTACAATCGCGCCGAGTCCGACGCCAGTTGCAATTCGAATGTAAAGCGGCCTCTTGGCTGCGCCAGCTTGATTCACCGAAGACGATGTCTTGGCTCTGTGGATTCGCGCTTTTCGAGAATCATAGGAACTCGGCATGAATTCCTGCTGCTCCTCAGCACTCTCAGGTGCCGTAGCAGCTTCTGGCTGTGATGGTTCCACATCGTTGTTCGAAACCGAAGATGAGCCTATTCTCGCGGCAGGCTTTCTTTTCATACCCATCGTGAATTTCGGAATCGACACGCTGAACCGCTTGGATGGGAGTTCGATTTCCTCTGGAGGCCTGAACACATCTTCGGGAACATGCTTTCTTGACTTGGGATCAGCGCCTCGCCGCTGCCGAGAGAAGTCCATTCCCGATGAAATTCTGATCGCCTTGTTATCGGATTCCTCGGCTGGAGGCCTCTTATAGGGCCTTCCCTCCCTGGCATGACGCCTGGAGCGCGCTGGCACCCTATCCTCTTCGCTTGGGAGCCCATCCAAATGGTGAGTATTTTCAGGCACTTCCTCCAGTGAAGTCGAGCTTGAAAGAGAAGGGAATCTGACAGAAGGGAACCTCGATCTCTGCTCATGCCCATCCTGATCAAGCTCGGAAAGGACTTGGGGTATCTCTCCAGTGGGAGGATCAGTCCAGGGGGGCAGCTCGAAGCCATCTCCCCCTGAATCATCAACGGATTTCGATTCAAATCGATAGTCCCCGTACACGCTGGACCCATCATCTTCAGAATCTAACGGTCCGATGTATTCCGCCATGCTTCCTCCAACTCCACGATAAAGAGTGCAGAGATCCTAGCTACACCTCAAGCAGCTCTTTCTCTTTCGTAGCAAGCATCTTGTCTAGTTCCCCCACAAATTCAGAAGTCAACTTATCAAGCTCTTTCTCAGCCCATTCAAGATCATCCGTCGTAATCACGCTGTCCTTCTGCGCCACGTCAAGCTCATGCCGAGAAGCCCTTCTCAGATTGCGGACTGCAACCTTAGCCTCCTCTGCTTTCGCTCTGACCACCTTTACAAGCTCCTTGCGCCTCTCTTCCGTCAGCGCCGGAAACACCAGTCTAATTATCTGCCCGTCATTGGAAGGGTTGATTCCAAGATCTGAGGCCTGGATAGCCTTCTCGATCGCCGAGAGAGCTCCACGATCGTACGGGGTGATAACAAGCACTCGTGCCTCTGGCACTGAAATTCCCGCGATCTGCTGAAGCGGGACTCCAGCCCCGTAATATTCGACCTGAAGCCGCTCGACCAACGCAGGGGATGCTCTACCCGTCCTAACCTGGGCAAAGTCTTGCTGAGCATGAGCTATTGCCTTTACCATCTTCTCCCTAGTGGATTCGATGTTGTCAGTAATTATTGAATTCTCCATCAACTCACCAATGTACCTAGTTGCTCGCCCATCAAAGCGCGCAAAATGTTGCCAGGAGTCATAATGTCGAAGACAAGTATCGGAAGATTATTATCCTTGCAGAACGTAATGGCCGTAAGATCCATGACTTTCAACTCCTTGGCAACGACATCCATGAAAGAAACATCGTCGTAGCGAACAGCAGCACTGTCAAGCCTAGGATCAGCGGAGTAGATCCCGTCAATACCTGAATGCGTCCCCTTCAAGATGGCATCGGCTCCAATCTCAGCGCCTCTGAGCGCAGCCGCGGTATCCGTTGTAAAATACGGGCTACCCGTGCCTGCGGCGAATATCACGATGCGTCCCTTCTCGAGATGCCTTATTGCCCGTCGCCTTATATACGGCTCGGCTAGCTCTGCCATCTGAATAGCGCTCTGAACCCTAACAGCCTGTCCTTTTCGTTCTATGGCACTTTGCAGCGCGAGGGCGTTTATGACAGTCGCCAGCATCCCCATGTGATCCGAGGTTGCTCTCTCAAGCGTCGCGCCTACTCCTGTCGTGCCCCTCCAGATATTTCCGCCACCCACAACGATCGTGATCTCCACACCCAGGATTGCCTTGGCTGCGACGATCTCTGTAGCCAACTGATCCAGCACATTGGCATCGACAACCTCATCCGAGGCGGAACTGGCAAGCGCTTCGCCCGAAAGTTTCAGCACTATTCGGTGCCACCGGGACCGCGATTTGCTAGCTCTTTCAAGCACCTCGGAGTAGGATGGCAAATTAGGCCCCGACTATCACTTGACTGAAGCGGACGATCTTATGCCCTTCAAGTACTTGTGAAACGCTCTTCTTCTCGTCCTTCGCATAGTCTTGCTCATTGAGGCATATTTGCCGGAAAAAGCCGTTCAGACGTCCCTCTATGATCTTGGGCAAAGCAGCTTCCGGCTTTCCTTCGTTGCGCGAAATAGCCTCAAGGGTGGCCCTCTCGGACTCTACGACGTCGGCTGGAACCTCGTCACGAGAGAGATACTTCGGCTTGGCGAATCCGATATGGACTGCTACGTCGTGAGCAAGCTCAACCGAACCACCGTCCAGCTCGACTAGAACTGCCTGCACACCCCGCTCAGACTGTATATGAAGATATCCATCGATCACGTGCGGTGCTTGAGTCTCAAAGCGGGTGATCCGTCCAAGCGCGATGTTCTCTTTTAAGGTGACTTTGAGCTCTTCGATCTCTGAATTGAATTCTGCGGCAACGGTCTCGGGAGCTTCGGAGGAGCCTGCTAAGGCAGCAGCAAGCTTGTTGGCGAGGGCCACGAACTCCTTGCTCTTTGCCACAAAATCCGTCTCGCACTTCATCTCAGCGATGGCGCCCACAAGATGATCGGCTCCCAAGAACAGGGCCACTGCTCCCTGCGTGTTCTCTCGCTCTTCCCTCTTTGCGGCTCCAGCTAATCCGCGCTCCCTAAGAAGTTTGGCAGCCGCCTCCTGATCTCCGCCGGCCTCTTCAAGCGCCTTTTTGGCATCCATCATTCCAGCACCTGTAGCCCGGCGCAATGCCTGCACGTCGGCTGCGGTAATTGCCATCTAATTCTTCCCTTTCAATCACAAAGTCTTGTTAGTCGATATCCCCAAAACATCTCAATCCGCATCTTCGGCGGCTTAATCCTCTTCAGTTACTCCAGCAGACTTGCGAGCCTCTGCCTGCAAGCTCGCCAGTCGGGCTTCTCGCTCTCTAGCCTCTTCAATGGCTTGGCGACGGGCCTCTGCTTGCTGAGCCGCCTTCCGAGCGTCATTCTCCGCTGAGATCGCAGCCTGTGGGTTGCGCATTCTTTGAATCTGACGGCCTTCCTGCACGGCATCGCAAACGATACGACACATCAGATCGCCCGCCCGTATGGCGTCATCATTTCCAGGGATCACGTAATCGATAACATCGGGATCACAGTTGGTGTCAACCACTGCAACAATCGGAATTCCGAGCTTGTTGGCTTCAGTTACTGCAATGTGCTCTTTCTTAGTGTCAATTATGAAGATCGTATCCGGAAGCTTCGTCATCTCACGAAGCCCCCCCAGGTTCCGCTGAAGCTTCTCTAGTTCTCTTGAAAGAATTAAGGCCTCTTTCTTCGGCATGTTGTCAAAATCTCCGGCAGCCTTCATGCGCTCATACTCTTGCATCTTCTTCACTCGGCCAGAAATTGTGGAGAAGTTGGTGAGCATGCCGCCAAGCCAACGCTCGTTGACGTATGGCATTCCGATCATCTGAGCGTATTTGGCAACTGGATCTTGCGTCTGCTTCTTGGTGCCAACGAACATTACAGTTCCGCCCTTGGATGCAAGATCCCGTACAAACGTATAGGCCACCTCAATGCTCTTGAGCGTCAGCTTCAAGTCGATCACATAAATGCCGTTGCGCTCGCCATAGATGAACCTTTTCATCTTTGGATTCCATCTGCGCGTCTGATGACCGAAATGCACACCAGCCTCGAGAAGCTGGCTCATAGTAACTACCGGCTCATTAGCCATTTAATTCCTCCCATCGGTTAGTCAAAACCTTCGGCTAGACGTCGCTGGACGACCGAGGGGATCCGAAGGTATGAATTTAGTTTTTGAAAATTTGCAGCACATAGCCTAGCAGTTCGCTCACTGGCTTTCGAGCGTACCGATACCGTTTGGTAATAAATATTTAGCGGTCGGGCCGCCGATTGAAATAGTTGAAGCTTACCGGTCGCACAATCACGGCCTAGGGCTCCCCTGCCGAAATTATTCTCGAACAGATAAACCTCATCATAAGAGGCGGAGATCTGCAGCAACACAAACAGTCCCACTGCTCATCACAAACATCATCTTCAAAGCCTTCTATTTTCCGCGTGGATGTGTTTGTGAGTGAACCTCCAGCAGACGCTCCTTACTCACATTGGTGTATACCTGAGTTGAAGTGATCCTGGCATGACCTAGAAGCTCCTGGATCACCCTAAGATCTGCGCCACCATCTAGCAGGTGGGTTGCAAAGGAATGTCTCAAAGCGTGTGGATTGACCGGAGTCGCACTTCTTGCGTCGAGCACTCTTCTGATATCTCTCGTGCCAATCCTCAGTCCGACCTTGTTATAGAAAAGGGCGGTTGAGGAGCCACCGAACTTTGACCCAAATGCGGCAATCATCTGTCCTCTGCCCGATTCAAGGTAAGTTCGCAACGCATCGACACATGATGCGTTCATTGGAACTATTCTCTGCTTCTGACCCTTACCCATGACACGAACTGAAGCGGCCTCAAGATCGACGTCATCAACATCAAGGTTAGCCAGCTCTGAAACCCGCAACCCGCTGCCATAGAGAAGCTCACAGATTGAGTTGTCACGATAGATGATGTAGTCAGCGGAGTTTGACCTAATCTTGGCTGTCATCAAAGCATCTGCATCGTAGCGAGACAGCACTTTTGGGAGCTTCTTCTCAATCCTGCCCAAGGCCAGGCCAAGCGACGGATCCTCTGCAAGCTCGCCGTGTTTGATCAAGAACTTGATATACCCCCTGATTGCAGAAAGCTTCCGTGCGACAGTGCGACGCGAATTCCCGCCCAATATCAACGCAGATACGTAGCCCTTCAGCACCATTCTGTCGATCCTGTTCGGCTCATCGACGCCGTTATCTCTGCAGAAAGCAGAGAATGCCGCCAAATCTGAGGCGTAGAGCTCCTTCGTCCCGTCACTGAGGCGCACCGCAGACCAGATATATTCTTCAATATCCCAGCTCACGCCCTGATAATACTCCAAATCCAAAGGAATGGCCTTGGCAAACAATTCAAAGAGTATTTCGAGCGCTGTCATCCCGATTTCGATAGGATGACCCCATGGCAACCAGGCAGCCAGGTGAGGCTGATCTTTCCACGCCTGTATCCACTGGCCGATCGACCGCGCCTTCAGCAGAAAGACGGCCGAGTCTGAGACCTAACTGGCTTGATCCGATCCTTGCGTCCGATCCTGCCCTGACGAGGCTCGTTTCCGCTTTAGCAACGACGCTTTCCATGGGCCTTTGCTTCTTGGTCGAGTGGCAGTTCGTTAATGCGACGGGAGCTCTCGAGGCATCAGGCCCACAAAGTACAAATAGCCTCGCGAATGTCAGCACGCTCCACCATGAAGCTGTGATAGTTGCGATGCTGGTCGGCGGTGTCCTAGCTCTAATGCTGGGACTCTCATTTGACGAATCTGACTTCAAAGGTGCCGCTGCAGCCACGATCCTTCCTACGATTCCGCTTCTTCTCGCAACCGTCTTGACGCTCGCTCTGGGATCGCAGAAATGGCTGGTTCTAGTACTCAATCCATTACTGCTTGGGATCGGAACTCTTTTCAGGCGCTTCGGTTCAAGGGGAAGCAACGTGGGAACCATGCTGTACATGGGGGGCTTCTTCGGATACTTTCTAAGCGCCCAGTTCGGGATCAAGGCTTTTGGATGGATTGCCCTCGAAGTTCTGGTGGCATGCCTCGTGATTTACATGATCCGAATCCCGTTGCTCCTTTATCAAAGAAAATCCAACCTTGAGCGTGCTATGCGTTCATATTCGGTGCGTGCGAGACTCCTCACTCGCAACGCCACAGAGGTTCTCCTCGGAAAAAGCGGGAAATCTTCCAACCGCCTGAATCACGGTCTTGTTAGGCTCAACGAGATGGCTTTGATCATTGAGGCTTACATATCCAAGATAAAAGACGGCGAACTCTCGGAAGAGATGCGACAGACGCTCTTTGATCTTGAATTATCCCTCTCTAACCTGGCACGGTTCTCCGACACCCTGTCAAAGCTGAACTTGCCTTCGATCGTCTCACGGGACATTGTCGACTACATTTTGATGATCCCCGCGTCGGGGACTGGTCGCCTCGAAACAGAGATGAATGACTGCCTAGCCCGTTGGCAGACATTTGCCCCAACACACGATGCTGTAATGCCCACCATTCTACGACGCCTGGCAACGTCGATAGTGAACCTCAACGTCGCCGCAATTCGCTGGCGAGAGATCGGCCATGCCGTCAAACTTGCGCAAACGCAGCCTGAAAGCTCCATGCCTCACGTAGCTTCACTTCGGACAGGCCACCTGCCAGGCTCGGCAGAGGTTAGCGCCGCAGCTTCGAGCGAGCCATGGGACAATGGTGCCAGCCCGTCGATCGGCCTGACGCCCGAAGTGCGAGCCGCGATCCAAATAACCGTGGCAACCACTGCCGCAACCTGGATCGGATATTTTGTGGATCCCCAACGATATTATTGGGCCCCTTTATCTGCGCTCCTGTGCTTCATGGGCGTTCACAACGCGGGTGAGCAAGTCCGAAAGGGCTTGTACCGATTTCTTGGAACCGTTATAGGCGTGTTCTTGGGCTCCGTCATCGCGAGGATGCTGGGTTTGAACCCAGCATGGGACAGCATCGCAGTGCTTGGCGCAATGTTCCTTGGGAGCTACCTGTCAAGGATCAACTACACCTTTCTTGCCATGGGCGTGACTGTAGCCATCTCAATGGTGTTTCTTCAGCTGTCGGAACTCACGTCAGCTCTCCTCGCTGAGCGAGTGCTGGAAACTGCGGTAGGAGCGCTGGTGGCTTCATTGACAGCTCTTTTCGTGCTGCCGCTTGGCCCGCGACGGGTAATTGCCACCGCTAGAACTCGATATCTTGACACCCTCAGGAAGGTGCTTGAGTCGGGAGCAGCATACCTTTCGGATTCCGAACGGGAAACTGAAGTGGTCGGATGGTCCCGAGAGGCTGATTCAGCATTTCACGCTCTAATCGCCACGGTCAAACCTCTTCAATGGTCACTATTGGGAGGCTTGAACCTGGAAGTCAACGAGCTGATTAGCCGCGCTTCGGCCGTTCGAAACTACTCCAGGACGTTTCTAGCAGACCTCAGAGAGCCTCGCATATTGCCACCACGCTTCCCGGAAGCACTTGCAAGCGTGGTAAACAGGTTCGACTACTCCATAAGCTGCCTTGCACGACCAAACGTGGCCAACACTGCACCGTACGTGCGAGTCTCCTCCTTTGTTGAGTCAACCAAGGCAGACCTCGGGCTAGAAGTCACACCACTTGAGATGGGGAAAGCAGATCTGCTCATGAGAGACCTCATCCTTCTGGACGGATCGCTTGCAGCACTTGCTAAGGCACTTGGGGTGCCAGTCACCAGTCTCGACACCGCAAAGGTGCCGGGGACTCTCATCAGCTGACACCGGCCAGGCTCGTGCTTGACCTGTCAAGAGCTGAGGGACTTCGACATCCAGGCGAAGCAAGAGCCTGGCGGTTTGTCTGGCATCCCCAG
>JAJZBG010000006.1 GCA_021799035.1 Actinomycetes bacterium | reverse complement strand
CCTTGATACTTCCTGCCCTTGTCTGGGTCAGAATTCACTTTGCGACGATTTCTACGCTCCAGTCAACTGGCGGCCACTGATTTGAAGCCTGGAACCGGCTCTGACGGAGTTGATCAGTGGATTCAGGTTTAGTGGCGCCTGCCAGCCTCGGCGACTTCGTGGCGTCACGGTTGTTCCCGTAATCGCGTAGCATGGCTTTCGTGGCCAAGCTTTTGATTCTTGATGGTTTCTCTTTGGCGTTTCGAGCATTCTTTGCCCTACCAGAGACGATGATCACGTCTTCTGGCCAGTACACAAATGCCATATATGGGTTTACATCCATGCTGCTGAATCTCATGAAGGATCATGAGCCAACGCATGTGGCAGTTGCATTCGACCATCCCGAACCAACCTTTCGAGATCAGCTCTCCCCTGATTACAAGGGGACTCGGAAGAAGACGCCGGAGTCGCTGCACCCACAGCTCTCGCTCATCGGGCATATCGTAGAAAGTCTTGGAATACCAATCGTCGAATCGTCTGGATACGAGGCTGACGATGTAATAGCCACATTGGCTGAACAGGCGAAGAATAGACGTTGGCAGACGATAGTTGTGACTGGCGACCGCGATAGCTTTCAGCTTGTGGCCGATCCATTCGTACAAGTGCTTTACAACATCCGAGGTGTGAGCGACTACGAGATGCTCGACTCAGATGGGATAATTCGTAGGACAGGCGTGAAGCCAGAGCTTTACCCACAGCTTGCTGCACTGCGGGGGGATCCATCTGACAACATTCCCGGCGTGCCAGGCATTGGCGAGAAAACCGCAGCAAAGCTAGTGAATGAGTTCGGGTCGGTGGAAGGGATTCTGGAGCATCTCGATTCCCTGACTCCGAAGCTGCGCTCGTCGCTCAGCGATTATCGTGAGCGTCTATTGCTGAATGTCAAGCTGACTCCATTGGTGCGTGACGTTCCGCTGGAGATCTCACTTGATGACCTGGAGTTGGGCCCTTGGGATCCAAAGGCTACTGAGGACCTTTTTCGCTTCTTGGAGTTCAAGCGGCTATGGGAGCGGACTCTTGCGGTGTTTGGAGCACGAGCGATTGCGCCCGTATTCGCTGAAGGCCCCGGTGATGAAGATGAAGGCGAGCATTTCAGAGAGCTTTCGTTGGTGACCGTCGCATCACTTTACGAGTTGGAGCGGTCGCTGGAATCGCTTCTGGCCCCGGAAGCTTCGGCGTACTTGGAGGTTATCTGGAGCGGCTCTCCGGGCCGCTCGAACCCGGAGGCGCTTGCTCTGACATCGGCCGAGGTGAGGGACGGCTCAAAGGTCATTGTCATACCAATGGAGCTGTTGTCATCTGATGAGGGAGCGCGGGAGGTCTGGACCCGGGTCATCAATTGTTGCAGATCGGTGAGCGGCGTCGGCCTCAAGGAAGTGCTCAGGCATCTCTACTCCTCGCAAGAGATGTTGTTTTCTGTTGGAATCGATGGGGCGGTCGCCGGCTACTTGCTAGATCCGACTGCGCCGGATTACGGACTGGACTCTCTTGCCAAGGAGTGGCTTGGCAACTCGTTCGGAGAGATCAAGAGTTCACAGCGCTTATCGCCCGGACTTGACTTTGGAGAGGGCCAATTCGGGGAAACGTTGGTTTTGAGAGTCGACGTCGGCGCAAGAACGATTGACAGGATCGGGAACGCCTTGGTGAGTCGAGGGCTAAATGAACTCTATGTGAACATTGAAAAGCCGCTTATCTCTGTTTTGGCCAAGATGGAGGCTCTCGGAATCCTGGTCGATAGGCAGTATCTGGAGACGCTGCAGCGGGAGTTTGCAAGTGAGTCCAGACAACTCCAGACTGAAATCCAACAAATGGCAGGCTATTCCTTCAATGTCAACTCCACGCAGCAGTTAGGGAAGGTTCTGTTCGAAAGGCTCGGTTTGCCTCCACAGAAAAGGACAAAGACTGGCTACTCGACTGATGCCCGGAGTCTGGAGCGCCTGGTCGAATCGCATCCGATTGTGGAAAGAATATTGCGCTATCGGGAGGTAGAGAAGCTGCGGTCGACATATGGGGAGGGTTTGCTTGCTGAAATAGGCCCAGACGGGCGCATTCATGCCAGCTTCTCCCAGACTGTCGCGAGGACAGGCAGGCTCTCATCTGATCATCCCAACCTGCACAACATTCCTATTCGAACCGAAGACGGCAGGAAATTCCGCAATGCGTTCGTTGCGCCGGAGGGGCGCAGGATGGTAATCGCGGACTATTCCCAGATTGAACTTAGAGTAATAGCCCACCTTTCAAAGGATGAGGGCCTGATAGATGCATTTGAAAAGGGAATTGATATTCACCGCCAGACGGCTAGCTACACCTTCGGTGTTCCTCTTAATGAGGTAACCCCTGCACAGAGGAACAAGGCAAAGATGGTTGCCTATGGGCTTGCGTATGGAATGGAGGCTTACGGACTTTCGCAGAGGCTTGGCATCTCGGTGCCGGAGGCTGACGAGATTCTCAAGTCTTTCTTCGCCGCTTTTCCAAGGGTGAGTAGTTACATGAAAGAGACAGTCGAAAAGGCTAGGCGCGATGGGTACACAACGACAGAGTTTGGTCGGATCCGTCCCTTGCCTGAGCTTAGCTCACACAACTACCGCTTGCGGGAAGCTGCGGAAAGGCAAGCTATGAATGCCGGAATCCAAGGTCTGGCCGCCGACATATTCAAGATAGCGCTTGTGAAGCTTGACAAAGAACTCGAGGCATTTGACGCTTACCTAGTTCTCCAAGTCCATGATGAGGTGTTGGTAGAGTGCTCTTTAGGCGATGTTCCGGAGATTGAGGCGCTTGTGAAGCACGTCCTTGAGACAGCCGTTTCGCTATCGGTGCCTTTGGAAGCTAATGTTTACAGTGGAAAGAGCTGGGCTGACGCAAAATAATGCATTTGCTGACAACCCCGTGCAAATCATCGCATTTCTGGCATCACTCGGGGCAAATAGTCGCTAATGTATTTTGAATCTACTCTGTTAGATTTGGCGTGATTTTTTGGCCGGTTTAGCAGGTACTTGGGCTTCGGTTTAGGGCTCAAGCAAGATTGCAAGGAAAGAAAGCGACCCAACTAAATGTCCGATACTACTAACGCCCCTGACAACGATGGAATCACCGCAGGTGAAGCGGTCCTCGAAGGGGAGTACACTCCACGGATGATCATCTTTGACGACCTAGGAGATACCTCGCTCGATGAAGCGATCTCAGGGACCATCGTTGAATTCGAGGACGGTGATCTTGTTTTTGGCAAGGTGGTCAAGGTTGATAAGGACGAGGTTCTACTTGACATCGGCTTCAAGTCTGAGGGAGTGATACCGGCACGCGAGCTGTCGATACGCCATGACATCGATCCGTTCGAGGTTGTGCAGCTTGGCGAAGAGGTGGAAGCTCTGGTGCTCCAGAAGGAGGACAAAGAAGGCCGGTTGATACTTTCCAAGAAGCGGGCTCAGTACGAGCGGGCTTGGGGAACAATTGAGGGTATCAAGAACGCGAACGGAGTTGTAAAGGGCCCAGTCATCGAAGTCGTCAAGGGCGGTCTCATTGTAGATATCGGGCTGCGTGGATTCCTTCCTGCCTCTCTAGTCGAACTCAGGCGTGTTCGCGATCTCCAACCCTATGTGGGCAAGGTTGTAGAAGCGAAGATCATCGAGTTGGACAAGAATCGGAACAATGTCGTACTCTCTCGTCGAGCCTGGCTGGAGGAAACCCAGAAGGAGCAGCGGGAAGAGTTCTTGGAGAATCTCAAGCCTGGCGAAGTTCGGCGTGGCGTAGTTTCGTCAGTTGTCAATTTTGGAGTGTTCGTCGATCTCGGCGGAATGGATGGCCTGGTCCATGTTTCTGAGCTTTCCTGGAAGCACGTGGACCATCCATCATCAGTTGTGCAGGTTGGCGACGAGATCCAAGTGCTTGTGCTGGATGTTGACCTCGACAAGGAGAGGATCTCCCTGTCTCTCAAGGCGACCCAAAGCGACCCATGGCAGGAATTTGCAAACGCTCATAAGGTGGGTGAGCTGGTGTACGGGCGCGTCACAAAGCTTGTTCCTTTTGGTGCGTTCATTCAAGTCGGAGAGGGAATCGAAGGGCTTGTTCACATCTCGGAGATGGCCGCTCACCATGTCGATCTTCCCGAGCAGGTAGTGCAGCCCGGAGAAGAGCTTTGGGTGAAGATAATTGACATTGACCTTCAGCGGAGGCGTATTTCGCTTTCAATCAAGCAGGCAGCCGAGGGCGGTGAGGTAGCGGCAGAGTACCGGGAAGCCTTTGGTGAGCATGCTTACGACGAAGAAGGCAACTACATAGGTCAGATTGACTATTCGCTGGAATTCACACCGGAGACAGAGGCTCAGGCGGCCTGGGCTGAGTACGTCGCAGAGCACGGCTTGGAAGTTCCTGGAGCCGGTTCAAAATCTGAAGAAGCTTCGTCTGATGTCGCGGAAAGCGACGGTGACGATGGCTCCTCGGAATCGGGAGATGAGTAAGGGCGATCTTGCTCCAATTGTCGGTCTTACCGGCGGCATCGGTTCCGGCAAAAGCACAGTATCGGCCAGACTTGCAGAGTTAGGCGCCTGCATCGTTGATTCCGACTTAGTGGCACGCGAGGTAGTCCAACCTGGCACTAAAGGCCTTGGGATGGTTGTAGAGCGCTTTGGCAGGTCTGTGCTGGCCGATGATGGTTCGCTTGACAGAGCGAAGCTTGCCGCGATGGTCTTTGAAGATCCCTCGGAAAGAAAAGACCTGAACGCTATACTCCATCCGCTGATCGAGCAGGTAATCAAAGAGAAGGTCTTGCTCTGCATTCAAGATGGGAATATTCCGGTAATTGTGGTTATACCGCTATTGTTCGAGACGAATGCCATCGAGCGTTACGGCTTAAGCAAAGTGATCGTTGTCGATCTTCCTGAGGAGCTCGCAGTGCGGAGAGTCGTTGCTTCACGGGGTATGTCAGAAGCTGATGTGAAAGCTCGCATCGCCAGCCAGGCGCCACGTGAACTCAGGCTGGCAAAAGCGGATTTTGTCATCGACAACTCACATGATGAAAGGGCCCTTGACCAGCAAGTGATCAAGTTGTGGGCTGCTCTGAAGCAATTATTCTGATTCAAGTCATAAAGTGGTTATGTGAGTAGGTTCGAGGTTGTAGCTCCGTACGCTCCCGCCGGAGATCAGCCGCAGGCAATCGCGCGGCTTTCTGAAGGGATCAAGGAGGGGCGTAAATTCCAGACGCTTCTGGGAATCACTGGTTCGGGTAAAAGCGCAACGATTGCCTGGACTATCGAGGCTGTTCAGAAGCCGACGCTTGTGATAGCGCCCAACAAGTCTCTCGCCGCCCAGCTGGCCTCGGAATTCCGCGATTTCTTTCCCAAGAATAGGGTTGAATACTTCGTCTCGTATTATGACTATTACCAGCCCGAGGCATATATACCGAGTTCAGACACCTTCATCGAGAAGGATGCCACCGTAAACGATGAGATAGACAGGCTCCGTCACTCGGCAACATCCGCCCTTCTTACCAGGCGCGACGTGATCGTGGTCGCCTCGGTGTCGTGCATTTACGGTCTGGGTTCCCCCGCCGAGTACATGGACAAGATCCAATACTTTAGGGTTGGCGAGAGCTACGACTTGCGTGCGGTACTGCGGAAATTGGTGGATATGCAGTACGAGCGAAATGACGTGAACCTTATCAGGGGGAAGTTCAGAGTTCGTGGCGACACCCTCGAGATTCATCCCTCTTACGAGGAGATGGCTTTCAGAGTCGAGATGTTCGGTGACGAGGTTGAGAGAATTGTCAAGGTCGATACCCTGACGGGCGAGCAGTTCGAGGTTCTCGAGGAGCTCATGATCTTTCCGGCGACCCACTATGTTGCCGGAGATGAGAGCATTCAAAGGGCCATGAGCTCGATTCAGGATGAGCTCAGGGTGCGCCTCAAGGAGCTGGAAGATAACGGAAGGCTTCTTGAAGCCCAGAGGCTTGCGATGAGGACTCAGTTCGATTTGGAAATGCTTGGCGAAGTCGGATTTTGCCATGGAATAGAGAATTATTCCAGGCATTTGGATGGTCGCCAGCCGGGCGAGCCGCCGTTCACGCTTTTGGATTACTTTCCAGAGGACTTCCTACTGGTCATCGATGAATCCCATGTGGCTGTTCCGCAGATCCACGGTCAGTATGCCGGTGACCGTTCTCGCAAAGAGATACTGGTCGAACACGGCTTCAGGCTGCCATCCGCCCTTGACAACCGCCCACTCCGCTTTGACGAATTCTACAAGAGGATCAATCAGGCCATATTCATGTCTGCGACCCCGTCGGGTTACGAGCTGGCGGAATCGTCGCAGGTTGTAGAACAGATCATACGTCCAACGGGACTGATGGATCCGAAGATACAGGTTCGCCCCACCAAGGGTCAGATTGATGACCTGGTTTCTGAGATCCACGACAGAGTGGCACATGGAGAGCGTGTTCTCATCACAACACTGACGAAGAAGATGTCGGAGGATCTTACCGAGTATTTGGTTGAACTAGGTCTCAGAGTGCGGTATTTGCACTCCAACATTGAGACGTTGGAGCGGATTGAAATCCTTCGTGACTTGCGGCTGGGAGAGTTTGATGTGCTTGTCGGAATCAACCTGTTGAGGGAGGGGCTGGATCTCCCAGAGGTTTCGTTGGTCGCGATACTGGATGCGGACAAGGAAGGTTTCCTCAGATCCGAGACATCGCTGATCCAGACAATTGGCAGAGCAGCGCGAAACGTGGATGGCTTCGTGATCCTATATGCAGACGAGATAACGAAATCCATGAGAAGAGCTATCTCGGAAACGGAAAGGCGTAGAGGGATACAGGAGGCGTATAACCGAGAGCACGGAATATCACCGCAGACCATTCGCAAGGCAGTCTCGGACATTCTGAATGACCTGAGGGGAACGTCGAAACATGTTGTACCGAACAATGACAAGAGGTCCAGAAGAAGGGACCGTCATCTGGATGTATCGGCTCTTGGACTGAGTGAGCTGGTGTCTCTTATTCAAACCCTCGAGGAGGAGATGTACAAGGCCTCCGCCGATCTAAGGTTTGAATATGCTGCACGGATAAGAGATGAGATAAAGGATCTCGAGAATCAGTTGAAGGATGCGCGCGGATAGCTTAGCGCAATATGAAAGAGCTTAGGGGGATGTGTGAGCACCGAGATTGAGTTTTTAGAGCGCTTGGACCGGCCGGAGCTGCGGGATAGCTCCGTGAATTCAGACCACCCGATGCGTAAGGTGACCCGTCAGGCAGCATTTGAACCCACCGGATGGACCTTGGAGCGTGCGGGAAAGGTGGCGAAGCTCTTTGACGAGATGGCGGAAACATGGAAGGACAAGGACTTCAGCTCGCGCGTTCTTCCGTTATTGGACGCTTTGGAGAGGGGCGGCATCAACTCTGGTGGAGTCGGTTTGGAGCTCGGTTGCGGAACTGGCGCGTATTCCACCTTGCTTTCGGGCTACTTCGATTCCCTCCTCTGTATTGACATCAGCTTTGAAATGCTTGCACGTGCAGCTTCTTCAGAGGGCTTCAAACTTCGTGCCGATGGGGCGAACCTGCCTATTCCCACCGGCTCTGTTGACGGTTTGTTCTGCATAAACACGCTACTTTTCCCGGATGAGGTAGACAGGATCCTAAAAAGCGACGGATATCTAGTCTGGGTGAGCACGAGTGGCAACCAGACGCCCATCTATCTTCCCCCATCCGACGTATTCGAGGCTCTGGGCGGTAAATTCTCTGGAGTGTCGTCGGAAGCCGGACCGGGGACGTGGTCTGTATTTCGGCGGAGGTGACCTTGGTTATCGAGATCAAAGTTCAGCCGAAATCATCCAGGAACGAGATTGTGGCGAAGCATGGGAAGATAACGGTGCGCGTGACAAGCCCTCCTGAGGCAGGGAAGGCCAATGCCACGGTCCTTGCCTTGTTGGCAAAATGGTTGAAGGTGGCGGTATCGGATCTTTCCTTTGTGCTGGGCAAGACTTCACGGACCAAGTTGGTAGCGATGCCTGATGAGCTCGAGCCGCTTTTTCGCTCCAAGCTTGCCGAATTGGAGCTTGGGCGCAGCCAGACTTCAGGTGGGTAATCGCAGGCGTTCCATTGGGCCAGCGTTGATGGGGGAAACAGGTTGAGGGTCGCGTGTATTGGCGGTGGTCCGGGGGGCGTGTTTTTTGCAACATTGCTGCGGCAATTGGCACCGGAACATGAGATTGTGGTATTCGAAAGGAACCGGCCTGACAACACCTTTGGTTTCGGAGTGGTCTTTTCGGATGCGACGCTTTCAAACTTAGGTGATGCCGATCCTGTGTTGACGGAGCGCCTTGGTGAACAAGGCCAATCCTGGGAGCAGATTGAAGTTCGCGCTAAGGGGGAGGTGTTGCGCTGCGGCGGCAATGGAATGGCAGCAATTGCACGAAGGCAGCTTCTAGACCTTCTCTACCGGAGGGCTGCAGAAGTCGGTGTTGTTTTGCGGTTTCAGAAAAACATTGTGCAGTTGTCAGATCTGCAAGGCTTCGATCTCGTCGTCGGAAGTGACGGCGCAAATTCCATGGTGCGAAATGTGTTGTCGAAGTCTTTTGGGCCAGCCATCCATCAGGCGAGTGCTAAGTTCATCTGGTTTGGTACCACCTACCGGTTCAGAGGGCTGACATTTCTTTTCGAGAATTCGCCGTATGGGGTGTTCGCTGTTCACGGCTACCCGATTGACGAAAATACTGGAACTTTCATCGTGGAGACCGATGAAGAGACCTGGGCAGCCGCCGGCATGGACCGCTTTGATGTGGCACAACCTCCCGGTCCGAGCGACATTGGCAGCAAAGAATATCTGGAATCGGTATTTTCCCAACAGATCGAAGGTTGCAATCTTTTGGTGAATAATTCGAGGTGGGCCAGCTTCCGGACAGTTAGAAACCGTGCTTGGCATTCAGGAAACGTGGTTCTGTTGGGAGACAGCGCCCACACCGCGCATTTTTCGGTTGGTTCAGGCACGAAAATGGCTATGGAGGATGGCGCGGCGCTGGCATTCGCGCTTTCGCGTCCGGGCATGGAGCTGGAAGAGGCACTCGACCAGTATGAAAAGCAGAGAAGGCCGAGCGTCGAAGGGATTCAAGGATCTGCGGCTCCTAGCCTGTCCTGGTGGGAGAATTTTGGAAGCTACTACCGGGTGATGGAGCCGGCGCAGTTTGCATATCACTTTTTCACAAGGGCCATAAGTGGGGATCGTGTAAGACGGCGAGACGCTGAGTTTGTAAATGAAGTGGCCAGATGGTGGGAAAGGAAGCATGGCGCCGATCCACTCCACTCTCCTATGGAACTGTCTGGGGGACTGTCTGGCATGACTGCTGTATCGCGGTTGGTGTTGGTCAGGGAGATTTCGGCAGGCTTGGCTGAGGCAGAGTTTCTGACAGAGCAAGGGCGGCAGACGTTACTTCTGGAATCGAGCGAATCTCCAGCTTCAAGATCGAATGATGTAGCTCTAATTTCAATTCCTTCGTCGTTTTCTGGATATGAATCGGCGAGGGGACGACTCGATCAAGTGTTGCGCCGCAAGCCAGCCTTGGTTGGCATAAGCGGCGGAACCGTCTTAGAGAGGGCCCTTTTGTCAGAGCGGGCGCGACTATCCGCCAATGTTCCTTCTTTGGTTATAGAAGATGAGCTTGACATCGACGCTGCCTTAACTACCGTGCTTTCGGGACGAGCTGACTTTGTCGGCGGTCGCAAAGGTCCAGCTTTCACCGAAGCCTCTCAATGGCCGACCGAGCCCTGACACCAGCTCGATTTTGTCTGCAGAGCAGAAGTGTTGTTTAGTTGTTCTGGGAGGAAATCAAACTATGGGCATTGCAGAAGGCTTGGTTGCGTGGCCAGATGAGCTCGCAAAGAGATATCGTGAGCAAGGTTACTGGAACGGAATGGCTTTGGGCCATTACCTCTGGAGATCTGCAGAGCTTTTTGGAGAGAAAGAAGCTCTCACAGATGGTGAGAGGCGTCTGTCCTACCAGCAGTTGGCGGCCCTTTCTGACGGACTTGCCCTAGGCTTGGCAGAGCGCGGTTATCGATCTGGGGACTGCATGGTCGTCCAGCTCCCCAACTGCTGGGAGTTTGTCGTGCTGCTGTTTGCATGCGCAAGGATAGGCGTTATCCCGATCATGGCTCTCCCTGGCCATCGTAGCCATGAGGTCAGCTATTTCGTTGAACACTCCGGTGCTAGAGCCATAGCGGTGGCTGACGAGATAAAGGGCTTTGACCATCAAGGCATGGCACGAGAAATTGCAAGAGGCTCGAATGCAGTCCAGGATGTCTTCGTGTTGGGCGAGAATGTAAGAACAGGTTCGGTTGACCTTGGAAAACTAATTGTTTCGCCTCGTGACGTAAACGGTGTCCGCCATCGACTTGATGAGATGGGGCCGTGTTCCGATTCGGTGGCGTTGTTCCTGCTTTCTGGCGGGACTACCGGGCTGCCGAAGTTGATTCCAAGATCCCATGATGACTATGGATACAACTTTCGCCAGAGTGCAGAAGTATGCGGTTTTGATGAGCGCACGGTATATCTCGTCTCGCTCCCTGCTTCGCACAACTTCCCCTTGGCGTGCCCCGGATTGCTAGGTGTTCTCTATGCAGGCGGAAGGGTAGTCATGGCAAGAAGTCCAGAACCTGAAAATTGTTTGAATCTGATTGGAAAAGAAAGGGTTACTGTGGCTTCTGCTGTTCCAGCTGTCGCACAAAGATGGCTGGAGGCCAAGATTCAGAAGCCGCACTATGATCTTTCAAGTCTCGAAATAATCCAGGTTGGCGGAGCGCGAATGGCTCCGGAACTGGCGAGTAGGGTACGTCCCGTGCTTGGTTGCACTCTGCAGCAGGTATTCGGAATGGCTGAAGGCTTAATCAACTATACGAGCCTGGATGCCTCTGAGGAGGTAATTTGCGAGACGCAGGGCAAGCCCATGAGCCCAGCTGATGAGGTTCTGATCGTCGATGATCACGACGTGCCAGTTCCGGACGGCGAGATGGGGCAACTTCTCACGCGGGGGCCGTACACCCTGAGAGGATATTTCAATGCGCCCGAGCACAATGCCAGGTCATTTACGGCCGAGGGCTGGTATCGCACCGGAGATGTGGTGCGCTGGCATTCGAGCGGAAATCTGGTGGTAGAGGGGCGGACCAAGGACCTCATCAATCGTGCTGGAGAGAAGGTGAGCGCCGAGGAGGTGGAAAATCTTCTATACCGTTTGCCGTCAGTTGCTCAAGTCGCGGCCATAGCCATTCCTGATAAGAATCTGGGAGAGCGAACATGCGCAGTGGTCGTCATGAAAAATGGTGCATCGAATCTGACTTTGGCGGAGGTGCGGTCAGCTATGGAAGGATTTGGTGTTGCCAAGTACAAATTTCCTGATCAACTCGAGCTGGTTGAATCACTTCCAACCACCAACGTCGGTAAGATCGATAAGGCGTTGCTTCGGAGCAAGTTTAGCTAGGGCTTTGTTGAAGCGGCGTGTCTACAATTCATGCGTCGGCTACTGAGGGTGCCATCATTCACCCTACTGATGCCCTAACCCTCTCAGGAATGAAATACGAGCTTCGGGCTTGAACCACTTTGTTACCCCAGCCAGAATGGAGGTCAGCTTGACGGATATTGTCACAGCGCTCGCTGAGACCATCGGCGAAAAGTCTGTGGTAACTGACCATGACATAGTTTCGAGCTACCTTACGGACTGGACCGGTCGTTTCAGAGGTGAAGCGTTCTGCGTGGTCAGACCGGTCAATTCGAAACAGGTCAGAGACACTGTAGATCTAGCAAAGCGCTTCGATGTCCCTCTCGTGGCTCAAGGAGGAAATACCGGTTTGGTGGGTGGAGCAACTCCGGTGAAAAAGGCGATCATATTATCTACCAAGTTGCTAAGCGGGATTGAACTTGACCACGATCTTCAACTTGCGAAGGTTGGGGCAGGCGTCACGCTGAGCGCCCTGAACGCTGAAGCGCAAAAAGCGGGGTTGAAACTTGGGGTAGATCTCGCATCACGCGACAGTGCAACCGTCGGGGGAATGGTAGCTACGAATGCAGGTGGCATTCACGTGATCCGATATGGAGGAATGCGACGCCAGGTCCTGGGCATAGAAGCGGTGCTGGGCAACGGAAGACTTATCAGCCGGATGGAAGGTCTGGAAAAGGATAACAGCGGGTTTGACTGGCCGTCTATCCTGTGCGGATCTGAGGGGACGCTGGGTGTGATAACGCAATTGACCTTGAAGCTGGTGTCGGTGCCTCGCCATAGAGCAGTCGCGCTGGTGGCTTTGCACACTTTGTCGGCGGCCCTGGCGGTCATGACGGAAGCCCGAAGGCGACTTGGGGGACTCTCGGCAATGGAGTTCATGACAAGCAATGGCATCGAGCTTGTCTCCAACCTCGATGGTGCGCCATGGCCTTTCAATAATATCCCCTCAATTTCACTTCTGGTAGAGGCGGCAGGTGAAGACGATCAAATGGAAAAGCTGGCATATTTTCTCGACTCCCTGGAAGACGTTGTCGATGCCGTCATGGCGGGTGACTCTGCGGCAGACGGCTTGTGGTACTGGCGTGAGAGTCATACCCTTGCCATCAGCCGAAAAGGTGTGGCTCGCAAGCTGGATGTTTCTATTCCAATCAGGGCAATTCCAGCTTTTGTTGATGACCTGACTCACTTACTGGAAAACGATTACCAACAAGTCAAGCCAATTTTATTTGGGCACCTCGGTGATGGGAACATACACGTGAATTTGTTGGATGTTGCTGAAGGCGATACCGGGATTGAACACCGCATCTACAAGATGGTTTCTACCTACGGCGGCTCCATCTCTGCCGAACATGGCATCGGAAGGGCAAAGGTCAACGAGCTCGCTCTCACCAGATCCCAAGACGATATCGAGTCTATGAAGAGTGTCAAGAGTGCGTTGGACCCTGCTTCAGTGTTGAATCCGGGCGTGCTGTTTGTCTGATCCGTGTCGATATGAATCATGCAGCCGGTAGCCTTAAACTTTAAAGTACTGTGGCAGATAAACTAATAGTCAAAGGGGCGAGAGAGCACAACCTCAAAGACATCTCAGTAGAGATGCCGAGAAACAGCTTTGTCGTCATCACGGGCTTGTCGGGTTCGGGCAAGTCTTCGCTTGCCTTCGATACGATCTTCGCAGAAGGCCAGAGACGCTATGTCGAGTCCCTCTCGGCTTATGCGCGCCAATTCCTCGGCCAAATGGACAAGCCAGATGTGGATTTCATCGAGGGTTTGTCTCCCGCAATTTCCATAGATCAGAAATCGTCATCGCATAACCCACGGTCAACGGTCGGGACTATTACTGAGATATATGACTATTTGCGACTGTTGTACGCAAGGGTCGGTCAGCCTCACTGCCCAAGCTGCGGAGACCCTGTTGCAAGGCAAAGCCCTTCACAGATTGTCGATACCGTCATGGAGCTTCCGGAAGGAGCGCGATTCAGTGTGCTTGCGCCCGTGGTGCGCGGCAGGAAAGGCGAGTATCAAGGCCTCCTCGACGACCTGGCAAAGAAGGGCTACGCAAGAGTTCGAATTGATGGAAACAGCTACGAGCTCTCGGAGAGAGCGGGAATAGATCTTGGACGCTATGAAGCCCACACAATCGAGGTCGTGATTGACCGGCTTGTTAGGCGAGAAGGGATAGAGAGGCGCTTGACCGACTCGATAGAGGCTGCGCTCGGCATTGCCGAAGGAGTCGTTGAAGTCCTCGTTCACAAATCTGACATCTCAGAGGACGAGCAGCTGGTCGCGTTTTCAGAGAGTCTTGCATGTGTAAGGTGTGGCATTTCGTTTGAGGAGCTGGAACCGCGAGACTTCTCCTTCAACTCGCCCTATGGAGCCTGCACCAGTTGCTCGGGTCTTGGAACAAGGTTTGAAGTCGATCCAGAACTGGTTGTTCCCAATCCAAATCTTGCCCTTGTCCAAGATGCGATAGCCCCGTGGGCGTCAGCCAGGTCGAATTATTTCAGGCGGCTTTTGTCAGCCCTCGCTGAGCAATATGGATTCTCGCTCAATGTGCCTTGGAAGAACCTTCCCGAGGATGTGCAGAACCTGATTCTTTACGGTCACTCAGGGGGACCGGTCACCGTCCGATACACCAATCGGTTTGGGGCGAGCCGGAAGATCAATTTCAACTACGAAGGAGTTGTTGCGTATCTGCAAAGGAGGCATGCTGAAGCAGACAGTGACTATCAAAGAGAGGCAGTCGAAGGCTACATGCGCCAGGCTCCCTGCCATAGCTGTCACGGAGCACGCTTGAAGCCGGAGTTTCTTGCCGTGACGATCGGCGATTTGAGTATCTATGAGCTCTGCTCGATGTCGATCAGGTCGACGAGGGAAAGCCTCGGTCAGCTCCTTCTGGGTGAGCGTGAAAGGCTCATTGCCGCACCCGTTCTACGCGAGATCCTTGCGAGACTGGATTTTCTGCTAGATGTAGGACTGGACTACTTGACTCTTGCGCGTGCTGCGGCCACCCTCTCTGGGGGAGAGGCTCAACGAATACGCCTTGCCTCTCAGATCGGATCGGGATTGACAGGAGTGCTCTATGTCTTGGATGAGCCCTCAATAGGTTTGCATCAGCGAGACAATCACCGATTGATCGAGACATTGGTCAAGCTGAAGCGCTTGGATAACACAGTCATCGTGGTGGAGCACGATGAGGAAACAATCAGGGCTGCTGACTACATAATCGACATTGGACCTGGGGCTGGAGAGCATGGCGGCGAAGTCGTTGCCGCGGGTTCCGTCGAAGATCTGGTGAACGAGCCGCGTTCGATAAGCGGAGCCTACTTAGGTGGTAGAAGGTCGATCGACGTTCCCAAGAGAAGGCGTGAGTTGTCATCAGGCTGGATAATGGTGAAGAATGCCCGCCAGAACAATCTAAAGGGAATCGACATCGACGTCCCATTAGGTGCCTTCGTTGTAGTGACCGGGGTGTCTGGATCTGGCAAGTCTTCTCTAGTCAATGAGATCTTGCTGAAGGCGCTGATGAAAAAGGTGTACGGTTCCAAGGTCGTCCCTGGACTCCATGATGAGATTATGGGCGCCGAGAAGATCGACAAGGTTGTAAACATAGACCAGTCCCCCATAGGTAGAACCCCCAGGTCCAATGCAGCTACATATACAGGTGCATTCGACCATATTCGCCGACTGTTTGCACAGACGCCCGAGGCCAAGGTGAGGGGCTATCAACCTGGACGGTTCTCGTTCAATGTAAAAGGTGGGCGTTGCGAAGGATGTTCAGGAGATGGCACGCTAAAGATCGAGATGAACTTCCTTCCGGACGTTTACGTTCCTTGTGAAGCGTGCAAAGGGTCACGATATAACAGGGATACGCTTGAAGTCGCATTCAAGGGAAAGAATATTTCGGATGTGCTGAATATGTCTGCTTCGGAGGCGTTGGAGTTCTTTTCGAATCAGTCCTCAATAGCTCGCTACCTTTCGACCCTTGTCGAAGTAGGGCTCGGGTATATTCGACTGGGTCAAGCGGCTCCGACACTCTCGGGAGGCGAGGCTCAAAGGGTCAAGCTTGCTTCAGAGTTGGCCAAACGCCCTACTGGCCACACAATGTATATCCTCGATGAACCAACGACCGGGCTGCATTTCGAAGATATCAAGAAGCTGCTATCCGTCCTTGAAAAGCTCGTGGACGCGGGGAATACCGTCTTGGTTATCGAGCACAACCTGGATGTCATAAAAACTGCAGACTACGTAATTGATCTGGGGCCGGAAGGTGGAGATCGGGGTGGAACGGTTATCGCAACGGGAACCCCAGAAGAAGTAGCCAACTCGGAGGTTAGCTACACTGGAGCTTTCCTCAACAAGGTTCTCAAGTAAGCGGATAGCTCTAAGGCGTGGTGTGAAAAAAAGATAAAGTGATCAAGCGTATCGCACCTTCACAGATTCCCAATGAGCCTGGCTCGTACCAGTTCAAAGATGGTGACGGCAGGGTAATCTATGTCGGAAAGGCAACATCTCTTAGGAACAGGTTGGCGAGCTATTTCCAGCCCATCCGAAACCTTCACCCGCGAACAGCGGCGATGGTCTCCGAAGCGGAGTCCGTTGAGTGGATAGTTGTCAATAACGAAGTTGAAGCCTTGATCCTCGAGCACAACCTGATCCAGAGATTTCATCCTCGATTCAATGTGAGAATGTCTGATGACAAGAGCTATCCCTTTCTCGCTATAACGTCCGACCACCAGTGGCCAAGGGCAGGAATAATGAGAGGGCAGAGAAAGAAGGGGGCTCGCTATTACGGACCATATCCCCATCAGGCCGCCATAAGGGAGATCCTAGATCTTATTTTGAGAACATTTCCGGTCCGCACTTGTTCGGACAGTCAGTTTGGAAGGCACGAGAGGCTTGGGAAGCCATGTTTGCTATACCACATCGGCCGGTGTAGTGGGCCGTGTATAGGTGCCGTCACGCCCGAGCACTACAACAAGCTCGTTTCCGACATGGGGCGGTTTCTCAAAGGGGATACGAAAGAATTTGTCACCAAAGCCAAAGAGGAGATGGTGAGGGCGGCAGGGGAGCTGAACTTCGAGCAAGCTGCACAGATTCGTGACAGGTTGGCGCTGATCGAGAAGGCAATCGAAAAACAGCAGATGGTTGGGGGCGAATCTTTCAACGCAGATGTCTTTGGACTCTTCCAGGATGAGATCGAGGCTGCAGTACAGATCTTCTTTGTCCGCAAAGGGAGGGTTGTTGGACGTAAGGGTATCTTGGTGGACAAGGTTGAGGACTTAGAAACGGGCCCCCTTTTGGGCCAAGTGCTCGAACGATATTATTCAGAAACTCCACTTGACATCCCGTTGGAGGTGATCGTTCCTGCATTGCCGCCAGACACGCGAATCTTGGAGCGCTGGCTGGAAGGCCTGCGAGGGTCGGCGGTTCATATCAAGGTTGTTTCGAGGGGAGAGAAGCGTGCCCTGATGGAGACGGTTGAAAATAACGCTGCAATAGAGTTCAAACGGAACCGCATGTCAAGGGCAACTGATCACAACGCGCGGGCGAGGGCTTTGCGTTCACTGTCGGAGGAATTAGGCCTTTCAGTTTCACTTTTGAGAATCGAATGCTACGACATGAGCCATCTTCAGGGCAGCAACTACGTGGGTTCGATGGTTGTGATGGAAGACGGCATGCTGAAGAAGTCAGACTACCGGCGGTTCAAGGTGAACGTTGGGCACAATGATGACTATGCAGCCATGTATGAAGTGTTGTTGCGGAGGCTCTCGAGTCTTGTGCAATTTGAAGCTGGCCCTGACCATGCTGGAATGGCAAAAAGGTTCTCTTACCCCCCGTCACTGATAGTGGTGGACGGTGGCAAAGGCCAGCTTGGAATGGCCGAGAGGGCTTTGGCTGACTCGGGTTACCGAGGACAAGTGGCTCTTATATCCCTTGCCAAGCAGTTCGAGGAGGTATACGTGCCGGGGCAGGCAGAGCCTGTGAGAATTCCTAGGGGTTCCGACGCGCTGTATCTGCTTCAGCAGCTTCGGGATGAAGCGCATCGCTTTGCCATAACCTACCATAGGGGCCTAAGGAGCAAGAGCATGACTGTTTCGGTCTTAGAGTCGGTTGAGGGAATAGGACCGGCGAGGCTGAAGAGGCTGTTGCGCCAGTATGGCAGCGTGAAGCGGCTGAGGGCTGCTTCGGTGGAAGAGCTTGAGGGCATAGGTTGGCTGCCAAGTTCAGTTGGTCGAAACCTCTACGATGCTCTTCACGCCATTTCGAGGCAAGGTTAACTAAGAAGCCGTTTAGCCTCGTAGTTGATGAATGACGATTACCGTTCGCCACTTGATGACGAGTTCGATGCTATTGCGTCTGAGTTATGGGAGAATAACGCCAGCTGGTGGCAGACTGGTTTCACGCTCGGCGCCGATCCAGAATACGAGGAGCAGATAATCCCCATGCTTCGGGAGCATCTTGCTGGTTCATGTAGGATTTTGGACATCGGAACAGGCGAAGGGCAGCTCACTCGCGTGGCCGCTCACATCGCCGGTGTCGAGTACATTGCCGGGATAGATCCTACGTGGGAGCAGATTGAAGAGGCGGGAAGACGCGCACCTGATATCGACTATGTCAAAGCCGAAGCGTCGCACATCCCCTTTGCCGACGGTTCATTCGATACCGTTGTTGCGTGTTTGGTCTTCGAACATATTGCGGACCTTCCCGGTGCTATTGCAGAAGTAGCAAGGGTTCTGAGATCGAACGGCACCTTTCTGTTCTTCCTGAACCACCCATTATTGCAGACGCCAAATTCTGGATGGATAGACGATCACATCATTGGCGAGCAGTACTGGCGCATCGGGCGCTACTTGGTTGAAGAGCGAACTGTAGAGGAAGTGGAAAAGGACGTTTACATCCCTTTCATCCATAGGCCCCTGGGGAATTACCTGAATCTTCTTGCAGAAAACTCCCTGGTGCTGACTCGAATGGAGGAGCCTCCTCCGCCGAAAGGTTTCCTCGAAAAAGCACCAGAGTATTACGAAGCTGCTACGATTCCAAGACTCCTCTTTTTGAGACTGAACAAAGCCTGAAAAGGACTTAGGTTTGCCGTAACTTCAAAGCGAGGTCATAGGGAGTGGTCAGATGAGCGAATTCGTAATCGTGGCTGGCATGAGCGGCGCCGGAAGGTCGAACGCGGCTGCTGTGTTCGAGGACCTGAACTGGTTTGTGATCGACAACATGCCCCCGGCACTGATCTCGAAGGTGACAGAGCTTGTGAACCGTCCCGGCTCCGAAACAGAACGAGTGGTGCTAGTCATTGGAAGAGGAGGCTCGGACTATATCGCAGAACTTGAGCCGGAACTCGAGGCCCTTATTTCTTCAGGCGCTCGTGTCAGGGTGCTATTTTTGGACTCTTCCGACGAGGTCCTGATTCAACGTTATGAGGGGACTCGACGGCGGCACCCACTGGGTGGAGCGGGTCTGGCTGAGGACATCAGGCGAGAACGTGAAATGTTGGCCTCGTTGAAGGATCAGGCAGACATAGTCATTGATACATCCGACTTGAATGTCCATGAGCTTCGCGACAGAATAATCGGCCTCTTCGAGTCTGCCGAACTGGACCCCATCATGAGGATCTCGGTTGTCTCGTTTGGATATAAATATGGAATCCCGAGGGACGTCGACGTGATCTTTGATGTGCGATTTCTCCCGAATCCGCATTGGATCCCCGAGCTCCGACCTCACACTGGCTTGAACAAGGCGGTGAGGGATTACGTAATGTCACAGGTAGAGTCCATCGAATTCTTGGATAAGCTAGACGATTTATTCGAGTTCCTCTTGCCGGCTTTCGAGAGAGAAGGGAAGTCGTATTTGAATATCGCAATCGGCTGTACTGGCGGGAAGCATCGCTCGGTGGTTATTGCAGAGGAGCTGCTGTCGGTATTTCGGAAGCGAGGCTTCGATCCAAGAGTCAACCACAGAGATATTTCGAGGTAAGAATGGCGCTACTTGAGAGTGGGGCTCCAGTAGTCGCAATAGGTGGTGGCCACGGCTTGGCGTCATCGTTACGCTCCCTCGTCATCGCCGGCGCCTGTCCAGTTGGCATTGTGTCGGTGGCAGACGATGGTGGCTCGAGCGGAAGAATCAGGGCAGACTTTGGTTTGGAGCCTCCAGGAGATGTCAGGAAGTGTCTAGTTGCTTTGGCTGAATCCGAATCAGTGTGGACAGCGGTCTTTGACTACCGTTTTCATACCGGAGAGTTGACTGGCCACAGTCTTGGCAATCTCATTATCGCCGGCCTCACCGAGGTCACGGGTGATTTCAGTGATGCAATCAGGCTGGCCCAGCAACTTATTGGAGTGAAAGGGTCCCTGCTTCCGTCGTCAACGGAGCCGATAACTCTTGGCGCCAGAGCTCAGGGGCACGAGATCTTTGGCCAAGTCAACGTGATGCACACAATGGGAATTGAAAACGTGTTCACGGTTCCGGAGAATCCTCCCGTTCCAGATGCTGTCATGGAGGCGATTGGCTCCGCAAAAACGATTGTGGCAGGTCCGGGTTCATTGTTTACATCCGTTCTAGCGGTACTTTGTGTGCCGAAGATCCGAGAAGCGGTCGCAGCCAGTACGGCGCGTAAGATCTACGTCGTCAATCTCAGACCTCAGCAATTCGAGACCTATGGCTTCGATATTGCGGCGCATATTCGGGCCCTCCTGAGACATGGGTTTGTGCCTGACTTGATTTTGGCCGATAATTCTTATATGGAACTTGGAAACTCAAAGGAGCTTTGCGAAAGCGTGGGTGCAGAGCTTTTGATGCGTCCTCTGGCTGACGGGTCTGGCCGTGTTCATGACCCTGAACGACTGGCAAATGCCTTTGTCGAATAACACTGGGCCGTCTTTTGTCTTGATTTCGACTAAGCGGCCGAGTTCTGGACAATTGATGTAGGCTTTAGCGAGATTAAAGCGCGGTGGATTTTCTGGGTTTGTATTTATCGGAGCTGTAGTAGAGACCTTTCACTGTGGAGGAGATATGACCCTCAGGGTTGGAATTAACGGTTTTGGTCGAATTGGAAGGAACTTTTTCAGGGCCGTGAAGGCGTCTGGGGCTGACATCGACATAGTTGCAGTGAACGATCTGACCTCTGTGGCTACCAATGCGCATCTTCTGGCTTACGATTCAACGCTCGGTCGCCTTGGGGCCAAGGTGAGTGTGGTCGATGAGGGGATAATGGTGGGGGAAGAGCTTCTGAGGGTGTACTCAGAGCGCGACCCCAAAGCCTTGCCTTGGAGAGACCTCGATGTCGATGTCGTAATTGAATCAACGGGAATTTTCACCGACGGAAAGGCAGCCGCTAACCATATAGAGGCGGGCGCAAGAAAGGTGATTATTTCCGCACCTGCAACAAACGTGGATGAGACTTTTGTGGTCGGTGTCAATGACGACTCGTACGATCCAGAAAAGCACAACGTCATTTCAAACGCTTCTTGCACAACAAACTGTTTCGTGCCGATGATGAAGGTTTTGGACGATGCTTTCGGCATTCGCAAGGGATTGATGACGACCGTGCATGCCTACACCAACGACCAAAACCTTCTCGACTTGGCTCACAAGGACCTCAGAAGGGCGCGGGCAGCTGCAGTGAATATAGTGCCATCGTCTACCGGTGCGGCGAAGGCTACGGGACTAGTTCTGCCAAGTTTGAAAGGCCACCTCGACGGGACCTCCCTGAGGGTTCCGGTCCAAGATGGATCAATCACTGATGCAACTGTCATCATTAACGGAGCTGTGACGGTTTCAGATATCAACCTTGCCTTCAAGAATGCTTCGGGAACTGGCAAGCTGGCTAGCGTGCTGGAGTATTCTGAAGCGCCACTCGTCTCGTCCGACATCGTCGGTTCGCCTGCATCGTGCACCTTTGACTCGCTTCTAACCATGGCGATGGATCTGGAAAATGGTTCGACCCTTGTAAAGGTGTTTGGTTGGTACGACAATGAATGGGGATACTCCAACCGGCTCGTCGACCTGGCGAAGTTGGTTGGGACACGGAAATGAGTGGACGAAGTTCACTTCTGAGGAGCTTTTGGCTAGGACAGGGCTGGTAGGTAATAGATGTATATTCCCCAACTCGAGGACCTTGGAGATGTCAAGGGCAAGACAGTGCTTGTCCGATGTGACTTCAACGTTCCAGTGACTAGAAACAATACGGGTGAACTCGAGATAGTCGATGATTTTCGGATTCGCTCGTCCATTCCTACGCTCAAGTGGCTTGTCGATCGCGGTGCCCGAGTCATAGCATGCTCTCATATTGGACGACCCCATGGCAAATATGATCCCGACCTCACAATTGCACCTATGGCCAAGCGATTGCACGAGATCCTGCCCGATGTGGAAGTCATGGAAAATCTTCGCTTCTCAAAGGGAGAGGAAGATAACGACGAAGCATATGTGAGGGAGCTAATCAAAGGGGTTGACCTCTATGTGGATGATGCCTTTGGCGCAGCTCATCGGAACCATGCCTCGATTGTCGGCCCACCCAAATATCTCAGATCGGCGGCTGGCAGGCTGATGGCCAAGGAGGCTGAGGTGCTTTCTTCTCTTCTCGAGGCTCCAGCTAGACCTTTTGTGGGAATAATGGGAGGCTCAAAGGTCTCTGACAAGATGGGACTGATACAGGCGCTATTGGACAAGGTAGACAAAATGATCGTTGGCGGAGGGATGGCGTTCACGTTTCTCGCTGCTGCGGGTCACAGCGTTGGCAACTCTCTTGTCGAACCTGATCAGTTTGAGATGTGCAAAGAGCTGATGGTGTCTAGCGACAAGATTGTTCTTCCGATTGACTACGTGGCTCTTGACTCCGATGGCAGGTTTGGCCGCGAAGAAAGGACGGGGTCTTCACGGGTATTCGGTGGAGACATCCCCGACGGATGGAAGGGTCTAGATGTTGGACCCGATTCGGTAAAAGTTTTCGATGAGATCATCGCCAGTGCAAAAACAGTTCTATGGAACGGCCCTCTTGGAGTCTGTGAAGATCCAAGGTTTTCTGCAGGCACCCAAGCGGTGGCGACTGCGGTAGCCAATTTCGGCGGCTTTTCTGTGGTGGGCGGCGGAGACAGTGCAGCAGCACTTGAGCAAATGGGTTTGGCCGATCGGATTTCTCACCTTTCCACTGGAGGTGGAGCGTCCCTTGAGTTCCTCGAGAATGGAGATTTGCCTGGCTTGAAGGCTCTAAGGGAGTCACCGTCGCAGGCGTAGGTTTCGATGGAGAGTAGGACGGCTGGCCTTCAGCCCAGGAGAATCTAGGACTTGTCATGGCTAAGGGAAGAAACGATATGGAGCTGAGGCCTAACCCACGCACAGGGCGATACCGGCTAATAAGCGCCAACTGGAAGATGAATCTCAATCATTTGGAGGCAATTCAGGCGGTGCAGAAACTTAGCTTCCTGCTGAGGCCAGCGGACTATTCATACGTCGAGATATCAATACATCCTCCCTTTACCGATCTTCGGCCACTCCAGCTGCTCATCGATTCGGATCAGATGCGGTTCCGCCTCGGTGCTCAAAACTGCCACTTTGAGCCTTCAGGGGCTTTCACGGGCGAGATTTCGGCCCCAATGCTCGCCAAGTTGAATGTGTCTCACGTCATCATCGGTCATTCCGAGCGGCGTCAGTACTTTTGTGAGACAGATGAGATCGTCAGGGCAAAGGTGGAGGCCGTTTTCCGCTCGCAGATGACCCCAATTGTTTGTGTTGGCGAGACCTTGCAAGAGCGAGAGCAAGGGTCGACGGAAGCACGACTGAGGTCGCAAGTCGAAGCCGCGCTCTCATTTCTCGCACCAGAACTCGCTGAGAGATGTGTCGTTGCGTATGAGCCGATTTGGGCTATCGGAACTGGGGTGAGCGCCAAGCCAAGCGATGCGCAGGCTGGAGCCTCGATCATCAGGAACGTGTTCGACTCCTTTTGGGGAAACGAGGTGGCCAGAAAGGTTCGGATTCAATATGGCGGCTCGGTGAATCCCACTAACGCTGCCGAGTTCATGGAGCTCGATGACATTGACGGGCTTCTTGTAGGCACTGCTGCCCTGGATCCAGATTCCTTCGCTAGGATTATCCAGGCATAGTTCATGTTGCTCAAAGGCTGTTGTGGGTCTATGCAGCATGGTCAGGCTTGTACGGTGCGGAAAGGCAGTAAGGGTAAATGTTGACAGCTGCGTTGATTGTCATCCAACTAATAGCCTCAATTGGTCTAGTGATTTTCGTCTTGCTTCACTCCGGGAGGGGTGGCGGACTATCGGATATGTTCGGTGGGAGCGTAGGTTCCGCTGCAGCTGGGTCAACGGTGGTCGAGCGCAACCTCGACCGGATCACGATCGTGCTGGTCGTGGTATTTGCGTTCACGTCAATTGCGTTGGGAATGCGGCTCTAACAGCGTGCAGCAGGCACGAGCTGTGATCCGAAATGCGCCTTGCACTAGGCATAAGTATGCGCGCCTAGTTTCCATCTTTCTGCTACCTCTATTGCTGGTTTCATGCGGAACGGCGAGCAGGGCAGCTCTGGCCAGTACTACGACTTCCTCAACGACGACGACAGTTCCACCTCGCGCATTGAAGCTGACCTTTGCGGCTCCTTTTCTGCCTCAAAATTTCAATCCAAATACGCCCGCTGGAGACCAAAGCATTACGCGGGAAGTGATGGTCAACGTTTGGCCCTCGGTGTTTTACGAAAATTCGAAGTATCTTCCCGTTTTGAACTCCGCACTGATGACGTCCGCGGAACTCGTTTCGACCAATCCCGAAAAGATTGTATACAAGATAAATCCGAAAGCAGTCTGGAGCGACGGGGTTCCGATCTCCGCGTCAGATTTTATCTTCAACTGGAAAGCGCAGTTGGGAGATCGCAATTTTCTAGAAGCATCAGGCTCGCAATATCTTGCAAATTCGACGGTGGGCTATGGTGACATCAAGTCCATGACGGCTTCCAACGGCGGCAAGACCGTCACCGTGATATTCAAGAAATACTTTTCAGAATGGGAGTCGCTCTTCAACCCCCTCGTTCCGGCGCATATAGCCCAGCGGATTGGGTGGAACTCTGGATTTGAGATTGCATCGCCGACTGTTGAGGTTTCGGGTGGCCCCTACCAGATTTCAGAGGTGATTCCCGGAAAAGAGATCAAGCTCACCAGAAACCCCCATTACTGGGCGAAGCCAGCGGTGATTCCTGAACTTGTGTTTCTCGACGACCCAAATCCGAACGACTACCCAGCTCAGTTTGCCAACGGGTCTTTGAATCTGGTGGATGCACGAGCAACCGATTTGCTTTATTCCAACTTGAAGGCACTCAAGAATGTATCCACTAGCTTGGTGCCCTCACATTCGATACTAGAACTTCTTTTCAATCTTTCTAAGAGCCCTCTCTCGGATCCCCAGGTGCGTGAGGCAATTGCATTGGCTATTGACAGAAAGGCGATAGTGCAGTCAGCACTGGGTAGCTACGATTCGAGTGCCACACCTGCAGGCAATAACATCTACGCTCCAGGCGAACCTCAGTATCAAAATGATGGTAGCGGATATCTTACCTCCAACCCTGCTAAAGCCGTGGACGTGCTTCTGGCTGATGGTTACACCCGTTCTTCAAAAGGAATCATGACCAAGGATGGTCGCCCACTGGTGCTGACTATGTCAGTTGATAGTTCTAGCAGCCAGCTACTCTACGTGGAAGAGATGATCACCGAAGAGCTGTCAGCCGTTGGGATCGTCGTCAATCCTGACAACTATCCTTCCGGGGTGCTGGATTCCTCAGTGCTGAGCAAAGGGAACTTCGACATGGCGATAGCCGAAGAGTCAGCTTCCCCCAACGCGACCTTTCACGTGAGCCGCTATCAGTCATCCGGCACACAATCGAACGACAACTACATGCACTATTCAAGCAAGCTAGCTGACACCTTGATCAGCAAAGCTTATACAGAGCTTGACCCGGCGACATCTGCGAAGATCTACAATCAGCTTGATCAGCTGATATGGAAGGACCTCCCCTCAATTCCCCTGTACTCGGTTCCAAATGTCCTGGCATATAACGTTGGCTATAACTTCATTGCCAACAGTACTAGCTCGTCAACCGTGTTTTGGAACAGCAGTGCCTGGAGCTACATACCTCAGAAATGAGATCGAGGAGATACAATGGATAGTGGCATGAAGTCGCTGCGACTTCAGCTAAGTTGTTTTTGCTTTCAAATAATCTCATTTGAGACTGTGAAGTCGAAGTGGCGGAATAGGCAGACGCGCTAGCTTGAGGGGCTAGTGCCCGTAAGGGCGTGGGGGTTCAAGTCCCCCCTTCGACACTTTCTTAATTTTCTCGAAATTTGGATGCATCAGATCTGTGCATTCAATTGTGCACCAGGCCTTGCCTAGGCTTCTCGATTCCTTGTTCCTAGACCAAGCAATGGACACGACTGTCCTGTAGTCCAAGTCCTTAAATGGGCCAGCTGGCCCCATGGGATGCGAGGCCAGCTGGAAGTCGAAACGAGCGTTGGCTAGTGTGCCGCAGATCTTGCCAAAGAGGGTGTCTTTGTCGCGGCGAGCTCAAGTTCGCGTGATGATTCGTCCAAAGAGCGCCGCGCTGGCTCCGGAAGCACCAAAGTGACCAGGAAGCCGAGGACCGACATTCCGAAGGAGAATTCGAGTGCTCCGCCAACTCCAAGATGGCTCTTGAGAATCGGGAAGATGTAGACGCCGAGGAAAGCTCCAAACTTCGCGACCCCGGCTGAGATGCCATGTCCTGTTGATCTTGCGCCGGTTGGGTATACCTCGCCTGAGAGCACGAAAGTCGTTGTGTTAGGTCCGAACTCAGCAAAGAAGTAGCTCAGTCCGAAAAGGAGCATGAACGGCAGAACGAAGGTGGTGACATTAGGAATGACTCCAATGAGGAGAAACGCCAGACCCATGAATACGAAGCCGATCAGCTGAAGCCTTTTGTGTCCGATCCGATCCATAAAGAAGGCTGCCAAGTAGTACCCAGGCACTGCGGCGACCGCGAAGACGATCAGCTGCAATGCGATGGCTTCCGTTAGCACCTTTGATCCGGAAGATCCAAGGACGCTGGTGACAATCATTGGTGCTGAAATTGAGTTTCCGTAGTACGCGTAGTCGAAAACGAACCAAGACCCTGCTGTACCCAGTAGGTAGAGCAGGTAGGTAGGGGTGGAGAGAAATCGTCCAAGAGATAGCTTTGTCGTCTGCTCGCTTGGGTCGGCTATCTTGATCACGCCCTCAGAATAGGCAGCTATTGACGATGCGGCTTCAGATGCCCGTCCAGCAACCCTCGCAAGGAAGCGGGGAGACTCTGGCATCTGGCGGCGGAGATAGATTACTGCGGCAGCTGGAATCGCACCAAGCCCAAGCATGATTCTCCACGCGATGTCCGGATTGACCTTGGCCGACAGCAGAGCGAGGCCAACGACGTAGCCGGAGATGGTTCCTATTGCTTGCATCGCAAAGACAAGTCCAACTAGCTTTCCTCTACTCTTTGTATTTGAGAACTCTCCCATGAGGACAGCGGACATGGGGTAGTCCCCTCCTACACCGAAGCCGAGTATGAATCGGAATGCCAGCAGCCAGATGAAGGACGGCGCGAAAGCTGACAGGACTGCTCCAACCACCATGATGGCCGCCTCAAGCCCGTAGGTGCGCTTGCGACCGAGAACGTCGGAAACGCGGCCGAAAATGATTGCGCCAATGAAGGCTGCAAGAAGGGTGATCGAATTGATCCACCCCGTCTGACTCGCGCTTAACCCCCATTGCTTGGCGATCAGGGTGCTCGCGATGCCGATAATGAACAAGTCATACGCATCGGTGAAGAATCCCATGCCCGCGGTGAAGATCGAGCGGGTATGGAAACGACTCAGCGGAGCGTTATCCAGCGCCTCTGATATTGAAACTGTAGGAGTCACGAACCTTCCTCTCTGGCGTTTAGCCACACAGAAATTCTCTGCATCGCTCGGATGCACTTACAGAGTGCCGCAAGGAAGTTACAGAGGAGTTTAACTAAAGCGAATTTAAGATGAACTTTCGGTGAATTTAAACAGATGCAGTTAGCAGATGCAGGGGAGTGTGCCGTCGTAGCCCTTGCGCAATGTGGTGAATTTGCAGTCAATTTATTGAAGAAGAGGCGCAGGTAATCTTCTGTGCCTAGATGTCCAAAATCGCTAGGGCTGAGGTGTTAGACTCTTGGTGTCTCAGCTGGGATCTCCGGGCGTCTTGGCGACGCTGAGAGATTCCATGGCGGCTGCGCGCAACGTGATGCCAACGCCTCAAAGCTCCTGCAGTTGTGGTGGTGGTTTCTGGCGCGCTCGGCAAGTGTCTGGATTTCTTTTTCGTGGATCCAGCCTGCTAGAGTACATTTCACGTTAGTTAGAGTAGCAAGATTCGGTCTGGGCGCGGATGCGAAAGTCATGTTCTTTACTGGCGAGTAACAACTGAATAATTGTTTGCAGATCAATCCGATTGGGGGTTACTACAGGTGAAGGTAGTCATACCAAAGGAGACTGCCAATGGTGAGCGCAGAGTGGCAGTGGTTCCAGACGTGGTGCCAAAGCTGAGTGGTGCTGGATTTGATGTTTGGATCCAAGCCGGCGCAGGCTTAGAAGCGCATCACGACGATTCAGCCTACCAAGAAGCCGGTGCGCGGGTAACGAGCGACCTCACTGAACTCTTCAAGGATGCCAGTGCAGTTTTAAAGGTTCAACCACCGACTCTAGACGAAGTAAACCTGATTCCTCCGAATGCCTTGCTGATTTCATTTCTCTACCCGGCAAGGAATACGGAAGTCACCGCTTCACTTGCCAAGCGAAACGTCACGGCGCTAGCCCTGGAATTGCTGCCGAGGATCAGCCGTGCACAAAGCATGGATGCGCTATCTTCTCAGGCCTCTCTAGCTGGCTACAAGGCCATGATAATGGCGGCTGCGCGTTTGGACAAGATTATACCGATGCAGATGACAGCCGCTGGCACACTTGCGCCTGCACGTGTCTTCGTCATGGGTGCAGGAGTCGCGGGGCTTCAGGCTATAGCTACTGCTAGGCGTCTGGGAGCTATTATCGAGGCGTTTGACGTGCGGACTGCGGTCAAAGATGAAATAGAAAGCCTCGGTGCAAAGTTTATCGAGATTCCTTTGGAATCTTCTGAGGGAACCGGGGGCTATGCGGCAGAACAGTCCGAAGACTATCTTCGCCGACAGCGGGAGCTGCTCGCCGAGCGCATTGCTGCATCCGACATAGTAATTACAACGGCCGCGGTGCCAGGGAAAAAGGCGCCGACTCTTGTGACCTCTGAGATGGTTTCACGAATGCGGCCCGGCTCCGTCATAGTAGACCTGGCCGCAGAATCCGGCGGAAACTGTGAAGTGACGTCTCCCGGAGAGGAGACAGTCTTCAACGGGGTGAAAATTGTCGGTCTATACGACGTTCCGAGCTCGGTGTCTGTACATGCAAGTCAGACCTACTCTCGAAACGTAGGTAATTTCCTTCTCGCACTCTTGAAGGAGGGGCAGATTCAGATCGACTTCAACGATGAATTAGTAAACGCATCCTGCGTGACTCACTCGGGTGAGACACGGTTGGGATTCGGGGGCGCAGCAACAGGCAATAACCCTAGTGAAGGGAATCTATCATGAGTCCAGAGCTCGTTGGATACATTACGACCTTCGTTCTCGCTGCCTTTGTGGGAATTGAGGTCATCTCAAAGGTTCCAACAATATTGCATACTCCACTTATGTCGGGAAGCAACGCGATTCACGGCATCATCTTCGTGGGTGCTATCTCCGTGACGTCAGCTTCCCACGGAACTGTGCAGCTGTGGCTGGGTCTCCTAGCTATCGTGCTCGCAACTATCAATGTTGTGGGCGGATTCGTAGTAACCGACAGGATGCTTGAAATGTTCAAGCCGCGTCGCCCCGCGGAAGAGAAAAGGTAGGTCGATCCGAGTTGTCGAACATAAATCTGCTGGCGACCTCCGGTTTGACCTTGGACGAAGGTGTTAGCTTACTTTATTTGTTAGCTGCTGTTTTGTTCATTCTTGGCTTGAAGCAGCTGAGTTCCCCTAAGGGAGCTCGAAAAGGAAACACTACTGCCGCGGTAGGCATGTTGATAGCAATAATCACCTCACTGACTGAGATACACCCTTCGTCGGGGAAGGTGATATTGATGATCGTGGCAGTGATCATTGGAACCGTCGTGGGTGCAATATCTGCTCGTACTGTAAAGATGACCGCGATGCCGCAGATGGTCGCAGCATTTAACGGAGTTGGTGGCGGCGCTGCGGCACTCGTCTCAATCGAGGACTACACGAGGTTGGTGAGTTCTAGCCACGGTATCGTACTGGCAATATCGGTAGTATTCGCCGTGGTCGTAGGCTCGCTGAGCTTTGCTGGATCTGCCATCGCCTTTGCCAAGCTTCAAGAACTCATGACCGGAGTGCCAATTACTTATGTTGGTCAGCAAGTGGTAAATGGGATTGTCTTGTTGGGGATCCTGGCACTCGCAGTTGTGCTCATTGGATTTACCTCGAGCATTGCATTGCTTGCTATATTGCTGGTCATCTCTCTGATACTCGGTATCGCTTTTGTCCTTCCTATCGGCGGTGCAGACATGCCCGTAGTCATCTCTCTTCTGAACGCCTTCACGGGCTTGGCGGTTGCAGGAAGCGGTTTCGCGCTGGGTAATACAGTGCTAATAGTGGGCGGAACTCTTGTTGGTGCCTCTGGAACGCTTCTCACCAAAATGATGTCCGATGCTATGGGAAGGTCGCTTTCAAATATCTTGTTCGCTGCTGTCGGAAAGGTGACGGTGAGTTCCGCGGGGGCAGTTGGAGTCAGCCAGGATCAGGCGGTGCGCTCCGGCACTGCTGACGATATCGGGGTCCTACTCGCATATTCGCAACGGGTCATCATCGTGCCCGGTTATGGACTCGCCGTGGCACAAGCACAGCATGTTGTCAGAGAGCTGGCAGATCTGTTAGAGCAGCGCGGTGTCGACGTGAAGTATGCCATTCACCCCGTCGCCGGCCGCATGCCAGGTCATATGAATGTCCTCCTGGCGGAAGCCGATGTGAAATATGACCAGCTCAAGGAGATGGATGAGATAAATGATGAGTTCAAGCTTGCCGATGTTGCGTTGATCGTTGGAGCAAATGACGTGGTAAATCCTGCCGCTAAGACTGATCCGGGAAGTCCAATTTATGGCATGCCAATTCTGAATGCGGAGGATGCAAAGAATATCGTGTTCATGAAGCGGTCGATGAGACCCGGGTTTGCTGGAATAGACAACCAACTCATGTTTGATCCGAAAACGATCATGCTTTTCGGAGATGCCAAGGAGTCTTTGACGAAGCTTGTTGCAGCTGTCAAGGCTTCATAGGTCATTCTCCACAGCCGATTCAGAGGGGCGGGCCATAAAGGTACCGCCCCTCTTATGCAACCGTGACGGGTTCTGACGGTAGGAGCACATTTTTGGGTGTCTGGAGGGCTCTGGCGCATGACTTATGCGCAGGTCTCCACTTCTTCGAGATGAGTCCTGAGTATGTACTCGAGCCATGCGGCCAGTTGAGGGGGATGGATCGTTTCGGTTGTGCGTTTTAACTCATCCAAGTGCCACCACCGATAGCCTATTATGCTGCGCCTTTCAAGTGGAGTTAAACCGCTGGGTTCCGGAACGAAAGTCTTCACGCGCGCCAGGAAATAGGTCTCGTGCTGGAAGTAAGACCGGCTTTCAAAGGTGAAGGAGAGGGTTCTCGAAAAAGGTGTCTTTGCGAAGCTAGAGATGTCAAGCCCTGTTTCTTCCAGGACCTCTCGATGCAGCGCTTGCATGGTAGTTTCTTCCCCTTCTAACCCTCCTCCAACGGTGAACCACCAGTGCTTCGAGTTGGCGATAGTGGAGTCATGGCCTTCCAAGAGGAGCAATCGCGATTGTTGATCTATAAGCATCGCACGTGTGGCAAGACGCGGGTTGTATCTCATTGCTACTTGGCATCTTAGAACTTCGAATAGTTGAAAATGCGGTACGGCACCCGTAATTTCGCAAGGATCCTTTAAGTGGAAATTCAGTGATGTCTCAGACGCAGGTGCAAGAATATACCCAAAAGCTTCGAACTGGGACGTAGAGATGCGTAAATTTACCGGACATAGTAGAGACGCAGCGGTGGCAAGGTCATCAGTGCTTTCGAAGGGTTTTTGGTATGGAGCGCTGTTGGCGATACTAGGGCTTGCTGGATTCGTTGCGAAAATAAATCCTGGGAAGCCCATGGGATCAACCACGACGACTCCAGCATCCTCATCTTCCAGCTCTTCTTTGAGCAGTGGATATAACATTACCTCCCCGACGCTTTCCGCCCCACCTAGCTCGCCTGTATCTCCCCAACAATCCTTGTCACCAAGCAACCCGGCTCCGATGCAGTCGCCAGGTCCCGCCGTATCTGCTACTGGTGCATCATGAGCAGTGCTGATGGATATAGCATCTCGGCATTAGGAACGGCGTGCTCACTCATCGGCTACGGGGTGCCGCCGTCTGTCGAGGCGAGGCAGATCTTTGTCTCTCTCATCCAAGAAATGGACGTGGCGGCGTCGCGGTTTCGAGAAGATTCTGAATTGTCCCGGATCTTTAATGGAAAGGCCCTTTCAAAAGTTGTGGTCTCAGAAATCCTGTTTGACGCGATTGACGCCGCACTGTTTGCGGCTGTGGTGACCAACGGGTACCTCGATCCCACTGTCGCAGGTTCACTTGTTGCGATGGGATACAAGGCGGATTTTTCCGAAATCAGCGGCCGTTCCGAAGGGGACCTGCCCGACCTTCAGGTCGTGCTTCCACCAGGATATCGGAACATTCGCTTGCACAGAGGCGAGCTCTCAGTGTCGGTCTCAGAAGGTGTGACTCTGGATCTGGGGTCCACAGGGAAGGCCTTTCTAGCAGACAGGATTAGACACAGAATAGAGCTGGAGCTTGCCGAGCATGTTCTTGTAAATCTTGGAGGGGATATCTCAGCTTCCCTCACCCTTGAAGGTGAATCATGGCCGGTCAAAATCACAGATGACGGAGGTTTGGATCCCTTTTCAAGCGGGGTGATCATCCAGATTTCGGGTGGCGGTGTTGCGACATCTTCGACCCTGAAGAGGTCGTGGCGGACGAGTTCGGGTATTCGGGCCCATCACATTATCGATCCCCGTACGGGGATCAGCGCAAATTCCCCCTTTGAATCCGTGACTGTGGTCGCTGGCTCTGCGCTTGACGCGAACATTGCTTCGTGTGGCACCATAGCGATGGGAAGTTTGGGTCCTGAGTGGTTGGAATCTACGAGGCTACCCGCTATTGCACGGGCCAGAAATGCCGACGTCAGGTATTTCGGCGCGTGGGAAGGGGCTAACCGCATCGGGAGTCTGAGATGATGTTTGCTGCGACTGCTTCCATCAGCCCGCTTTGGTACGTCTCCCGCTCAGCGGGCTATATAGGGTTGATTCTGCTCGGATTGATAGGAGTCTTGGGAATTATTACTGCGGGCAATCTAAAGATTGCCCACGGGACAAAATTCCTCACGCCTGATCTTCACAGATCTCTATCCCTCCTTGCAATGGTAGTTCTTGCCATTCACGTAGGGGCAGCTGTCGCGGACAAGTACTCGTTCATCGGAATAAAAGACGTCTTCGTGCCCTTCTTTTCGGCATACCGGCCGATTTGGGTGGGCATAGGTGCCATCGCAGTGGATCTCGGACTCGCAGTGATGATTACGTCACTCGTCAGGGTGCGGATGGGTTATCGCAGTTGGAAGCTGGTTCACTGGGCCAGCTATCCAATCTTTGCGCTGTCAATCGTGCATGGTCTAGGTTCGGGCACTGATACATCGCTTTGGTTTTCGAAGTTCATTTACTTGGCTGTCGGTGGCGTGATTTTGCTGGCTATCATTTCGAGATTGGTGGCGAGACAGGACTTGGTCATCGGCAAGAAGGCTGCGCTGCTTGGTACCAGTCTTGCAGTCCCGCTAGTGATCATTGCCTGGACGGCGTCCGGGCCTCTCGGTGTGAACTGGCCAAAACGCGCACAGGCAGGGCTCAAACAGTCTGTCCTCACATCCGCAAGCATTGCCAACTCCGGAACGAAGGCCTCCACCGGACCAGCATCAAAGCCGGTTCATTTGCTGCAATTGACCCCAAGCTATACATCAAACTGGTCGGGAGGCATAGACCAGTCAGCTCCTAATTCCCAAGGTGAGATCGCGCTTCGCTTGATGGGTCGGCTTGCAAGCTCCCCTGGGTATCTCCTGTCGGTGGTGCTCATAGGAGTGCCGCTGGAAGGTGGGGTCTCCATGACGTCGAGCCTCGTTGAAATTGCCTCCACGAGCGGAACTGTTGTTTACAGAGGCTCCGTAACATCGCTCAACGGAACCACGCTCGTCAGCCAGGTATCAAACGCGTCGGGCCAGAGCCTAACCTTCTCGGCAAGCCTTAATCTTGGAAATAATGGCTCGTCTTTTACGGGAACCGTTGCCGGTTCGGCTAGCTCTTCGTTCACCAACGGAGCCCCGAGCAATTACGGAAGAAGATCGGAATCCAGGGATCACTAATGTCAGACAACTCTCGTTATTCGTTTCCACGGTTAGCCTACGGAGGAAAGGTCAGCAGTTCTAACAGAATTGCCGCAATTCCGTCTTCAACGATCCATTTCTTCGAACACGTATCCGTTTTCGGCAGCGTTGAACCTTACCTCGGCAAGCTTCATCATTTGAAAACTCAGCTTTCCGAGAATGAGCTTCTCGGGCGAGGCGGGGCAGCATTTCCGCTTTCGAAAAAGATTGCCGGGTACGAGAAGCACCGCGGAAAGGTAGTGGTTGTTGCCAACGGGTCGGAAGGAGAGTACCTCTCCCGCAAGGACGAGGCTCTTTTGGCTCGTCACCCTCATCTCGTTCTTGACGGCTTGTCAATTCTGGGAAGCGCACTCGATGCAAAGATGGGATTCATTCATTTGAAGTCTTCGAAAGAGGCCTCGATCAGGATCGTTCAAGAGGCAATAGCAGAGAGACGCGGCGTGGATCCTTTTCGAATTGAGGTGTCAACTACGGTTGCGGGCGTCGGATATGTGGCAGGGTCGGAGACAGCCGTTATTTCTGCGATCAACCGTCAAGGGGGCCTGCCACTTTACATGCCTGAGAGGCCCATAGTCCGCGGAGTTAGGAGGCGGCCAACCCTCCTAGCAAATGTCGAGACTCTGGCCCATCTGGCACTACTGGCTAGATTTGGCTCGCACTGGTTTTCCTCAATTGGCACTGAAAACGATTCAGGCACCCGCCTAATAACGCTATGGTTGCCAAGCGGCTCCTACCGAGTGCTGGAAGTCGTCGCCGGAACAGAATTTGCCGAGATCTTTCAAGCTATGGGCATTTCGCGTGAGCAAGTCAGCTGCGGACTTCTTGGCGGCTACTTCGGACAGCTGATCGATTCAGATAAGCTTTGGACACTTAGGGCGAGCCAATCATTTCTCAAATCAGCTGGCTTCTCCTTCGGAGCAGGAGTCGTTGCTCTTGCTGAGGGGTGCCCAATCTCAGAGACTGCCAGGATCATCAACTACTTGGCAAAGGAATCTGCTGGTCAATGCGGGCCCTGCTACTTGGGTCTGCCTGAGTTGGCAAAGACATGGAAGTCTCTCGCTTCGGACAACGTCACCGCTGCTTCAATTTCTCGCGTAGATGAACTCTGCGATGAGTTGGCGGGCAGGGGCGGCTGTGCCATGCCCGATGGCGCTGTACTGTTGGCGAGAACATCTCTGAGAAGGTTCAGGTCTGAGCTTCTAGAGCATCAGGGTGGTAGGTGCAGCTATGGCCAAGGAAGTGGCCGGCTGGTTCCACCGACCGGCGTTCTGGCTGCGAAGTGATGAGATGAAAACCGAGATTGCGATAAATCCCATTGCTTGTGACGGCCATGGAATCTGTGCTGAATTGCTGCCTGAGCTTATAGAACTCGACGAATGGGGATTTCCCATCCTTAAGTCCAGAAATCTGCCACCAGCGCTGCTTGACCATGCCAGACGCGCGGAGAGACTCTGTCCAACGCTAGCCGTGATAATTCGAGAATACTAAAGCTCACCAACATGTGTTTAATGAGCCGCTGATGAGAGTAAGGTTTAACTCTCGAGCGGAGGGATCATGGCGAGCAAAGAAGTTTCGACCGAGGCGCATTCTGGGACGAGCGACGAGGGGCCTTTTCAACTTGCCCCGGTGATCTTGGCAATTGGAATCGCAATTTCGGCCGTGCTTCCAGTCTTTCTGACGGGTGCGCTTGCAGTTCAGATAAGGCAGAATCTCAACTTTACCCCTTCTCTCCTTGGTTCGGCGGTCGCCGTCTTCTTTCTTTTTGCGGCGCTTGGCTCTTTTGTCTCGGGCCATATTTCTCACCGGGTCGACGGATCCTTCGTAATCAAATCCTGCATGCTTTTTTCATTTACCGTGTTGGCTGCAATTGGAATTGCCGGAGTCAATTACCCAACTTTCGTAGCTCTTCTCGCCCTAGGCGGTGCAGTGAACGGTGCCTTACAGCCCCATATCAATCTCTTTTTGTCGCACGTTATACCAAAGAGACGGCAAGGCTTCGCTTTTGGAGTGAAGCAGGCAGCCGTTCCCCTGGCGACCTTCTTAGCTGGTCTGGCTGTTCCGGCTATCGCACTTACAATTGGCTGGAGATATGCATTTCTGTCTGCAGCCCCGCTGGGACTGATCTTTTTCTTTCTCGCGCCCAAGTCCGTCCAAATGGCCCCGGGAAGGACTGGAACCGCGAAGCTTGCTGGTCGCCCATCTGCAGCACCTTTAGTGATGCTTGCACTCGGAATGGGGCTTGGCACCGGTGCCGCAAACTCTTTTGGTGCATTTGTTGTGTCGTTTGCGGTCCATTCTGGATGGAAGCCTGGGCTAGCAGGACTTCTCATAGTCTTCGGATCGGCAATTGGCGTGTTGGCCAGGATAGGGAACGGTCTTGCGGCCGATAAAAGGCACGGCCAGCATTTCCTTGTAGCGGCATGTTCGGTCGCAGTCGGAGGATTGGGATACCTCATGTTCTCAACTACAGACTCCTGGATGATAATCCCCGCAACGGTAATATGTTACGGTGCGGGCTGGGGATGGAATGGGCTTTTCATCTTTGGAATAGTGAGAAACTTCCCGAGACATGCGGGATACGCCACAGGCACGGTTCAATCGGGTGCCTATATAGGCTCGGTACTCGGCCCTCTTGCCTTCGGGTTTATCGTGGAGGCACATGGATATCAGATGGCCTGGATCTTGGCAGCGAGCGCTGCGGTGTGTGCCGCACTCGCCGTCTGGATAGCGCGACGTTCTATAATTGCATCTCAGCCAGAGGCTGTTGGATGAATTTCATTGACATTTTGCGGATTGCTTTGTGCGCTTGTCAGTGACTTTGTGCCGGCTATCACCTAAATTGTTCTTGGCGAATGCCTCTGAGAGCTGAGAGCTGCTGCTTGAGAGGCAGGCGGGAGTTGAACCTTGGTTTGAGGGGAGCGTGCAATTTGTCGAGAGGTGTGGGGAAGGATTGAGCGAAGGGCACGCAAAAGAGAATTTCGATCTCAAGCCAATACTTCTCGGCATATCGATAACGACAGTGTCTACGATTCCCGTGTTTATGACCGGTGCCCTTGCGGTTCAGATTCGGCACGACCTTCACCTGAATGCCTCTCAGCTTGGGGGAGCGGTGGCAGTATTCTTTGCTGCTGCAGCAATAACCTCAATATCGTCTGGACGACTTGCTCAGAGTTCGGGCTATGAACGAATACTGAAGGTTTGCGTTCTCCTTTCTGTAGTGACACTCGGTGGCATAGGGCTGTTGGCTAGGAACTATCTTCTACTCCTGTCATTTCTTGCTTTGGGGGGCATCATCAACGGCGCATCTCAGCCTGCTGTGAATCTGTTCCTCTCTCGAGTAGTCCCTGTCTCCAGGCAAGGCTTCGCATTCGGTTTCAAGCAGGCCGCTATACCAGTTTCAACCTTTCTCTCGGGACTGGCCGTGCCTGTTATCGCTCTCACGATTGGTTGGCACTTTGCGTATCTCATCATCGCCCCAGTTGGAGCACTGTTGTTTTTCATGATTCCTGGAACCAAAAGAGAAGACCCGCCAGAAGGGAAGGCGCTTCAAGCAGCTCGAAAGATCTACGTGGCACCGTTGGTCGTGTTGGCAATTGGAATGGGACTGGGTTCCGGAGCAGCGAATGGGTTAGGCGCCTTCCTCGTCTCCTCGTCGGTTCACGCGGGCTGGGCGCCAGGTGCCGCGGGACTGCTTGTGGTCCTCGGTTCAGTCACGGGAATGAGCTCAAGGCTGATCAACGGCCATCTTGCAGACAGGCGTGTGGGAAAGCACCTGGCCGTAACCGCCTCAATGGTGGGCATCGGTGGTATTGGCTACTTCTTACTTATGCTTGGCTACTCCTGGCTCATAATTCCTGCGACGATAATCGCATATGGAGCCGGTTGGGGATGGAACGGGCTTTTCAACTTCGCAGTGGTATCCAGCTATCCTAAGTCAGCTGGGTACGCCACTGGAATCACCCAGTCTGGTGCATACTTTGGTTCCGTCCTCGGACCTCTCCTCTTTGGGCTCGTAGTCGATGAATCGGGTTACGCTCTGGCGTGGTCCACGGCCGCCACAGAAGCGGTTCTCGCTGCTCTGGCAATTGTTGTTGCAAAGAGGATGATCGCCTCTGCTGCTTCGCGCTTCGTGTAAATGCGATCCATATCACCAACAGAGCCGGCAGCCGAGCTGTAATAACCAATGAAAACTAGGCACTGCACAAATAGTCGCGCTTTCAGCTTGCGGCTTTCAGATGGCGGCGCCAAGAGCTACCAAGACTAAGGTTCTAGTGACCAGATAGTGATGAAAGTTTTGAGATTTGGCCGAAGAAGCTGTAATTGATTTTGACAACATCGGACTCATTTTGGATGGCAACCCTGTCTTGGCTGAGGTGTCGTTCAGGGTATTTCCCGGTGAGCATTGGGTCGTCCTGGGGCAGAACGGTGCCGGAAAGACTTCGCTATTTCAACTGGGAGCAGCACGCTCTCGGCCATCGTCAGGAACGGCGGTCGTGTTGGGAGAAACCTTAGGCCGCACAGACATGAGAAAGCTGCGACAGCGTATCGGCATCAGTTCCGGATCCATTGCGGAGCAGTTTCGACGGGACCTATCGGTTGACGAGGTGATCTTGACTGGCATATACGGGGATCTGGCGCCATGGTGGAGGACATATACCGATGCGGATCTCGAGAGGGCTATCAAGCTTCTCCGACTAGCTGGGGCAGAGAAGCTTTCCCAGAGGTTGTTTTCCACGCTATCTGCGGGTGAACGCCAGCAAGTCATGACAGCCCGGGCATTGATGTCAGAGCCTCGGCTACTTCTTTTGGATGAGCCAACATCTGGATTGGATATGGGGGCCAGAGAGCGCTTCCTGGAACGGCTCGAGATCCTGCTGGGCGAGCACCCTAGCCTTGCCCTTGTGATGATCACCCACCGTCTTGAAGACGTTCCCCGGTCTACTACTCACGCGCTAGTTCTCAAACGAGGCAAGATTGTCGCACTGGGAAGGGCAAACGAGGTGCTGACAGGCAAGACCCTTTCGGAAGCGTTTGACATCCCACTTGAGGTCGACAAACATTCTGGCCGATACAGGGGATTCGTGACCTCACTCGATACGTCTTAGCTCGGCTTTGTATCTTTTGCCATTCTTGATATAGTTCTCAACAATTACTGAGAAGCTTCCTTCTTTGATTCGGTCGGGCAAAATCTTCGCCGGCACGCCTAAAGCCATAGCGAAGGAGGGAACTCGCATATCGTTCGTGACCACTGAATTAGCCCCAACAAGGGAATGTCGCTCGATCACTGCTCGGTGTAGCACAATTGAGCCGGATCCAATCAAGACATCATCTTCAACAGTACATCCTTCGAGATGGGCGAGATGACCAACCACGCATCGGGAACCGATGCTGGTCACAAGGCCGGCGGTGGCATGAATCACTGTGCCGTCCTGTATCGAAGTATCCCGACCAATTACAATGGTGCCGTAGTCAGCACGCACAACGGAGGATGGCCAGATCGACGAATTCTCTCCAACTTCAACATCTCCTATTACAGTGGCGTCTGGATGAACGTAAGCGCTTGAATGGATTTTCGGGACGTTTTCACCGAGTGCGTAAATAGCCATGTAATAAGATAGCTAGTAACCACAACGAAGTGTTAGTTATTTCTGCTTCAAGTTTGTACCGAACGAGCGTGAAAGGACATTTCGATGGCTGAAGCTACAGGTTCTGACCTGCTGTTTGAATTCGACCTCATTTCCGAGGAGCTAGTTGAACTGCTCGAAGCCGGACTTCCCAGGGGCAGAAGCCGCACTAACGGCACTCACCATGAAGGGTGGGACTCGAAACAAATAGTCGCACATATGGCTGAATGGTGCGAATTCTGGAGAAATGACCTAGAGGATGGGCTCCGGAGGCCGGGATCCAGAGTTTTGGGACGTTCTCCCCTTGGTGAGGAACGAAGTCGCAGAATCGAGATGTTGTCGACGCTCACGACGCCAGATCTCATAGACCGCCTCACCCTCGAAATTGGAAAGACGGCCGGATTTCTCGCAGCGTTGGAACCAAGCGACCTTAATTTGACTGTGACCCACTTATCGGATGGCCAAATCACCGTCAGAGACCTGATCTCTAAGCATCTCATAGCTCATTTGGGAGAGCACCTCGCTCAGCTCAAGGAGCTGGAGCTTCTTCCCGGGAGTTGAGCTAGCGGATAGTGCCCAGCACTGAGAGTGCCTCGCTGGTGAGTTCGACGAAGGATGTTGAGCCGACTGATCGCGCGTTGAATGCACTCAGGGGAGCTCTGTTGCGGGCCATCAGCTCTATAGCTGAGGATGCCGGAACGTAGCTTCTGAGGAATCTGGCATCGTACCCGATGTGAGCATTGAGGAGCTGTTTGTGGAGTTGCCTTCTTCTATCCACCATGTTGAATGCCGCAACTATTCTAGGCTTTCTGGCTGCTGCTCTTTCAGCAAAATCCAAAAGCTTCTCAAACGTCTTGATCGACAACTGGTTGGGAATCACCGGGACAAGGATCAGGTCTGAGAGGTTTAGTATATTCTCGCTCACCGCCGACGCTTCCGGTGCACTATCTACCACCACGAGGTCGTATCCAGACGCGAAAGCCCGTGCGGACTTGGAAAGCCTTGCTGAGTGGTGCTTGCGCTCTTCCAGTAGAGATGGCAGCCGGCGAAGACCAAATTCTGCCGGGAGAACATCCAGAAGCGGCCAATGCGTCTCATTGATCGACTTGGCTATAGAACTCTTGCCTGCCACAAAGTCCGAAGCGTCCGCTTTGAGCTTAGGTTTCACTCGCAAGAGGTAGGTGGCGGATCCTTGTGGATCGAGATCCCAGAGTAGGGTGTTAATTCCTGCCTGCGATGCATGATAGGCGATATTCACGGCGAAGGTGGTCTTGCCGACCCCGCCCTTTATGTTGCATAGGGACAGAATCTTCATCGGCTGCTTCTCCTTGGAGTTGTTGCAGACTCTAGCTCATAAGACAGTCTTCTGCCGGAGAGAAGCTCTATTTCGGTAGCAAAGTTCTTGAGCGCGGCTCGTTTGTTCCGCTCAAGAACATCAAATACAATTTGCACGCTCTCTTTTGGCATCGAATGGCTCTTGCACAAGCTTTCTAGTTGCTCAGCCTGCACATGGCTATCTTGATGTTGTCCCAAAGCGTCTTGGAGCCTCTTCATCGCCTCAATAGATTTACTGACTGCTCTTGGATCGAGAACTGACTCATAGAACTCAAGGAGATAGCGAATAGTCTTTGCCTGTTTGCGCAGTGCGTGCAGTGATTCAGGAGTCATGGAAGGTCTGGCTTTCTTCGCCTTTCTTGTCAGCGAGCGACCCGACCTGAGAAGAAGAAGACGAGCAGAGTCGGAGACGGCGGATCGAGGAGGCAGATGGCAGTTGCCACTGCGGACCTTGGATTCAAAGCCGGTCAAGTTCGCTGGTAACGCCGATCCTAGTGAGAGTGCGAGGGAATCTCTTGCCAGTCTGCCCCAGCTGAGTATGAAATGTTCGAATCTGGGGGACCCGATGAGTTCGCTCAGCTCCCTGTATCTGGTTTCCAGATCCTGCGTCATAATGGAATCGAGCAGTTCAAGCTCGGGCGACGCTCTTCCCGCGTTGCTGATCTTATTGACCAGGCCGGCGAGGTTCTCCAGGTCTCGAACAGGCGACGTGACACTAATGAAATATTTAAGTTCTGCGATGAGCCATGTCACCTCTACGGTCGAAGCCATCGGCATGGGCATGAGCATCTTCACCAGGGACGAAGTTCGTCTCATTGCAACCCGCAGGTCGTGAAGGAACTCTGAGTCTGGATGGCGGCCTATCCACAAGGCATTCCTCTTTGCGCGTTGCTGCTCTTGAAGCAGCGCTTGGCCGAAGGCTACGCAGAGTTCAGTAGACGGCGTTAGGCTTAGGGCAAACCGAGACTGGTAATCTTGCTTTGAGCGGTGCTGCCGGTAGAGAATCACGTCGAAAGGATCGGCGCCCGTCACGGGAGAAATGCCCTGGCCTTCCAGCATGTCCCGTATCAGCGCTTCAATCTGAGTTCCGAATTTCCGGTGGCCCCGCTTCTTGGCCAAGAGGATGCTGCATCGGTCGATTTCGGGAAATTCAAAGAGCCACGCCGCCACCACAGCCATTCCTTGCGAATCAAAGAAGTCTAATCTGACGGCATTGACAGCAGTCGACGCTTGAATAATCAAAGACCTGTCGATAGCACTGAGAAGCAACCTAGACATAACCGGTTCCGTCAGGCGTCTTGGATCGATCCAATCGATCGTTGAAAGTCGCAGGTCAGTCACAACCGTGTGCCTAGGGCCAAGGAAGATTGCTTCGGCAGTTTTGTCGTGCTCATAAAAAAGAAGCAGTGTGTCTTGACGATCAAGAGCCCAATCGAAGGTATCCATGAGTTTCAAGATGCCCGATCTTGGCGCACCCACAACAGGCTGATGGGCCAGGCCGTGGAAAGCCGCTGAGAGAATTTTGATGTCGGTCCTGGGAAACACAAGCGAGACCCGTGCAGACGCCATGATTTGAATCTAGTGATCAGCAATTGCATTCACGCTCTTATTCATGGCTAAGGTCATAGCCGTGCGCTAATCTGCGTTCATGAGTGTATTTCCACCAACACAGAGATGAGAATACCTTTCCCCTTCAAGTTCATCCATGCGGCTGATCTGCATCTTGACTCGCCGTTTCGGCTTCATGAGGGTCAAAATGAGACGTTGAGGCGATTGCTTCTGGATGCATCGATTCGTGCCTTCGCCAGGCTCTGCGATGTTGCCATAGATAATGACGTTGACTTCGTCATATTGTCTGGCGACGTCTATGACGGGATCGAACGGGGTGCGCGAGCGCAGCTTGCGCTCAGGCGCCAGCTCTTGCGTCTTGAGAGTCATGGAATCATGGTTTACATCGCTTTTGGAAATCACGATCCAATCGAGTCATCCAGCAGGTTTGCAGTGGATTGGCCAGAAAACGTCGTTCGATTCCCTGTTGTGCCTGAACGGTTTGCCGTTGAGCGCAACGGCACCAAGCTTGCTGAAATAACCGGAGTAAGTTATCAAAGCCGGCATGAGCAACGCAACCTGGCATCGCTGTTCCCAATGGCTGATAGCGACTCGTTTGCCATTGCGGTGCTTCACGCAAACATCGGGAATTCGCAGGAGCACGGAAACTACGCTCCGGCGAGCCTAGGGGATTTGATCACCAAGGGCTATGATTACTGGGCGCTCGGGCATATACACAAACGCAGCGTGCTTTTTGAATCGCCTTTGGTCATCTATCCAGGAAATATTCAGGGGCTCCACATGAAGCCTTCCGAACGAGGCCCTAAAGGTGCCGAGCTGGTGGAGGTCGCACACCAAGGAGTCTCCCACTCCTTCATTCCTCTGTCCGAGGTGATCTTTGAGATGGTTCGATTGGATGTCACGGGCTACCGAACGCTCAATGCGCTCGTTGATGGATGTGTCGATGCGCTGAGAAGCAGCAGGCAAACCCTTGGAGAGAAACCACTTGTCGTCAGGATCGATCTGACTGGAACTCTTGAACCTGAGCTTTACGGCTTGGAGGATGACTTCGATTCTCTTCACCAAGAATTGGAGAGTGAGCTTGCAGACCTTGATCCGCCGGTATTTCTCGACCAACTGGATGGCCACCTCCTGACGTCGGCGAGTCTCGATGCATTGGTCGAGCTTTCCGACGTAGTTGGCGAACTAATAGACCTGTTTAGGGAATCGAGAAACAATGAGTCTGCGCTCACTCAGATTTCGGTTGAAACGGAACTCCGAAGCGCTCTTTCAGCAAAGGTGCGAAGGCTGGGAATTGCCGAGTCTTTGCCACTGAGACTGAGCGACCTTGACGCGGCAGAGCGCTTGCTGTTTGAGCTGCTGAACGGAGGGAGCTTCAGATGAGATTCCGTGCGATCTGGGTGGACAGTTACGGATCCCTGTCGCATCTGGCCGTTCCGATGATGGGGGAGTTGACTGGCGGGTTGAACGTTCTGTACGGCCCAAATGAAGCAGGGAAGTCACAGCTAAAAGGGTTCTTGGAGCAATCACTGTTTCCAAGCGCCAGAATGTCCCGGGATGCACGACCTCTAGGCCGTGTTGAATTTACCCATCGCGGTGATGATTACTTGCTCGAACTCGTGAAAAAGGGAGCCGCTCTGCAGAGGAGGCTCTATCTTGATGGGGTTTTGGTTGAGAAAGACATCTCCAGCCTTTTTCCCTCTCTCCGGACCGGGGGAAACGAGGTGTTCTCCAGTCTGTACAGCTTTGGGTTGGATCAGTTGCTGGCGGGAACCACAAGCGGAAGCGGAGTGCTCACAGAGCACCTCTTTGGTGCAATAGCGAGTGGCAAGGGAGTCTCGATCAGTTCCGTTTTCGATCGGCTGGACGACAGAATCAAGAGGATCACCGGAAGAGAGGCAAAAACCAGGTCGTTGAGCAAGGCATTGGATGAGCTGGAGAATGCTGAGCAAGAACTCGCGGCAAGAATCTTGGACGAAGAGGCATTTCTTGGCCGGTACCAGGAAAGGGACCGGATCAGGGAGAGGATCTCCGACCTTGAGCGCGAACAGGCGGCAGTTTTGCACCAGCAGCGAATGCTCGGCGAAGTGTTGCGCATGGGAAACGAGTACAACTCTTATCTAGAGGCGACCGAGTTCTTAGAGAAGCACCCGAAGTTGGCGGGGGTGTCTTCGGAACTGCTTAGAGATATCGAGTCCACATTCGCGCTTTATCGCGCTACCGGCGCAGCCGTGGAGGAAAGTGAAGCCAAACTCGCTTCCGCTTCCATGCGGTTGCAGCTCTTCGAAATCGACAGGAGCTTGTTGGATCGCCAAGAGAAGGTCCTGACGGCTTCGAATGTTCGCAACGAGCTCATGGCGCTTCAAAAGGATGAACTGGAACAGAATGCCGAGCTCCAAGCCGCCAGGTCGGAGATCGGGAGAATGATCGCAGATTTGCAGACACGAGAAGGTGAGGTAGAGATTTCCACTGGCATATCCAGTCCCAGCTATGCGATTGAAACGCTGGAGAAGCTGGGAGGAAACCTCGATTCCCTGGAAAGGCAGATGAGTGAATATTCCAGCTCTTCGCTGCTTCACGCATCAGTAGGCGAATTGGCGGCAAAGAAGGCCGAGGTTGAGACGGCCATTAGAAGACTTAGCGATTTGGCAGGGGAAACACACCCACCTAGTCAGACTGAAAAGCAGCGTGGACTGATATTTGGCAGCACGGTGGTTTTGACGGGTCTGGTTATAGTGGCATACCTGTATTCGACGAAAGTGATCACCGGTTTAATTGAAGTTCTTCTTTCCGTTGGCATCCTCTTTACTGCAGCCTTTGTTGTGACACTTGTTGTAAGCGGACGGGAATCCAAATTGAGGAGTACCAGCAAAGGTGAACAAATGCTTGACGAGCTGGGCATTGCAAGTTTCGAACAGCGCGAACTTCTTATTCGACTCGAGGAGTTGCAAGCCGAGAGGAGAGAAATTGAAGCACTTGCGGGCTTTCATTCTGAAACTGAAAGGATCGCCACAATATTGACGGCATTCATGCCAAATATCGACCGATCTGAAACCCTCGAGATGCTCAGTCAAAAGGTAGAGGGGCTGTTGCACCTGATGCGTTCCGTTTCTGACAAGGAGAAGCTTGAAAGAGCTGTCGCAAGATCGAAAGCAAAGGTCGAAGATAGAAAGGGAGACCTTGTGTCTCTGCTCCAAGCCGACTTCGCCGAGATCGCACTTCCTAGCGACCCCACTCCAGATCATCTCGACGTGGTGATCGCAGGATTGATGGAGAGACTGTCGTCAATGCGGGAGATTTGGTCTCAAGCAGAGACGCTGGATCGAGATACGAAGGCTAACAAAGCAGAGCTGAAGAAGCTTTCTGGCGAGTTGGAAACGCATGTGCGGCGATTGGACGATCTGTTGGACGGGAGCGGATTCGACCACGCATCCCTCAACGAAGACCTCCTTTCCCTGTTCCGAAACTACGATCGCAAGCGAGCTGAAAAGATCATGTTCCTGCGTTCTGCGGAGTCAGTCTTTGGAGTGGATTTTGAGGAGATCCGTCCACATTTCGAGAGCGGCCGGTTAGCCGTTGAGGAATCTGTTAGTTCGCTAGGCAAAACTGCTGGCGAGCTACAAGATGAGAGAGACAGGTTGTTGGGCACGGAAGCGGAGATTAGAGCCGAGGAAAAGCGGCTTGAAACGAGCAGCTCGGTGGTCGAGGCTCAAGCTCTGGTCGAAACGCTACGGCTTGAAGCGGAGGAGATTGCCGAGCGGCTACGCGCAAGTGTGTTAGCAAGGCACTTGCTCTCTGCGGCGAGCGTGCGGTTCGAAGAGCTGCACCAGCCTGAGCTGTTGAGAATCTCTTCAGAAATATTCTCGAGGGTTACTCAGGGCAGATACACTTCGGTTTTCAAAAAGCAAGGACCTAAAGGTGACGCAATCTTCGCCCGGAATGAATCGGGAGAAGATGTGTTGGACTCGGACCTTTCGAGGGGCACCAGAGAACAGCTGTACATCTCCATCCGGCTCGCTTTAGTCGAGAGGCCGAACGCACTTGATTTGCCTCTGTTGATGGATGATGTAATGGTGAACGCTGATATCGAACGTGCCCAAGGGCTTGCTTCGGAGCTTGCGTCGGTGGCGAAGTATCGCCAGATCCTCTATTTCTGCGCCAAGCCCGATGCAATCAGACTCTTTGAAACGGCCGGTGCTGATATCAATGTTGTTGAGATGACTCGCCTCTAAAATGTCGGACGAAGCGGTACTTGGGTCAGTTTGAGTTTTCAGGAGGCTGTGATCCCATATCTTCTTGGCTTGCCCAGATGAACTGATCGACTGGGCCGTGTCCCAGCCCTAATTGCCAGAGAGAACCTGCCTTGATGGTTCGAGTAATATACACCTTTGCGGTCTTGACCGCCTCCGTAACGTCCATTCCTTTAGCCAGATTTGCGGTTATAGCTGCCGAGAGAGTACATCCCGAACCGTGAGTGTTGTCAGTCTGAATTCTTGATGCAGAAAGCTTGAGGATTGTCTGTCCGTCGTAAAATATGTCGGTGCTTTCAGAGCCGCTTAGGTGACCCCCCTTGATGAGAACATACCGGGGGCCCATCTTTTTCAACTCGCGAGCCGCAGCGATCATTTCTTCAAGATTTGACGGGAGCTTTCCAAGCAGGGCCTTTACCTCTGAGAGATTAGGTGTTATCAGCGTGGATTTGGGAATGAGCCTTTCAAGATATGCATTTTCCGCAGCTTTGTCCAGAAGCCTTGTACCGGTGGAGGAAACCAGCACTGGGTCTACGACGAGTTTCTCGAACGCCCCCTTATCTGCAAACTCTGCTACAACGTTCACCGTCTCGGCTGTTGCCAGCATGCCGGTTTTCGCTGCTCGGACTATGAAGTCTGAAATCACGGCACGAATTTGGGCTCGGACAAGGTCGGGATCCACCGGCTCCGAGGCTTGCACTGCATGGGTGTTTTGGGCGGTAATCGCCGTAACGACGGTTGTTCCAAATACCCGATTAGCAGAGAAGGCCTTGAGATCGGCCTGAATGCCTGCACCTCCGCCAGAATCAGATCCAGCAATCGTCAACGCAACCGGCGGTGTCTTCTTTCTTTTCTCTGCGACGCTCAATAGATTTCCGCCTTTACCTCGTTTGTGTGAAATCTGGGGAGTTGATTACAAGTTTGGTTGGCAGTCAAATTACGCAATGAGAATTTACCCTGATCCTAGCTGAACTCTGCAATTCCCTCGGTCGGCGAGGATGCTAAGGCCCATTCTCTCTTGGGAATCCTTCCCCCATGACGGGAAAGGAGGCCCGCTTCTGTTGCCAAGGCTATTGATTTTGCCATTCTTTCAGGCTGCTTGGCTCGCGTGATTGCAGAAGCGACAAGAACTGCATCACAGCCAAGCTCCATAGCGAGAGCGGCATCCGAAGCAGTCCCGATCCCCGCATCAAGGACGATTGGCACCGACGCTTGAGAGACGATCATCTCTATATTGTGAGGATTGCGAATTCCAAGGCCCGTTCCTATAGGAGCGCCAAGGGGCATTACGACCTGAGCCCCGGCATGTTCGAGAGTTCGTGCGACTACGGGATCATCATTGGTATAAGCAAAGACGTTGAATCCATCCATAGCTAGAGCTTCGGTAGCGTCCAGCAGTTCAAATGGGTCAGGAAGTAGGTCCTTGTCACTGGACAACACCTCCAGTTTCACATTGTTGGTTTCGAGTGCCTCACGGCCCATCTTTGCGGTCATCACAGCTTCCTTGGCGCTGAAACAGCCAGCAGTGTTTGGCAGAATTTCCACGTTAAGCGATCGAAGCACGTCGTAGAGAGAGTTGCTTGCCCGAGGCTCGTAACGTCTCAAAGCTACAGTCACGAGTTCGGCCTTTGCCGCTTCGATAATCTCCTTGATTATTTGGTTGGATGGCGCACCTCCTGTGCCCAGAATGAGTCTGGAGGAAATCGTCACACTTCCAAGTTTGATAGGTTCAAGCCCTGAGTTCACGTTTCATCCCCCTTGGGCGATAGTGAGCAATTCCACTTTATCTTGAGGAGACAACGATCTCTCCTTCCAGCTGCTTTTGGGAACCACCTCACTGTTGACCGCTAGAGCAATGCCGCGCATCGGCAGACCCAGCGCCTCGACAAGCTCGGCAACTGTGGTCGACTCGCGAACTTGCTGCACAGATCCGTTCAGCGTAATCTCCATCACGTATAAGAACCTAGCTAGCTTCCAGTCTGGTGGCGCTGAATTGCTCAATTTCAAGAGGCTGCTTCCCGGTTTCTATTGCCATTGCGACGTATTTTGATAGTGCGGCAGACAACAGAATGCCATGGCGAAAATGTCCCAAGCACAGGAAGAGATTCGAGTCCTCATATCTTCCGACAATCGGAGAATTATCAAAAGAGCCTGGGCGGAATCTCACCATGTGTTCAATGAAATCAGCTTCTCCTATCCCTGGCAACAGAAGCGCAGCTTGAGAGAGCATTTCTGCTATCGGTCTCACCTTGGCAGTTGTGTCGAAGCCGACCTCTTCCTGGGTGGCACCTATGACGATCTCGCCATCGCTTCTGGGGACCATGTATAAAGTCTTGCCGTAAACCTTTGCCCTGATCACGTGGCGAAGCAGCTCCGGCGAGGCTTGAACCCTAATTATCTGCCCCTTGACCGGTCTTATCGATCTAGTGACAGCTTTTGGAAGGCCGGAAATCGTCCCAACGTAGGAGCCAGGTGCAACAAGGACTGCATCTGGCTGCACCTTTGCACCGTCGTCAAGCACTATCTCGTATCCGCCGTCTCCGCGCTCATTCACAGCGCTTACACTTTGGCGAACAAACCTAGTTCCCAGGCTGTCGAGTGCCGCCAATAGCGAATCCATGAGTTTGCGATTGTCAAGCTGCACGTCTGAGTCGATCATCGCAGCGTAGGGAAATGGGCCTCCCGTCTCGGGTTCTAGTTCTTTCAGCTGGTGACGCGTCAGGCGGATCACCTCGATGCCGAGCTCCCTTTGAAACTCCGACAGGCGCTCTAGATCGCGAGCGTCATTTGGTTCAAAGCCGATTACGATGGTGCCTTCCCTGCGGAGTCCCACGGGCATGCCGGATACAGCTTCAATCTCTGCAGCGAAATCAGTCCACAGCTCGTTGGAATGCTGCATCAGCCTTAGCAAAGGTATTTCACTGAAATTCGCCTCAGATGCTGGAGCCAGCATTCCAGCAGCAGCGTGGGAGGCCCCATTTGCCGGATCGGGGTCAAAGACGGTGACCTGGTGATTGTGCTTGGCAAGCCTGAATGCTGCGCTAAGTCCAGCTACGCCACCTCCGACCACTCCTATTTGCAATTGTGCCATAACTACTTTCCAGAATTCTGACCCGGTTCAGTTGAACTATACCGCATTATCAAAATGGTGTGAATTCCGAGTTGAAAAGAATTACTACAACTAGAGGCTGTTGAGGTGATTGAATAAATAGTGGAGTTTAACGGGAATGTGGAGGTTGAAGATGCGTTCAACTATGCAGGATGGTGCTCTATCTATCACGTCGATCATGAATTACGGGGCAACAACATTTCCGAAGGCGAGCGTCACCACCTACCTTGGTGATGGCGGACTTACTATTACCTACGAGGACACTGCCAAGAGAACGGCATCCCTTGCTAATGCGCTTGCATCCATAGGGGTAAAGGATTTCGACCGGGTAGGAACATTTGCCTTCAATACGCAACAGCATCTAGAGGCCTACATGGCGGTACCTTCGATGGGTGCAATCGTTCACACGTTGAACGTCCGGCTGTTCCCAGATCAGCTCGCATTTGTGATCAATGACGCAGAGGACAAGGTCATCATCGTGGACTCGGTGGTACTTCCCCTCCTTGCAAGAATTCTTCCGCAAACCCCGTCGGTTCAGGCCGTTATAGTGGTTGGACCATACGATCCTTCGATATTCGAGGCACTGAAGATTGACGCCTACGAATATGAAGATCTGATTGCAGCCCATAGCTCCATATACAATTGGCCCAAGATCGACGAACTCCAAGCAGCAGCAATGTGCTACACCTCCGGAACTACTGGCAACCCAAAGGGTGTCGTGTATTCGCATAGGTCCACATGGCTGCACGCAATCTCATCCTGCACTGCGAACACACTTGGGCTCAACAATGACGATATTGCCCTCATAATCGTTCCAATGTTCCATGCAAATGCCTGGGGCGTGCCATATTCGGGCTGGATGGCAGGTTGCGACCTTATCATGCCTTCCAGGTTCCTTCAGGCAGAGCACTTGGCGAAGATGATCTCGATGTACCGTCCCACAGTATCGTCTGGTGTCCCTACCATATGGAACGAGTTGCTTCTTTACTCAGAAACTCATGAAGTTGACATGTCTTCGTTTCGAGGAATCACTGGCGGAGGTTCGGCAGTCCCACAGGGTTTGATGCAGGGATTCAAGGATCGATTCGGCTTGGAGCTGTGGCAAGGATGGGGAATGACCGAGACCTCGCCGATCTGCACCCTTGGAATCCCCCCGCGAAACACCCCAGAGGAAGAGAGAATCAAGTACCTATTGACAGCAGGTCGAGCAATTCCCGGTGTTGAGCTTCGAATAGTCGACGACAACGATAATGCCTTGCCCAGGGGAACGGAGAATCTTGGAGAGATTGAGGTAAGCGGTCCTTGGATTGCCGGAAGCTACTACAAAGGGGTGCATCCGGAGAGCTTTGATCGCGGATGGCTGCGCACTGGAGACATTGGGACTATTGATAGTGAAGGCTATCTCAGGATCGTCGATCGGACCAAAGACGTCATCAAATCAGGGGGAGAGTGGATCTCATCGGTAGACCTCGAAAACGAGATAATGGCATTCCCGGGGGTATATGAGGCGGCAGTGATAGGCATACCCGATGAAAAGTGGGTGGAGAGGCCCCTTGCTTGCGTAGTCCCGAAGCCGGGAAGTGAAGTCGATCCCAAGCATCTGGTTGACTTTCTCTCTGATAGGGTTGCGAAATGGTGGCTTCCTGGCAAGGTCGCCATCCTGACCGAGATCCCAAAGACCAGTGTTGGAAAGTTCGACAAGAAAGTGCTTCGGAAGGCGTTTGCGAGCGGAGAGCTCAACCTGGTTTCAGTCGAGCCGTAGGCATGCCCCGCTTGGCCGTTGCCAGATGGCAGGATTTGAGGCGCAACAAATTTGCGACCGCATTAGGCTGCCGAGCAGTCGGAATCGACAGCTTGTCGTGTGATGTTTGTTGAAAGCTGAGGTGGGGCCAGGTGTATTCTCCTGAATTCATTACGCAGGTGGAAAGCCTGAAGACCGTATTGGACCAACTGGATGAGCTTGCAATGTCAGCTTTGCGCGAGTATATGTCATCCGGTGATGCAAAAGACAGGGAGATGGAGAAGAGAATCCATCGAGCTCGTCGCGCCATAGTCAAAGCCATTGCTGAGCTTGACCAGTCCACTTTCGATTGAATGGGAGTTCCAAGACTTCTGCGAAATATGCTGGCGCCCCGCTACGAATTCGGGCTCACTCGGAGCCCGGCGACCGATGCTCAGCCAAGGCGAAAGCAAAAGGTCGAGTAAATAGACTTGCCTGCTTATGGCAGCAGCTGGCAAGAATCATGTGAGAGGCTGCAGGGTTAAAGATGGAGGCTTTGCAATGCGTGATGAGGAGATCCGCCAAGAAATTGTTCGTGCTTGCCGTGTCTTGACCCGACTCAGGCTGGTCGAAGGTTTTGGACACGTCAGCGCCCGTCTCAACGACGGATCGGTGCTGATCACACCAAGGAAGGGTTTGGGACTGGTTACCGAAGCCGAATTAGTCCATCTCAGCCTCGATGGCGAGATATTGAATAGCGGCAACCCGCCCCTCGAGGCAGCTATGCACTTAGCAGTCTTCGCCGCGCGACCTGATGTGGCAGCCATCTCGAGAACGCACTCCAAGTATGTCAACGTGATGGGCATTGCAGGTCAGCCTATAGAAGTTGTCCACGGTTTTGGGGCAGAGTTGCGAGGAACGGTACCAGTTCACAAAAGTCCATACCTGGTTACGTCCCACGTTCAAGGTCGAGCCGTAGTAGAGGCTCTCATGACCGCTCATGCCGTAGTTCTTCCTGGCAATGGATGTCTGGTTGTTGGGGACAGCGTTGGAGACTCTTGCGTGAAGGCGATATTTCTCGAGGAATCTGCAGAGTTGCAGTTCCTCGCCCGCCAGCTGGGCCCGGTGTCCCCATGGGCTCCGGACGCAATTGCATCACGACTTCAAAGCGATCTTCCCAATGAGCCAATCAGGGCCTGGGAGTTCTACAGCACCATCTACGCGCAGTAGAAAAATCTGCATCCTGATAGCTATGCCAAGTTGATTTGCCAGGCGTCAAGGGTCAAGTAATCACGGCGCAGCTTGCAACCGTTTGCGAATTTTCCCCCGAAGGCAGCCAAGAGCCTCATGGCAAATCCCGCGGCAGTAAGCCGATACAAGGTGGATTCTGAAACGACCCGGATAAATGATGTAACCCCGGGGGATTGGCCGCCCGGGGTTACTATCGAGTAGCTAGATCCCGTTTTGGGGGGGATAGGATCTAGTAAACCTACTAGCAGAGGGGGATCGCCAGTAAGTATTGATTTAATTATAGCAATGCTTCATAGAGATCCGCCAAAATTCGTGAATATTTATTCAAAGTTTCAGCAGCAGTAAGGAATCACAATAAAGCTGTGACCTGGTGACATTTGACACAACAGCATGTGAGTCACATTCTTAGTGTGCAAAGTTATTAGGAGTGTAACATATGTCACATTGACGATCTTCAATCTGCAGAAGATCGGCCTCGCCACCGCAACTGTCGCTAGCGTCCGAAATCTGCTAGAAAAATAGCATGTTTACTGCTCTAGTTATCGACGAGGTGGATGGCAAGGTAACGTCATCAATCAAAGAGCTGTCGGAGGATCTTTTGCCGCAAGGCGAAGTCACCATCGACGCAAGCTATTCCACTTTGAATTACAAAGACGGAATGATTCTCAATGGGATTGGGAGGCTTGTGCGAAGCTATCCCCATATCCCGGGGGTCGACGTATCAGGCGTAGTTCGAGAGTCCACCGACCAGCGGTTCAAAGCTGGAGACAAGGTAGTTGTAGGCGGCTACCGATTCGGAGAAATACATTGGGGCGGCTATTCCCAGCTTGTTCGTGTTCCAGCCGATTGGGTTGTGAAGCTCCCCAGCAATTTGACGCTATTCCAGGCAATGGCCTTCGGTACGGCGGGATTTTCTGCAATGATGGCTGTAGATGCGCTCGAAAACCACGGGCTCAAGCCTTCGGCATATGAGGTCCTCGTTACCGGCGCCGTTGGGGGCGTTGGATCAATTGCTGTGGCGCTTCTTGCAGCTTTGGGATATAAGGTGGCTGCTTCGACTGGCAGGCCGGCAGAGCATGAGTATCTGCGCTCTCTTGGCGCTTCAACAGTAGTTGAACGATCCGAACTCGAAGAGCCGGTTTCGCGACCTCTCGAAAGTGAACGATGGTCAGGCTGCATAGACAATGTGGGAGGTTCGACCATCGGCCATGTGCTTAGCCAGTTGCGCAGGGGAGCGTCGATTGCATCGGTGGGGCTGGCTGCTGGCTCTTCGTTTACCGCAAATGTGATGCCGTTTCTTCTCCGAGGCGTGAGCATCTTAGGGATTGACTCGGTTTCTTTGGAGATCGACAAGCGCGCCGTGTTGTGGGAAAGGCTTGCAGAGATATTTCCGCTCGATCGCCTGGATGCCATGACCCAGGAAATAGGACTTGGCGACTTGACCAGATATGGCAGAGAGATCCTGGAAGGAAAGGTAAAAGGAAGGGTAGTCGTAAACGTTAATAGCTGAAGGGAATATACCTCCTGAGGTATGTGTTGTTATTTTCGTAACCCTGCTAGGAGGAGAATTATCGTGACAACGGTAGAGGCAAATACAAAAGAGACCTTTGAATCGGAGGTTCTGAAGTCTGACATTCCAGTCGTTGTGGACTTCTGGGCGCCCTGGTGCGCACCCTGCCGGATGGTTGCTCCCGAGCTCGACACCCTGGCAGCGGAACGTGCAGGGGAGATCAAACTCGTGAAGGTAAATGTCGACATCAATCAAGAGGTTGCAGGCAGATATCAGATTTTCTCCATCCCCACCATTGGTCTGTTCCGCTCCGGAGAGCTTGTGGCCGCATCCATAGGCGCCAAGCCCAAGAGGCTCATTGAGGCAGATCTGGGAATTTCAAAGTAGCAAACGTAAAGCGTCTAGCGCTGATTTGGCAGTTCGGTGATCCGGGCTGCCAAATGTCTTTAAGCTGGCAACCAACAGTCATCGCAAGGGACCAGGCCCGAGGCAGGCCCAAGGGGCTGAAACTTATCTCTCGCCTGAATTCTATATGTCCAAGCGACACACATTGCGAGACAGCCCAAACGCTTTGAGTATATGCTGGTTGTCGAGACCTCCCGGCGCGGACGGTCACCCCGTACAGGCTTCGATGAGGTTGGTCTGCATCCGGTCGATGAGGCTGTTTGTTGCCTGTGACATAGGAGAACCTTGCGGAATTGAAATCATCTCTCAGCTTGAGGGTCTGATGCAGAGATCTTCAAGCTGAGTGCTTTATCTGTCGGCGGCATTTCTGAGGGGTGTTACTGGTTTGGTGAATGACGAGAGTTCTCCAGAGTTGGAGATGACGCCGAGATCTGGAGCAAGCTCTGGCGAGGAGCCGCAAAAGATTGGCAAAGACGTTCTATCGGCGATAGCTTCCAGTACAAGCACCTCCTTTGCAGTCTTTCTAACGGGTGCTCTTGCAGTCCAGATGGGTTCTACCCTTCACTTCGGCCCGGATTCTCTGGGACTCGCAGTTTCTATTTATTACCTAGGTGCATCGGCAGGGTCCGTGCCCTTCGGGCGTATCACAGAGGCGGTAGGAGGGGCGAGGGTAATGAGGCCAACGGCTGTCATCGCCGGCATTCTCTTGGCCTTGATCGCCGTTCTAGTGCACTCCACCGTGAGCCTGAGCATTGTCCTCTTCTTCGCCGGAATTGTCTCAGCGGCGATGCAGCCGGCAACAAACCTTTTTTTGGCGCGCAGGATACCGAGAAATCGGCAAGGCTTCGCTTTCGGGGTCAAGCAGTCAGCAATTCCGTTCGCATCACTTTTTGGCGGATTAGCAGTTCCTGCCATTGCGCTTACGGTGGGATGGAGATGGGCATTTGCGCTCGCTGCTGTCTGGTCGGGCGTGGCGGCACTTATTGTCCCGAGATCCCACACTGATCTAGCCACCTATCGCGCTCAGCACAAGGACCCGGTTTCGCCCGGACGCACCGCTCCACTGGTGATCTTGGGAGCAGGCTTTGGACTGGGAATCTTTGCGGCCTCCGCCATGACAGCCTTCCTCGTCACATCAGCTGTTGCGGGTGGGATTTCTAAGTCCGATGCTGGATATCTCGCAGGAGTGGCAGGAGCACTTGCTGTAGTCATTCGCATTTATTCTGGAATATTGGCCGATCGCCGTGGGGGAGGCCATTTCAAGGTCATTTCGGCAATGCTCGTTCTAGGCTCTGTTGGCTATGTTGGGATAGCGCTGGGCTCTATCACGAGATTCTTCTTGTTTTTCTGGATAGGCGCGCTCGTAGCATATGGTGCCGGTTGGGGATGGAACGGCCTGTTCAATTTTGCTGTCATCCGAACACACTCCAAGGCCCCGGCTAGAGCTACTTCAATTACGCAGGTCGGTGGAAGGTTGGCTAGCGTGTTCGGTCCACTGGTTTTCGGACTCATCGCTGCACATGGCTCGTATGCTGCCGCTTGGATCGTAAATGGAGTCATAGCCGTGATGGGCGCAGGCGTGATACTCCTCGGGAGGCAGATGCTTCTGAATCCGCGACGCGAAGCTTAGACAAGCGGCTCGCCCGCCTGTTATTGAACGCGATGTCCTAGAGCAAGGTCGATACCGAACGGCAGGGCACTCGGGTCCAAATCCAAATATTCGATTGCCTTCTGAAAAGCAAACCTATCCGTCATGCCAGAGACGTATCCCACTGCAATCCGCAAATAATCCGACGACCCTTCATCCATCTCTTCGCCGGAGACGGAGCTCATCTTCTCCGGATGCTTTGCATAGTGCTCGACAAGCATGCTCAACACGCGAATGACGGTGTCAGACTGAGCAAGTGACTCTGGCCTCATGTATATGTACTCGTAGTTGAACTCCCTCAATTCCGCAAGAGCGGAGGCCGCTGCACTTGAAAGGGCAATCTGCCCGGTTCTTGACACAGTCTCAACTAGGTCGGATATGAAGTAACTGAGTTGTCTGGCTCGGGTTCTACCCGCAAGCTCAGCAACTGAATCTGGAATCTCGGATTCGGAGATGATGCCCGCACGTATAGCATCTTCCAGATCGTGCGCACAATACGCGATGCGGTCAGCAAAGGACACCACCGAGCCTTCCGGGGTCAACGGTTGGGGACGGGACCAGGAATGGTTTCTAATCCCATCTAATGTCTCTGTGCATAAGTTGAGGTCGGATAAGGTGTGGTCAGCACCCCAGGTAGCGTGATCAAATCCACCGGGAAGGAATTGAGAAAACGCGTCCTCGCTTGCGTGCCCTCCAGGGCCATGACCACAATCATGGCCGATTGCGATGGCCTCGGTAAGGGAATCGTTTAGCCCAATTGCACGAGCTACTGCGGTAGCAACCTGGGAGACTTCGAGGGCATGAGTTAGCCGAGTCCTCTGGTGATCGCTGGGGAAAATGAACACTTGAGTCTTTCCCGCCAGGCGCCTAAACGCGGTTGAATGAAGGATCCTGTCTCTGTCCCGCTCAAAGGCGGTGCGCATGGGATCTGGTTCTTCGCTGCGAGCGCGATTGCCAGCGCCAATGGACAGCGTCGCGCCTTCAGCAAGACGAAATCGCTCGAGTTCCTCGCGCTTTTCCCTCATCATGAGCACTGGCTTGACCCGAATGGTCTTCGCGTTGGCATGGGCAGCAATAGTCCCGTCAGGGAGAGCATTCCCTTTGGAGGTCTCTATCCAACGACTTGCACGATCTGAAATTTGCATACCCTTGTCTCTCATTCCCTAATAATTAATAATATTGCGCATGCCTGTGACATTGTGAAGCGCGAGGCTGGGTCGATTGCAACATCCCTGCCATGCATGCCAAGTTCTACGGAGAGAATTCTGCTGCTGTGCGGAGTTCGTCTCGCAGCATGCCTGGGGTCGTTGCTGCCACTGGGTAATCCGCTTGACGTGGTGACTAGAGGCAGGTAACCCGTGGTCAACCCCCAAAAAGATCCATGAAATTCTAAGGTTGCACATGGTATTGTTAGCAATAGGTCTATCTGGAAGGATGGAATTATGGCAGGGAAAGATGGTACTCAGAAACTTGGAAAGCTAGTTGAGACTGGACTTTCCGTAGCCAAGATGGCCCAAGCCAAGGCAGAGGAAGCCCTGCGAGATGTGGCACACCTATCAGAAACGCAAAGAAACCAGATGCGTGAGATTTTTGAAGATGCTGCAAAGAAGAGTCGTGAGAGCACGGAGCTGCTAATCAAGGGGCTGCGTAAGGAGATGGACAAGCAGATGCGGGCTGCAAATACCCTCTCCAAAGAGGAGTTCAGCAAGTTCTCAGAGAGACTTTCCGGGCTAAGCCAAGACTTGAAGAAGATGTCTTCCGTCAAGGAAGAGGTAGCCAAGCTCACTGAGATGGTCAACTCGCTGATGCGGTCAATGCAGAAGCAAGAAACGATCGAAGAAGAGAAAAAGGGAGAGGAACAGCCAACCGTCGCTGAAGAGAAACCCAAAGCGGCGCCAGCCAAGGCGCCAAGGCCTCGCGCAAGCAGAGCCAAGGCACCTGCCAAAGACACAAAGAGCACGCAAGTCAGCGACGTTGAATCAGAGGAGAAGACTTCTGCCGAATCTCCGAATACCGAAACTTCTAAGGGACCAAGTGAAGGCGCCCCTGATGCCTAGATGGCGATTTGGTTTCCGTGTTTCCTGAACCTCGGAGAATCTTCATCATGACGATCCGATAGATGGGCAGCATAAAGGGTCATTCGGCACGTCTCGATGTCGTAATGGTAGAACGTGGACTTGCGGCCTCAAGAGAGAGTGCGTCTGAGCTGATTCGCGAATCACAAGTGCTGGTAAATGGCTCAGTTGCGCTCAAGGCCGCCAGACAGGTCAGAGCTGGAGACCGAATAGAGATACTGTCTCCACCTCGCTACGTCTCCAGAGGCGGTTTCAAGCTCGAGGGAGCGCTAACCAGGTTTGGCATAAAAATTGCCGGACTTAGAGTGCTCGATGTCGGCAGCTCGACCGGAGGTTTTACTGACTGCCTCCTTCAGCAGGGAGCCAGGCAAATCTTCGCTGTCGACGTAGGTACCAACCAACTTCATGAGAAAATACGCCAAGATCCTCGCGTAATGAGCTTCGAGCAGACCAACATCAAAAATTTCACCGACCCAGAAGGACTCGGATTTGACCTGGTCGTGGCGGATGTATCTTTCACCTCAGTAGCGCTCCTCGCCCGCCACCTTGTCGAATTGACCAAACCAGATGGTGAGCTCGTCATCCTTGTAAAGCCTCAGTTCGAGGTTGGTCACAAAGATGCCTCGCGGGGCAAGGGCATAATAAAAGATCCCTTGCTTTGGAAGAGTAGTTTGATCAATGTGGCAGATCAATTTGCCAGGGAAGATGCACGTATTCTCGGGATAGCGGTTTCTCCAATTCGTGGCACTCAAGGCAATGTCGAGTTCTTCTTCCATCTTTCTAGAGGAGGGAAGGGCCTTGCCCAGTCCGATATCAAGGAAGCCATCGACGGCGAGATTGCACGCGCTTTGGTTGGATCTAGGGGGGAATCCGTTTGACAGGTTGCGACAATTTGTTAGTTTGTAGCCAATGGCAAATGTAGGAATTGTCTATCATCCACAACGTGAAAGTGCCCGCACAAAGGCTGGCGAGCTTGAGAGATGGCTTTATCAAAGGGATCACAGGGCGGTATTCCTAGGCGAGAGCTGGGCTGAGGACGGTCTCGATCTGGTTGTGTCCCTTGGCGGGGACGGCACCATGCTCAGGGCTATCGATCGGATCTTGCCGTTGCCGATTCCTGTATTGGGCGTGAACTTCGGATCGCTCGGCTATCTTACGGAGATAGATCCTGACGGCCTCTATGGAGCGCTCGAACGATTTTTCGACGGGGATTACCGGATTGAAGAGCGAATGACGCTCTCGATCGATGTTGAAAAGGACGAGGGTGCTGCAGAAAGGCCACAGGTTCAGGCTCCTTTCAGCAAGCATTTTGTCGCCCTGAATGATCTGGTCGTGGAGAAGCTGGACTCCGGACATGTGATCCGCGTAGAGGTGTCTTTCGGCTTCACACATTTCTTGACCTACGAGGCCGACGGGTTGATCGTTAGCACTCCTACCGGTTCCACTGCGTACAGTTTTTCCGCCCGAGGGCCTGTCGTATCTCCCCGACTGAGGGCCATGATCCTGACTCCAATCAGCCCACACATGCTCTTCGACAGATCGCTGGTCCTAGAGCCCTCCGAGGCTGTTGAGCTGAAGATTGCAGAGGGCCCTTCCGCTGCAGTAATGGTTGACGGTTCTCGAAAGGCAGTTCTAGAGCCAGGTGACTCGGTGAGGTGCAGCGCGACTCAAACACCAGCTCACCTGGTCACCTTCACTGAACGCGATTTCCACGAGATCTTGAAGAGGAAATTTGGTCTGCATTCAAAAAAGATGGGCGACTAGTACAGACTTCCGTAACGGTGGGTTAGCGTGCTTGATGAACTTCATGTAACGAATTTCGGGGTCATCGAAGACCTGTCAATTCGGCCTGGACCCGGCATGACGGTGATCAGCGGCGAAACCGGGGCTGGAAAGACGTTGATTGTGGGTGCGCTTTCAGTGCTTGGCGGCCAGCGAGCTGAAGCCACCCTGATAAGAAGTGGAGCCATGACAGCAAGGGCTGAAGCACGATTTCGTGACGCTTCGGACAGGGAGACCATCCTGGCTCGCCAGCTCTCTACCGACGATCCATCGCGAGCCTACATAAACGGTGCAATCGCGCGCGTGGCAGATCTCGCAAACGCCAGCCTGGATCTATTCCACATTTACGGTCAACACGATGCACAGGTCCTGCTCTCGCCTTCAGCGCAGGCAGCAACATTGGACAGCTTCTGCTCGATCGGCTATGGCGAGCTGATGGAGGTGAAACACAAACTGGCAATGGCTCGGGAGCGACTGAGGAGTTTAGGTGGTGATGATCGTTCGCGGCAAAGGGAGCTTTCTATATGTCAATCCGAGTTAGAGGAGATCGCATCTGCGAGGATTGAAGGTCCAGAAGAGGAATTGCACATAAGGGAAGAACTCGAATTGCTATCGCATGCACTGGATTTCCGAATGGCGCTGGAGAAAGCTCACTCGCTTTTGATCGAGGCCGAAGAACTGCCTGCCGCCATGGACCAGCTGGGTGAGGCTAGAAGAGTGCTTGCGAATACAGGCAGGTACCTTGATGCGGTTGACCAGATCTCCAACCAGATCGAGTCCTTGAGAGAGACCGGACGTGAGATCAGGTCCGAACTGGAGCGGTTAGATCCGGATCCAGGCAGACTTGAACGGCTACAAAATCGGTTGTTCGAGCTCTCGAAGCTGAAGCGGAAGTATGGCGATACCCTGTTTGACGTGTTGGGGCACCAGAAGCAGATGGCAGCGAGGATCGAGGAGCTGCTATCTTATGAGACTTTGGCGGCTGGCATTGAGGAGGAGATCGAGGAGCACTTGATGGAGATCACCCGACTTGAACGCCGGATCCTCGAAGCAAGGAAGAAGGGTGCGACTGAGCTTGCAGAAGCTGTCATTCGCCGCCTTGGTGCACTGTCAATGCCCAATGCCAAGTTTGAAATACTTCTCGGGGACCATGGTATCGGGGATCCTGTTTCCTTCATGTTCTCTTCCAATGCAGGGGAGAAGTTGGGACCTGTTTCTAAAGTGGCATCAGGAGGAGAGCTTTCACGCCTGATGCTGGCGATACGATTGGTGTCGGCATCTGAGGTCCCCACGATGATCTTCGATGAAGTGGATGCCGGAGTCGGCGGACGAACCGCCTTAAGCATCGGAAAGGCTTTGGCAGAGCTGGCTGCAGGAAAGCAAGTCATAGTAGTGACGCATTTGGCACAGGTTGCGGTGTTCGCGGATCGTCAGATTGCAATCAGCAAGCATCTCGAAGCGGGCCGTACCTTAACCATCGGGAGGCAGGTCGAAGGCGAAGAACGGATTTCGGAGCTGGCTCGCATGCTTTCTGGCCACGCAGACTCTGAAAAGGCCAGGGAACATGCTCGTGAGCTTCTGGCAAAAAGAGGAAATCTATGACAGATAGCTCGAATGGCTATTTGACTATCGGCCTATTCTTGTCATCCACATAGGTCACAAGCGGATGATAGCTGTCAGCCGATTCCTCTGGAACCTGTGCAAACGCTGCAATTATTAGAAGGTCGCCCAAGGCAGCAAGCCTGGCAGCTGCACCGTTCAACGAGATGGTGCCCGACCCGGCTGGAGCTTCAATGGCATAGGTTATGAACCTTTGGCCGTTGTTGACGTTGTAAATGTGAATCTGCTCGTGGGGCCTGATATCCGAGAGCTTAAGAAGTTCGGAGTCGATCGCGCAGGAGCCTTCGTAATTGAGTTCGGTTGCAGTGACTTTCACGCGATGTAGCTTGCCTTTGAGCATGGTGATGTAGTTCATGTTGACGCCTCCAGTTATCGAAATTAAAGCATAGAACTGCGCAACCTTCGAATTGTCAATTGCCATAGATCACCCACGGCGCCGCAACGCTCCGTAAGATCGAAGATTAGCTCCACACTTCAAGTGTGATTCGCGATAGTCTCTTTTCATTCAAGTTTTTGTACAGCCTAACTACGTATTTAAGAACAACTGGGGGAACAATGCCAATTAAGGCCAATCAAATCAACGATTGGGTCGCTGAAATCATTGATCTTGATGTCAACAACATGGCTTCTGAAGTCAAAGAAGAGGTTGAGGAGCTTTTCAGCCGGAATCATGTAATCCTCTTTCGTGATCAGGCGTTGGCTCCAACTCAACTATCGCGGTTTGGAAAGCAATTTGGGATTTTGGAAACCCCAATAAACCAACTGTACGTGCATCCCGAGTGCGATGAGGTGCTCATTCTCTCAAACGAGGTTCGCCCTGACGGCACTCCTGTGGGGCTGGTAGATGGGGGAGACGGATGGCACACCGATTCATCCCATATCGCCACGCCTTCAAAAGCAACGATACTGCAGTCGATCAAGAACCCCAATGTTGGGGGAGACACGATCTACTGCAATATGCACCTGGTTTTCGACGCGCTCCCACCACAAACGCGATACCGAATCGCAGGAAGGTCAGGAGTTCACAACGTCAGCAAGACCATTAATCCGAGGATGACCGTTTCCGCCAAGAGACCTGATGCAAAGGAGTTCTACGAAAACGCCGCGAAAACCCGGCCAAGCGTGCTTCAGCCGATGGTCAGAACGCACCCCGTGACCGGAAGGCAGTCCTTATATGTCTCGCCACGATTCACTATTGGCATCGATGCGATGGATGATTCAGAAGCGCAGCCGCTCCTAGATGAACTCTTTGAATATATCTATGATGAAAGGTTCCAGTATCGCCACGTCTGGTCAGATCGCGACATAGTCATGTGGGACAACCGATGCCTTAATCACAAAGCCACTGGCAATCTTGCCCCGGGTGATATACGACGCATGCACAGAATCGTCTTGGCGGGCGAGGAGGCCTACTACGATCCCCAGGGCAAGCCTTTGGCATAGCTGACTTCGGGTGTCCCCGCCAATGCCGCGATGATACTGACTTGTTAGTGGCATTGTCAATCAGGGAGGTTGCTACGCCAACGCTTGGATGCTCGGCGCGCTCCATATTCCTGCTCAATTAGTCGGCACATGACCGTCGTCCACCATCGGCTTAGCGCAGTCTTTTTGCTTCTCACTGTTTTGACGTGCCCCTTTCATCTAAAGCAAAACTGGCCCAATGGGTGGTGTAGACTCTTTCATTGGTTTATACGTGAACTGGATTTAGATCGGGAGAGTTGAACAGTGGTGGACCTTGGCTAAGCACGTATTTGTGACCGGAGGAGTTGCGTCATCCTTGGGCAAGGGTCTTACAGCGTCCTCTCTCGGGAGATTGCTCAAATCCCGAGGCCTTCGAGTTGTAATGCAAAAGCTCGATCCCTACATTAATGTCGATCCAGGAACGATGAATCCCTTTGAGCATGGAGAGGTGTTTGTCACTGACGACGGATCTGAAACAGACCTCGACCTTGGGCATTACGAACGGTTCGTGGACGTCAACTTAACCAGACCATCCTCGGTCACCACAGGCTCTATATACTCCTCAGTGATCGCGCGCGAGAGGCGGGGAGACTATCTCGGAAAGACTGTCCAGGTAATTCCGCACGTCACAGATGAGATAAAGAGCCGCATCTTAGCCCTGGCGGACGATGACGTTGACGTCGTTATAACCGAAGTAGGTGGCACTGTTGGCGATATCGAAATCCTTCCTTTCCTTGAATCCATTAGGCAGTTCCGCAAGGACGTCGGACGAGACAATGTCTGCTACATACACCTGACACTGGTGCCTTTCCTTGGCCCGAGTGGCGAGCAGAAGACAAAGCCGACCCAGCACTCTGTTACAGAGTTGCGCTCCAGGGGAATTCAACCTGACATTATTGTGTGCCGATCCGATAAGGCTCTCTCCGAGGGATTAAAAGCGAAGATCTCCATGCTTTGCGACGTGTCACAAGAGGCGGTGGTTTCAGCCGTCGATGCAAAAAATCTCTACGAGTTGCCAATGGTGCTACATCAAGAGGGTTTGGATGATCTCGTTTTATCGCTCTTGAGATTCGATCCGAGTGAGCATCCCTTGGAGATGAGTTCGTGGGAAGCCGTTGTTGAAAAGTCCAACAATGCAACCGGGAGGGTACGGATTGGGCTTATAGGTAAGTACATAAATTTGCCTGACGCCTATCTGAGCGTTGTCGAGGCCTTGCGCCATGCCGCTATTGAATGCGGCGTCAAGGTCGACATCGAGTGGATACAAGCAGAGGACGTCACCCCAATGATGGCTCCTGGCCTTCTGTCACATCTCGATGGAATTGTCATTCCAGGTGGATTCGGCGAGCGGGGGATTGAGGGGAAGATCGCCACCGCAACTTGGACTCGAGAAAATGAAGTGCCATCCCTGGGCCTCTGCCTGGGCCTTCAAACCATGGTCATTGATTTTGCCCGAAACGCCGCAGGCCTCGAAGGGGCACATTCAGGAGAGTTCAGGCGCGATTCTCCGCACCTGGTCATCGACCTAATGGAACATCAGAAAAGCATCACTGATCTCGGTGGGACGATGCGGTTGGGAGCTTATGTTGCGGTGCTCAAGCCACATAGCGTGGTAGCCAATGCCTATGGAGAGCTCGTAGTATCCGAGAGGCACCGACACAGATTCGAAGTCAATCCGAAATATCGTCAGCGGTTAGAGGATGCCGGACTCGTTTGCTCGGGACACTCACCGGACGGGGCGCTGGTCGAGTTCATCGAGCTTCCAAATCACCCATTCTGGGTTGGAACTCAGGCCCATCCCGAGTTCAAATCCCGTCCAGACCGCCCCCACCCATTATTCGTTGCCTTTATGCGCGCGGCGGTCAATCGAAAGGCGTCTGGCAAGGACGTCGGCTAGGGGCCTTCCTTTCAGCAAGCCTTCCTGAAGGCACCGATCCGAAACGAGCTGGAACTGAAATGTTTGAGAAGATCTCAGAGGTCGAGCTTTATCGCAACAATGTGATATCGCTGTCTAAAGTGTTGTTCTCTACTCGCGAAGGGAAGATCTTCGAGCGGGACGTGGTAAGGCATCTTGGCGCTGTAAGCATCGTCCCGCTTCTCGACGACGGCAAAACTGTGGTGCTCATGTCCCAGTTCCGCGCGTCTCTCGGCAGGCCGTTGATCGAAGTACCTGCCGGCAAGCGAGATGTCGTGGACGAGGCTCCGGAACTTACAGCCATCAGGGAGTTGGAGGAGGAACTAGGGCTGCGCTGCTCATTGTTGATCAAACTGGGCGAATTTGAAAACTCCCCGGGATTCACCGACGAGCATTCCTTCGCATACCTGGCCCTTGGACTCTCCCTGGGAAAGGTTGCCCCGCAGTCTGTCGAGGAAATGGAGGCTTCGATTGTGACAGTTGACCTTTCTCGTGTGCCAGAGCTGATCTCCCAGGGTCTAATATCCGATGCAAAGACAATTATCGGTCTTGCACGAACGGCCGACTTCATGGCCAGGGACCATGATCAACGCCGGATGCTTTACCCTCACGCTTGGCCTCATGGAAATTTCGAACAGCTCAGCATCACTGACGCTTCAGGTGTGTCTGAATGGGCCAGCTTGCTGGCTTCACTCTAATTTGTCATGTCGCACGATGACGTTTCCGAGTATCTCTTTGAGCTTTCCATAGTCCGCGGTCGTGCCGAAAACACCATTGCGTCCTATAGACATGATTTAAATGTTTTTTTTGCTTTCCTGGAAAGCAAGCACTTCGATTACCTTCACATTGGCCTCAGAGAGGTGAACTCATTCATCGAAGAGATATCTCGCACTCACTCAAAGACCTCCCAGGCGCGAATCATCTCTGGAGTGAAGGGCTTCTATGCTTTCCTTTTCCAGTCAGAGCGCATTGCAATCAGTCCTTTCGCGGACATTGGCGGAGTGGGAGTTCCGCTTAGGCTGCCAAAGTCCTTGAGCGAAGAGGAGGTTGGAGCGCTCATAAGCTCAATTTCAGGCTCCACGCTCGCAGACGTAAGAGACCTGTCGATCATAGAGCTTCTATATGGTACTGGAATGAGAATTTCGGAGTTGTGCAACCTCTCTATGAGCGATATCTACCTTGAGGAGCAGCTGGTCGTAGTGACAGGCAAAGGCAGCAAGCAAAGGTTGTTGCCAATTGGCAGGTACGCTTACCAGTCCCTGCTGAACTGGATAGGGGCCAATGGAAGGATGAGCCTTCTTGGAAAGGCGAAGCGAAACAGAGATTCACTCGACGCGGTCTTTTTGAATTTGAGAGGTATGAGACTAACTCGTCAGGGAGCATGGTTGATACTCAAGGATCGTGCGAGCAGGGTTGGATTAGGAAAGAAGTTTTCTCCACATGTGTTGAGACATTCTTGCGCTACGCATATGTTGGATAATGGTGCAGACCTACGGGTGGTGCAGGAGCTCCTAGGGCATGCTTCTGTTGCGACAACACAGATTTACACGAAGGTGTCAAGTGAAAGAATTCGGTCAGTATATTTCAGCGCGCATCCCCGCGCTATAAAGGGCTAGGTGTATTGTTTGCTATGGCATTAGACAATGTTGATATCGCTCGTCTGAAGCAGCTGCTACTTGAAGAACGGCAGGAAGTAATGGAAGCGCTGGAAACCTTTGGGGTATCCAGAAGCACTGATGGCGGCTATGACCCAAATTTTGCCGATATTTCCCAAGTCACGGCTGAGAAGGGTGAAGCTGATGCGTTAATTCAGCCATTGAAAGAAACGCTCGTCGAGATCGACGATGCCCTGAACCGGATCGCAGATGGCACTTACGGACTATGCATGAAATGCGGCAAGGAAATACCCTTGGAACGACTGGAAGCTGTCCCAAGAACCAAGTACTGCACACCTTGTGCGAGCCTGATCCGTTAGGGAATAACCAGCCCAATATTGTTTTTTGCCATTTTCAAGGTCGGCGCTGCAATATCCATTGCCTTTTGTGAGCCGAGTTTGAGTATCCGCCCCACCTCAGCTGGATCTTTGCTCAGCTCGATATATCTAGCTTGGAGGGGCTCGAGCAGCGCCACTAAGGCGTCAGTCGCGCTCTTCTTGAGGTCGCCGTACATCTTGTGGCGTGAAGCCACCTCACTGGGATTCTCTCCAGTGGCAGCACAGTAAATCTCGAGGAGATTTGTAACGCCCGGCTTGCGATCGGCGTCATATTCAACCCGATTCTCCGCGTCAGTGACAGCTCGTCCAACCTTTTTGGCGATCTCGTCCGGACTATCGAGAATGAATATTGTCCCGGCCCTGGACTTTGCTGACTTGGACATCTTCTTGGTGGGATGCGCCAAATCCATCACTCGAGCTCCCAGCGGTGGAATAGTTGCTTCTGGAATTTTGAAAGTTTCACCATATTTGGTATTAAACCGGATCGCGATATCTCTCGTGAGCTCCAAATGCTGCCGCTGGTCCTCTCCTACAGGAACTCTTTCTGCCTGATATAGGAGGATGTCAGCTGCCATGAGGGCCGGATATGTGAATAGACCGGCTCTTATCGATTCGTCACTTCGACCCTTCTCCTTGAACTGAGTCATGCGCGAGAGTTCGCCATATGTAGCCGTGCATTCCAGCAGCCATGAAAGCTCTGCGTGAGCAGAGACATGGCTTTGCACAAAGATTGTGCAAATCTGAGGATCCAGCCCAGCGGCAAGCAGTGTCATCGCCAGTGACAGCGTGTTTGACCTGAGCTCCTCTGGTGAATGCTCCACCGTAATGGCATGCAGGTCCACGATTGTGAAGAAAGAGTCGAATGAGTGTTGATCATTGACCCAGGCTTGAATCGCACCAAAATAGTTTCCGATGTGCAGTTCTCCGCTCGGCTGTATGCCGGAAAGTACTCGTATCACGCCTTTAGATGCTAGATGACTTTTGCCTTCATGCAAGCTGAATTGGCTGGAGCAACTTGGGCTAGAAAGGCCCCACAAGCGTCGATGTCGCGCTGCAATGCGCGTCATGTTCACAGATCAGAGGTTGTCGCGCCTTTTAGAGCTCCTCGCAGATCCAAATAATAGGATTAATACATGAGCTGCGACAACTTCGGTGACTATGTCACAAAGCTTGGCTCAAATGATGACAGCCTTGCCTTGGCGATCCGACGCTTCATCAAGACGGAGCGAACCAGCTTTCACGATCTCCAATCGAAAGCTCGCCAGACGGCCCATTTCTTGGCAGATTCCGGAGTCAATTTCGGTGACAGGATTATGGTCGTTGCCGACAACTCGCCTGAGTGGATCGAGCTATTCCTGGGAGTCCAGTTGATCGGAGCAATTCTGGTTCCAGTCGACGCCGCCAGCTCAACTCAAGTTCTCGCGCGCTTCATCAAAGACACCGAACCCAGGATGATTTTTCGCAGCAGGGGTCGTCACGAAGAAATCAGTTCAACGATCACAACATATTTGCTGGACGAGCATAGCAACCTCATCGAAGGCTATCCCCAGAGTCCCCTAAACAATCCAGATGGAAATGCAACTGCATTGATTGTCTACACGTCGGGGACTACCGCGGCACCGAAAGGAGTCATGCTCACCCAGAGGAACGTGCTTTCAAATATCGAGGGAATACTGGATCGAATCACCATAGATCCGGAGTGGCGCCTCCTTTCGGTTCTTCCTCTCTCTCATATGTATGAACTGACTGGAAGCCTCGCTGCTTTGAATAGCGGCGCGGGCATCTTCTATGTGAACCGTGTGACACCCTCAGCCATCGTTGGCGCCCTAAACGACTACCGAATTACCACGATGCTAGCGATACCGCAGCTACTTGTCTTGATGCTCGAACAGATCGAGCAGGCTGCTCGTCGCAGTGGCAAGGCAGCGCTGTTTCAGGTTCTCGTGAACATGGCCGGCCGAGTTCCATTTTCTCTCCGTAGACACCTTTTTGCGGGAGTACACAAACAGTTGGGGGGAAAGCTTGATCTGGTTGTGGTGGGAGGAGCGCCAGTTCCTGAAGATATAGCCGATGCCTGGGAAAAGATGGGGGTCAGGATCGTTGAGGGCTACGGGCTCACGGAGACTTCGCCGATACTTACCGTTAACAGCTTGGAAGATCGTCACCGCAATTCACCTGGTCGTGCACTTTTCAACGTGGACATCCGCATCGGCGAGGAGGGAGAAATCCAGGTGAAAGGCCCTAACGTCTTTCCTGGCTACTGGCGCAATGAACAGGCAACCAGAGAAGCGTTCACTTCGGAAAGGTGGTTCAGGACTGGGGACGTTGGAGAGTTGAAGGAGGGATTCCTGCACATCCGAGGCCGGCTCAAGTCTGCAATTGTGCTAAGCAGCGGCCTCAAAGTATTTCCGGAAGACATCGAGCTGATCTCTTCCAAGTCGCCAGTTCTCAGTCCCATGTGCATAGTCGGAGAGACCCATGCTGATGGCGAGAGAGTGCTCGCTGTGGTGGCGTCACAGAGACCTGAAGACGACATATCTCAGGCAATTGCCGATGTCAATGCCCAGTTGGAGTCGTTCCAACACATCGCATCGTGGCGGCGATGGCCCGACAGTGATTTTCCCCGGACTCGACTTCTCAAAATTGACAGAAGAAAGGTTCAAGAGTGGGCCAATTCAGTCGTTCGAGAGCATGTTCAGCCGGGACCAGCGCGAACGCTCGAAGATCCCTTATCTGAGCTCATTCGCGAGAGCCTCGGTGACCGGGCTGCATCCTTCCACGACGAAAACCGCTTGTCCGATGTCGGACTCGACTCGCTGCGGCGCCTCACCCTTGTCTCGCTTATAGAACAGCGACTCGGCACTACCATTCCCGAGGAGTTTGTCACCCAGGAGACCACGGTTGAGCAGCTTCGCGCCATGGTGAGCCAGGGTCGGCCTTTCGAAGCTCATCCGACTCTCCCAGAATGGCCTTTCAATAGCGTAGTTAGAGCCGTTGGCGACCTGATTCGAGACCAAGTCATGAGTAGAATTTTGAGGATTTGGGTAGAGATTCGGGTAGAAGGCGCAGAAAATGTCTTGCAGCTGTCAACGCCTTCCATCATCATCTTCAACCACACCGACGACTTTGATGGACCCGTCGTCTATAAAGCAATTCCCGTTGAGATGCGGAGGAAGCTGTCGGTTGCAGCTGCAGACGATGTGATGCGCGACCACAAATTTCTGGCCTTCGTCATTCGGCTATGTTTCGCTGGCTTCAATATTTCCAGAACGGAGCCCTACATGCCAAGCATGGAATACATAGGCCGCCTAATTGATTCAGGAAGGAGCATCGTGCTCTCACCGGAGGGCTCTGTGAGCAAGTCGGGAGAACTGCAACCCTTTAAATCCGGAGTTGGCTTGCTTGCGGTCGAATTGGGAGTTCCAATAGTTCCTTTAAAGACGCATGGTTTGAAAGGAACCGTGCCGCTCCATGCTAAGTGGCCAAAGATACGCTCGAAAGTCACCGTGAAGATTGGCGAACCTGTCAGATTTGGTCCTCATGATCGTTACGACGAGGTCGCGATGAAGCTTCATCACATTATGGAAACGCTCTAGGAAAGACAGAGTCCCTAAGGTGAAGCTGCGAAACATCCTGGCACTCATGGGACTTCTCGCCTTGGGTTTAGTCATCTACCTCAACCGGGATGAGTTTGTAAGAGTTTGGCATCTCCTGCAGAAGCTGCGCTGGTACGTCTTAGTCATCATCATTCTCTTGCAGCTGGCAAGCTACTGGGTGAATGGACTGTACTATCGCTCGATTCTGCGAATATTCGGATACGAGGTCGGAATTGAAAGGCTCTACGAAGGAGCACTGGCTACAAATTTTGTAAATTATGTTCTTCCGACCGCTGGACTTGCCGGCGCAGGCTACCTATCCCAAGTGCTGTCCCCAGAAGTACCGAGGGGGGAGAGCTTTCTTACGCAACTCATGCGCTATGCCCTGAGTGGGCTTGCGGTACTGTTCATGCTGCCGGTTGGCATTGCCCTTCTTCTTGCCAGCAAAGAATCGGCAAATCCAGTCGTAAAGGCCACGATCATTTCGGCAGCTGCCATCACACTTCTGGCAGTGCTAACAGCCGCACTTGTCCAACGGGAGAAGTGGGTCTACCACATCTTGAATTGGATCGCACGTGATTTGAAGAGAGTGTTCAAGAAGTTCGACGTTGAAAGAGTCCGCGGATTTGCCGATGAGTTCTATGCCGGCTGGCATCGACTAACAGCGGAGAAGAGGAAGATGGCGGTGCCATTCGGCTGGTCCATCGTCTATATAGCGATTGAGATGGGCACCTTCTATGTGACTTTCTTGGCATTCTCAATCGTGATGAATCCGGGCATCACTGTAATGGCATACCTGTTTGCCAACATTGCAAGCATCTTCGGAGGCGTCTTCATCAGCACTGGAGTATTCGAAGTGGGCATGGCAGGCACCCTGGTGGCCCTCGGTACCCCTTTCGCGCTTGCCTTTTCGGTCACAGTAGTCTACCGGGCACTCAACCTCTTAGTCGGCCTGCCGGCGGGCTTCTACTTTTACCGCAAATATCTACCCTAATAGCGAGCCCGGCACGACCTCCAGTTTCGAGAACTCGGAATCCTCCGCATTGGATCTTCTAAATAGACAGCATTTGTGCAATTTCTGAATTCTTTTCTTTAGTTAATGTATGATTCGCACTAGTAACAAATGGCATCATGAGTGTCGGCAGAAGCGCTGAAAAACGCAGCATCTGTCGAAGTATCTGTAGGGCTTGTTTCTGGATGCGATTCGGTCAAAGGGGGTGAACTCGTGGCAGGGAAAGCCAGGCAGTTCTATTACTTGTTGTTTCTAATTCCGTTTATTGGAACTCTGATACCGTCGTTCTATTCCAAAGTGACACCAACGCTATTAGGTCTTCCGTACTTCTATTGGTACCTCATCCTCTGGATTATCATCACCGGTGTAATCGGTGGAATCGTGTACTTCCTTTCAGAATCAAGAAGATAGTGCCACGTCAAGTGCTGAGCAGAATGTCGCACTGTCTCTTGGAAACTAACAAAAGTTCTTATAGCTGGGGGTGATTGAAATTAAGTGGCAAGCTTTTGTCATCTTCCTCATTCTCTTCCTCTTCGTAGCCGGCCTGGGATTCTGGGCGGCCAGATGGAGGAGGGGGGATCTTGGCCTTTTGGATGAGTGGGGACTGGGAGGACGCAGATTCGGAACATGGGTTACCTGGTTTCTCTTGGGTGGTGACCTATATACGGCTTATACCTTCATTGCAGTACCCGCTTTAGTGTATGGCGTAGGAGCCTTTGGCTTCTTTGCCGTGCCATACACAATTGTTCTTTACCCGATCATGTATGTGGTAATGCCCAGACTCTGGAGGGTGTGCAAGGCAAACAGCTTTGTCACTCCGTCGGACTTCATACGGGCAAGATTCGACTCCAGGTCATTGTCGCTTGCGGTTGCCATTACCGGCATTCTGGCGACCATGCCTTATATAGCACTTCAACTTGTAGGGATACAGGCAGTCCTAGTCGCAATGGGCGTCTCTAGCTCTGGAGCACTGAAGGATCTCCCATTATTCATAGCGTTTGCCATTCTCGCGGCGTACACCTATACGTCGGGACTCAGAGCTCCAGCTCTGACCGCAGTCGTAAAGGATATCCTCATATACGCAACTGTGATTGTGGCCATCATTGCGATTCCCATCAAGCTAGGTGGGTTCACCCATATCTTTTCGGTATCGCAAGCAGCCCTGGTCGCAAAGAATGGGAGCATCAATCTCTCGCCGAAGCTCTACGGCGCATTTTCCACGCTTGCACTTGGATCAGCATTCGCACTGCTGCTCTATCCTCACGTGATAACTGGAACACTGGGAGCCAGGTCGGCTAGGACAATCGAGAGAAACTCTGCGCTGCTTCCTCTTTACTCAGTAGCCTTAGCCTTGCTTGCGATACTCGGCTTCATGGCTATAGCTGCAGGAATCAAGACAAGCGTTTCTTCCGAGGTAGTTCCTCTTCTGCTGCTGAAGACCCTTCCACAATGGTTCGTGGGAATCGCCTTCGCCGCCATTGCCATAGGGGCGCTGGTGCCCGCGGCGATCATGTCAATTGCAGCAGCAAACCTGTTTTCGCGCAACATCTACAAGGACTTTTTCAACCAGGGCGCTACGACGCAACAGGAAGCCAAAGTGGCCAAGTTTGTGTCACTTATCGTCAAGCTTGGGGCCCTGCTCTTTGTGGTGGTAATACCTCTTAAGTACGCGATATACCTGCAGACTCTCGGTGGAATCTGGATCCTCCAGACAGGTCCCGCTATCATTGGCGGCCTGTGGACTCGTTGGTTCCACAAGCGGGCGCTTCTGATCGGATGGCTGGTTGGCATGGCCTGGGGAACCTACATGGCGTACACGCTGAAGTTCGCTTCGTCAACTTACGCACTCCACATCTTCGGAAAGTCTGAACTCGGTTATGCAGCAGTTTGGGCAGTGATTGCGAACATAATTGTCGTGATAGTGCTATCTGCAATATTCAACGGCGCAAAGCTATCTAACGGAGTGGATAAGACCTCGCCGAGCGACTACCTCGCGGAGGCAGAGCCAGTCCGCGAATTGGAGACTCGCTAGCCGTCTGAGCTCCTAGCCGCCCATTTGTGAGCCCATGATGCGCACAAATGGGCGGTCTTAGGCATTTCATGCATGCTGCATATAGAAACTGTGCATTAGCGCTGCATGCGATGTTTCAGTGCCTTATTTGCTAGTCTCTATTCGTCAAGCAAGTTGGCTGCACGATTGTCAGGCATGAGGTTCGGCATTGTCTTTTGAGGTTGAGACGGAAGCATACACGGGTCCGATAGGGCTGTTGCTTTCTTTGATTTCTCTTCAAAAAGTTGATCTTTGGCAGCTGTCAATATCTGATCTCATTGACGCCTATCTCGCTGAACTCGATCGAATGCGGGAGATGGACCTTGAGATTGCGACGGAATTCTTAGTTGTCGCGTCTGCTCTCCTCGAACTCAAATGCCGCAGGCTATTCCCATCTGACGAAGAGGAGCTTGATGAGGAGTTTGCTTTTTTCGAAGAAAGAGATCTTCTTCTTGCCAGGCTCCTTGAAGTCAAGGCTTACCGCGATGCCTCCCAAGGACTTGTTGAGCTTTTGGAAACAGCATCGTCAAGCGTCCCACATGTGGGAATGCTTGACGAACCCTATTTGTCGATGATGCCCGACATCTTAACCGGCATCACTCCAGACCGGCTTGCCCGCAGTCTCAACCGCCTTTTAGTAACCGACTCCCCAGAGAGCGTCGACGTCTCCCATCTTCCGGAACATCCTGTTGCAATCTCGCAAGCTGCAAGAGAGGTTCTTGTAAGGCTCATGGATATTAGAAGATGCAGTTTTGCTCTGCTCATGGAGTCGGCTGGTTCCAGGTTCGAGATCGTCGTGGGTTTTCTGGCAATCCTTGAGCTCTATCGTCAATCGCGTGTCCTTTTGGACCAGGAAAACTCTCTAGGGGAGATTTCGATTCAATGGGCCTCCGATAACCTCACTCCTGACGAGATCGAAGAGTTCTTGGAGGTGTCAGGATTTCATCTCGGTGACGACTAGACGTTTTTCGGACACGTTCTTGCGTCCGAGCATGGAGCCGGCATAACCAATCGTTCTATACGAAGTAGCTATATTGAGTGAAGTAGAGAGACCTTTGCTCGTAATCGTCCTCGGGGGTTTTTATGAGTTTGCCAAACCAACCAATGTTGTCGAAAGGAATCGAAGCCATACTGATGGTGAGCTCTGAGCCAGTGTCGAGCGAAAGAGCAGCAGAAATACTGAGCATTTCCGTTTCCGAGTTCGAAAGTGCGCTGTCTGAGCTTTCAGACTTTTACGACTCTTCTGATCGTGGCTTCTACATTCAGCGAGTTGGTGGGGGCTTCCGATTCGCTGCTAGACCTGAAATGAAAGAGATCCTCGAAAAATATGCGCTTAGTCAGAATCCCCCCAGGCTTTCGGGAGCGGTTATGGAAACGCTGGCAGTTATAGCGTACCGTCAGCCGATCTCCAGGGCCCAGATCTCTGCAATAAGGGGCGTCAATTCTGATCACGCGGTGAAAATGCTCTTGTCCCGGGGATACGTCGAAGCAAGCTCTCGAGATACTGGGCCCAGGGGTGTCAGATACTTGCATACGACACAACTTTTTCTTGAGAAGCTCGGGCTTTTCACCCTAAGCGACCTGCCCAAGATCGAAGGCTTTCTCCCAGGGCCAGAAGTGGCCGAAGCTTTGGAGGCGTCACTATTTGAAAGCAGTCATTGACCAACATACAAGCCAGCTTGGACTTCTGGCTTGGACGGAGAGCACTCAGAATTGCGGAGGATGACCGCCATGGATTCATCCTCCCCCAAAGAGACCAGCGCTGGTTCTGAAAAGCTACACAAAGTACTCGCACGTTTGGGATTCGGATCAAGAAGAGCTTGCGAGATCATGATAACTCAAGGCAGAGTCCAAGTTAATGGCCAGGTCGCCAGCATCGGTGCCAGGATAGACGTCTCATCGGATGAAGTAAGGGTGGACGGAAAGGTCGTAGGCGTAAGGCCTGACCTCGTTTACATCCTCCTGAACAAACCTGCAGGGTATATTAGTTCAGTCAGCGATCCGCAAGGGCGGCGCACTGTAATGGACTTGGTTACCGAGTCGGCTCGCGTCTATCCCGTAGGCCGGCTGGACTACGAAAGTGAGGGGCTGCTGATACTCACCAACGATGGTGATCTTACAAATTTGATCACCCATCCCTCCCACGGTGTAGAAAAGGAGTATCTGGTCAACGCAGATAGAGAAATATCTAACAGAGCCATTTCCCAGCTCCGTCGGGGAGTCAACCTCGAAGACGGTCCCACTGCGCCTGCCAAAGTTGGAAGGATCTCCGAGACCGCTTTTCGGATCACTATCCATGAGGGGCGGAATCGTCAGATCCGGCGCATGTGCGAGGCTGTTGGATGCAAGGTGCAGCGCTTGATTCGCACCAGGATCGGAAAGATTAGAGACCCCCACCTTCCTCAGGGAGCTTGGCGACATTTGACCCCCGCGGAGGTGCTTTCATTGCGGGAAGATGCTCTTTCTAGCACCAGTTTCAAGGCCTTTTCTAATCAGAAGGGAAGTTAAGCTAAGCAGGATGTCTATTAGAGCGCTAAGAGGCGCAACCACGATTGATTTCGACACCGCCGAAGAGGTGTACAAGCAGACAAGAGAGCTTGTAACGCTGATGATGGAGCGGAACAACGTTGCAAAAGAGGATCTCATCAGCATCATCTTCACCGCTACAGCTGACATTCATTCTGCATTTCCAGCAGTAGCTGCTCGCGAGATTGGTTTGGGAGACGTGCCCCTGATGTGTGCCAGGGAGCTCGAGATCATCAACTCAACCCCCCTTTGCATACGCGTGATGATCCATCTCGAAACTTCCAGGCAGAGAGGAGAGATGCGTCACGTATATCTAAGGGGAGCCAAAGGGCTAAGGGACGACCTTCCGGAATGAATCGTGTGGCAGAAAGATCCCTAAGGATAAGAGCATGACGTCCCTTTCTGGAGCAGTATCAATTTCAGGCATCAGAAGCTTCAATGGGGAGACGAGCGTTCCAGGAGACAAGTCCATTTCCCACAGGGCTCTGCTGATTTCCGCGTTATCTGAAGGCACCTCTAGAATCCGTGGACTTTCAAACGGAGGCGATGTTCGGGCTACAGCCACTCTTATCTCCCAGCTTGGCGCTCACGTCACTCAAGACGGAGAACATATCATAGTCCAAGGCGGTAGAGACCGTCTTGGGCCACCTGGAGACACGCTGGACGTCGGGAACTCTGGAACCCTTATAAGACTTGCCGCTGGGCTGGTTGCGGGATTGGGTGGCAGATACCGCTTTACCGGAGACGATTCGGTAAACCGCCGGCCGATGAAGCGCATCTTTGTACCTCTAAGCCAGATGGGCGCGGAGATCGAAGCTTCGAACAACGGCGATACTGCTCCTTTTGCGATCACAAGCAAACAGCTACACGGGATCACCTACTTGATGCCTGTAGCTTCAGCCCAGGTCAAATCCTCGATTCTCCTGGCAGGCCTTGGCGCAGACGGAACCACAACCGTCATTGAAAAAATACCGACCCGGCGTCACACTGAAGAGATGCTCGCGGACGCAGGCGCCTCCATTAACTTCGAGAGGTTTCCGGACCGAAGTGAGATCTCGGTGAAACGAAGCAAGCTGAACCCCCTTGAATACGACATTCCCGGAGATCCGTCGCAAGCTGCCTTTTGGATCGTGGCTGCTCTTATAACGCCTGGATCAAAGATAACAATTAGGAATATATACCTTGGGGAATTGAGGTCGGACTTTCTTGCTGTGCTGAAAAGAATGGGGGCTGGACTTTCAATTAACCAAAGGACGAGGAACTCTGGGGACGTTACAGCAAGCTCTTCGCAGCTCCACTCAACGGACATATCCCCTCATGAGATTCCCGGCCTGATTGACGAAATACCCATTCTTTCGGTAGCAGCCGCATGCGCGGCAGGTACAACGACAATTACCGGCGCATCGGAGCTGCGCGTCAAGGAGTCAGATCGAATATCCGTTATGACTACAGCTCTCAGATCGTTCGGAGCTGAAGTGGATGAGTTACCTGACGGCATGGCCATATCCGGCAATAGAAGACTTTTTGGCGGTAAGGTTCAGGCACATCTCGACCACAGAATCGCGATGGCAACGGCAGTTCTGGGGGCCGCTGTTGAAGGGACGACAGAGATCTCTGGTTTCGACAGCGTCGAGTCCTCTTACCCGCGTTTCCTGGACGACTTCACAGCTCTTTCAGAAGGCCGTCTCTAGCCAGCTTTTGGGAGAGGTTTTCTTACCTGAGGGGAATCTCCCATAGCGGGAACCAGTGGGCAAGATCGTGTTCAATCGGAATTTCCTTCTCAATGAGAGCCTTAACAGCCATCTCCCTCTCGCTGTTGCGCTTTTCAGGACCCGTGGGAACAAAAGGATAGAATGAGCCCCGCTTGAACAGATACACGAAGTAGACGACCTCTCCGCTCTCTGTTTCTTTGAATGGAAACACTGAGCAAAGAAGTTGCGATCCGAAACCGGCATCGTTGATGGTGGAATTCAAAACGTGGACCTTGGTGACCAGATTCCCGAAGTCATCGTCTGCAAGCGTAATCCACTCGTAACCGTAAGAATCGGTCGCACTGGGTGCAGGCTCCTTCGTGCCCATCGTCTCCAGTACCGTCTGAAATTCAGAAAGCGCATTTTCAAATGATGCGCCAGACGCTGGCTTGAAACAAACACCAGCCTTGCCTGTACTGACTAGGTTTCCTGAAACCGAAAGGGTGATACTGGCCCCCGGCAAAGAGAAGAGATTGTCGAGGTTCGATTTTGGAGGTTGCGTGCGACCGAGAATTGTGTCAAAGATCTTCATCGCTCTTCGCCTAACTCGGCCTATTCATTTGCTCTTCGAGCTTTGAGAGCTGTTCGAGCCGCTTTTCCAGAGTCGGGTGAGTCGAAACCAAATTCCCTAAGGAAACTCCCTGCGTTAGTGCTGGAGCAAAGTAGAAAGCATTGAATGCTGAAGCCGACCTAAGGTCACGTGTGGGAATCCGGCCCATTTCTCCACTCACCTTCACCAGAGCAGACGCCAGCATCGAGGGCCGTCCGATCAAGATTGCTCCCGAGCGATCTGCAGACAGCTCGCGATATCTCGAGAGTGCTCGGGTAAGAAGGAACGATATCGCATAGATGATCGCAGATACCACAACCACCGCAAGCTCAATGACCGCTGCGTTGCTATTGGAGTTGTTGTTCCCTCGTGAGTTTCCGCCACCCATAAACATTCCAGACCATAACGCAATTCTCGTCAGAAAGCCAGCAACCATTCCGAGAAAGCTTGCGATGGTCATCACTGCCACGTCCTTGTGTGCCACGTGTGACAGTTCGTGCGCGAGCACTGCCTCGATCTCTTGGTTGTCCAACCGTCGCAAAAGCCCGGTGGTCGCACACACAACCGCCGCCTTCGGCGAACGTCCCGTTGCAAATGCATTGGGCATGTCGATATCTGCTACAGCTACCTGGGGCTTGGGCATGTCAGCCATGGCAACCAGCCTGTCAACGATTGCGTGAAGCTCAGGTGCCTGTTCTCTGGTCACGATGCGTGCACCCATAGAATACAATGCGATCTTATCGGAGAAGTAATACTGCGAAAACAGCAGTGCAGCTGCAATGATAATCACTGTTACTGACTGGACGCCGACAGCTATTAGAAGCGAGATGAATACTACGTAAAGGAGTCCAATCAGGAAGATGGTGAGACCCATCCTCGCGCTTAGTCCTCGATCTTTTGGAAACCTTGTTATTGCCATATATACATTAAAGCATCAGCGCGCACCATCTGGTCTTTATGCAGCTGTGATTTGCCTGAGAGGAACGTGTAGCCTGATTTCCAGGCTGAACTGGAGGATTGCTAGTTGGAAGTGTTAGCCATAGACGGACTGGCTGGAACAGGGAAGTCTACTCTCGCGCGGATGCTCGCCAAACGACTGGTGCTGAATTACCTTGACACGGGCGCGACCTTTAGAATGACAGCCTGGGCAGCCCTCAAAGCAAATGCAAACCTGGACGACGAAGCCGAGGTCGTTAGAGCGACTGAAGGAGCCGCCATTTCATTCGAAAACGGAACATGCATCGTTGATGGGGTCGACGTTTCCTCAAAGGTTCGTAGCGATGACGTATCTGCCGCAGCCTCGAAGATTGCGGTTCATCCTCAAATTCGTCAAAAGCTTCTCAAATGGCAGAGAAGCTGGGTTGACAAGCACGGAGATTCAGTAGTCGAAGGACGCGACACTACCTCAGTCGTCTTCCCAGACGCTTCTCTGAAGGTCTTTCTGGAAGCAGACGCAGGGGTGCGAGCCGCAAGACGATCCGAGGCTGCCGCAGACAGCACAGCTGCTAGAGACCAACGCGACACCGGGCGCGCAACAGCCCCGCTTGTCAAAGTACCCGATGCACTTGTGATTGACACGACCCGGCTGTCGCTCCAGGAGGTCGAGACTCTTGTTGTCAAGGCCTGGAAGAGGCAGAAGTCTCGTCAGCGGGAGATAGGTTAGGAGTTAGATGACAGTAGAATCATCCAGCTCAGCATCTGAATCATTTTGTATCCGGCCACCAAAGGCCTGGGAGCTTTATTTCTATGGCTTCGTACGTACGCTCGTGGTTCTCATCAACCGGAGTGCGTGGCGAGTTAAGGTCATCGGAGCTGACAAACTCCCGCCTGGACCCTTCATACTCGCACCAGTTCATCGCTCGAACCTTGACACCCTGCTGGTAGCTTCACTTACGACAAGGCGGCTCAGGTACATGGGCAAGGACGGGGTATGGAAATACAAGTTGGTGGGAACGATTCTTAGCGCACTAGGCAGCTTTCCCGTTCATCGTGGGATTGCAGATCGAGACGCCATGAGAAGATGCAATCTGGTTCTCTCTGGCGGTGAGCCTCTTGTTCTGTTCCCAGAAGGAACAAGAAAGAGCGGACCCGTTGTAGAAGGCCTATTCGAAGGTGCGGCCTATATCGCACTGAAGGGCAAGGTGCCGATTGTCCCAGTAGGAATCGGTGGATCCGAAAAAGCTTGGTCAAAGACAAAAAAGCTTCCTAGGCCCGCCAAGGTGGTCTTGATTGTGGGTGACCCCATCTACCCCGAAACAAATCAAGAATCTGATCGAGTCACTCGATCATCGTTGTCCAAGCTCTCACAAGACTTGAACCATGCCCTTCAGCAACTATTCGATGAAGCACAGTCCTTAGTCGAATCGAAGTAGGCTGGCGCCCCTTTCGTCACTACGAGCCACTCCGTACCCAGCGGGAGGCGGCAATGATCCTAAAACGTCGCGCCGCGCTTCTCTAGTAACGCATTGAGGGTTTGTGCCGCTCCATGCTTGCTGTCGTTCTCGACGGGAGAGTTGGCACCTCCCGGCGCAAGCAAGGCTACAGTAACGGCCGCCACAAGTGCCTTCAACAGATCGCGAAGCTCCGGAGGGGGAGGGAAGTATTCGTTCTCTTGGGTGGCATCGACCTCTTCGATCCCGTCGCGTGGATTGAGTTTTTGCACAATTGCCTCTACAACGTCTTCTGGGGCCGAAGCACCAGCTGTAACACCCACAACGCCAAAGATCTCTTCTGGCAGCTCGGAGGGATCATTTACACGAAATACATCTTTCGCGCCATATCTCCGGGCAGTCTTTTCAAGCGCGACTGTATTGGATGAGTTGCTTGAGCCTATTACAACCACCGTGTTTGAACGCTTCGCGATTTCCCTGACTGCAAGTTGCCTATTCGTTGTCGCAAAGCACAGATCGGACCTGTTTGCCATCCACACGTCGGGATACCTTCTCAGTACCGATTCACGGATTCCTGACCACTCATCCATCGAGAGCGTTGTTTGATTTATGACGGCCACAGGCCCCGTAATCTCTGGAATCTGGTTCAAATCTTCTTCGGCCTCTATGAGCCTGATAGAGTCCGGCGCTATTGCAGTGGTGCCAATTGCTTCGTCGTGGCCTCTGTGGCCAACGTAGATAATTGAGTAGCCTTTGTTCGAGCGCACCTTCACTTCATGGTGGACCTTCGTAACCAGCGGGCAAACTGCGTTAATACTTGCCTTGCTCATGCCTCTGACAGCCTCCACCAGTTCCGGAGCAGATCCATGAGCAGACAGCATGATAGGTGAGCCAGGTGGAACCTCGGAGATATCATTCACAAACTTCACGCCTAGGCGCTCGAATCGAGCCACTACAACCTTGTTGTGGACTATCTCATGGTAGCAATAGACGGGCGGATCAAATATTCTGACCATCCAGGTGAGCGATTTTATTGCCATTTCGACGCCTGCACAAAAGCCGCGTGGCTTAGCGAGCAAAACCTTCTGGACATCCACGTGTACCAGATTAGTGGTTAGGAAATACTATAGAAACCATGTCTTTGCCTCGCGTCTCAGCCGTGGCTAGGGGATCAGTCGCAGAAAAGGCGCTCATCCTTCCCGGCGACCACATCTTGACAATCAACGGAAGACGTCCAAGGGACATCATCGAGTACCAGCTGCTTGTTGACGAAGCAGAGCTTGAAATCGAGGTAGAAAGGGGTGGTCTTCAACACTCCATTTCTATTGAGAAACTTGCCAGCGAGCCTCTTGGCGCAGAGATTGAGTCACCTCTTTTCGATCAGGTGCGCACTTGTGACAACCACTGTGAGTTTTGTTTCATCTACCAGCTCCCTATAGGGCTCAGGAAGAGCTTGTATATGAAAGACGATGACTACAGGCTCTCATTTCTTTACGGAAACTTCACCACACTAACCAGATTTACAGAATTCGACCTGGAAAGAGTGATAACCGAACGCTTGTCGCCACTCTTTGTCTCGATCCATTCAACAAACCCCACATTGAGAGCAAGGCTTCTTCGCAATAAGAGGGGAGCAACCTCTTTGCGGTGGCTAAAGGAGCTTCTGAAATCTGGGATTGAGGTCCATGGACAGATCGTTGTATGCCCAGGCATCAACGACGGAGACCAATTCGAAGAGACGTTGTTAGGAATCCTAGAGGAGTACCACGAGCTTGCATCCGTGGCAGCGGTTCCACTAGGCGTATCTAAATTCTCGCAGGAGCAAAACATGCGACCTCACACGCGTGCCGAAGCAGAGCGAGTGGTAGATCTCGTAGAAACATACCAGGATATTTGCATGTCACTTCTTGACAGAAGAATGATTTTTGCCTCAGACGAATATTACCTCTTGGCGGGGAGGGACTTTCCTCGCGCGGAAACCTATGAAGGATTTCCTCAGCATGAGAACGGCATTGGCATGGCGCGTGCATTTGAATCTGCCTTCAACGGTGACCTTGATCATGCATATGGAGTCAAGCCTGGTTTCTTCGCGTCCGTTGATGGTGCACCAGCTGCCGGCTACAGGGCGGCAAGGGTTGCGGAGACCAGAAGAGACTCCGAGCACCCGAACCCATCGACTAAGAGGGTAGGAATCCTGACAGGTTCCTACGGGTTTAGAGTCCTCGAGCCTCTTGTGCGACAGCACCCACGGGAGGATGTGAGATTCGTCATTGTCGAGAACAGGTTTTTCGGGGGCAACGTGGGCGTGGCTGGTCTCATGGTTGGGGAAGATCTTGCGAGAGTCCTTGACAATCAGCCTGAAGGCGACAGATACCTACTCCCTGACGTCTGCCTGTCTCAGGGTCGCTTTCTCGACGGCATGACTCCTCATGATCTGCCACGTCGAGTCGAGATTGTCAATACCGACGGTCATTCTCTACTAAGAGCTCTCGAGTCGAGATAGCAAGTGGAGCAGCAGCTATCCCAACTAGGCTCTAAAGCAGGTAATCTTGCTTCCCGCTAAACCAACCATCGAAGGATCGCCGTGAGTGCAGAACGAGCTAACAAGTTTCTACCCAAGCAAAAATCTCTCGGCAGAGTCGCAATCATTGGTCGTCCAAACGTCGGGAAATCTACCCTAATCAATCGAATCATCGGAAAGCAGGTAGCAATAGTCGATTCCATGCCAGGTGTGACTAGGGATAAGAAGATCTTGACAGCAAATTGGCAGGGTGCAGACTTCGAAATCATTGACACAGGTGGCTGGCTTGCTTCAGGAGGAGCGTTAGAGAGCAAGATTTCCGAGCAAGCAGAGAAGGCGGCCAAACAGGCAGATCTCATCATCTTCATGACGGACGTAACTGTCGGCGTCACTGATGAAGATCTAGCTGTTTCAGAAATGCTCCATAGGCTATCGCTACCGGTTATACAAGTGGTAAATAAGGCCGACTCATCGAGCAGAGACAGTGAGGTCTGGGAATTCATGCGTCTCGGATTTGGGGAGCCGGTACGCATTTCAGCGCTACACGGCCGGATGACTGGTGACTTGCTCGACCGAATTGTCGAAGAGCTGAGAAAAATACGCCCCGAAGTGGCGTCTGAGTTAGACCAATCCATGTTGTCAGAGTCAGAGTCAGAGGCAGCATTCGAAGAAACTTTAGAGTCAAGGAGCTCTTTTTCTGTCGCGATCGTGGGCAGGCCGAATGTGGGCAAGTCAACACTTTTCAACCGCTTAATCGGTGGAGAGCTTTCAATCACCCATGATGAGGCCGGAACGACCACTGATTCCGTAGACACGATAGTCGAAACTGAAATCGGGACTTTGCGCTTCATTGACACAGCCGGTCTTAGAAGAAAATCTCGAATTGAACAAGGCACGGAATATTATTCAATGATCAGGACGCTTCGTTCTATCGATGAGGCAGATGTGTCTCTTCTTGTAATTGACGGAACTCAAGGCGTCACGCACCAAGATCAGCGCCTCGCGGAGCGAATCGACGCAGCCGGCTCTCCAGTCGTGGTCATCCTAAATAAGTGGGACCTTCTCAGCACGGAAGAGAAGCTCAAGGTGAATGAAGAGGTTGAGGATAGACTCGCATATCTCAGCTACGCCCCAGTGCTGAGAATTTCGGCTCTGTCAGGTCTTGGCGTGACAAGACTATGGAAAGCTCTTTCCGATTCAATTGCAGCATATCGTAACCGGATTCCCACTCGTGAGTTGAATTTGCTCCTACAGCAGGCCCAAGCAAAGAGCGCCCCAAAAGGATCGAAGATACTTTACGGGGTGCAAGGTGCCACAGACCCTCCGACGTTTACCCTCTTCACTACCAAAGAGCTGTCTCCTGGGTACCTCAGATACATCGAGAAGCAAATACGAGAGCGCTTTGGCCTGGGTCCGACTCCAGTGAAAATGCGGGTGCGACGAAGATCGGGCAGATAAATGTCCATTGCCGGGGCATAGGATGTATTTGTTGAAGATCAGAGTCATTGGTGCTGCGAATGCCGTTTTGTGAAACCTGCACACAGTTTCGTGAAAACGATGAAATAGGTAGGAAAGGGGAGTGTCCAGAATGCGGGACAGTCATTGCACCTCCAAAAAAGGCGCCATGGCACTTCAAGCTCCTCATAGTCGCCACTGTGATCTATCTCACTTATAGGCTTATTCAGCTTGTATTCTGGCTTTCCAGAATCATCGGTCACTAGATAAAGCATGGCTGCCTTTCCTACACAACTTGCTGGATATCTGGAGCGATGCAGCACGATTCCAAATTCGCACTGGTTACTATCGAAGTGACAACGGGCTGTGGCGCAGCTTGGTTAGCGCGCTTGACTGGGGGTCAAGAGGTCCCGGGTTCAAATCCCGGCAGCCCGACCACGAAATAGCAGGTCACAGGTTTTAGAAATGGCCTTTGAACAGGTATTCCAAAGTAGCCTAAATTCCAACACACGCAATTCGTCGTCCGCCACCGTTCGCTGATATTCGTGGGATTGCGCCACAATTATTTCTGCAACTACCGACCAACTACCGACCAACTACCGACCAACTACCGTCCAGTCGGCGACTTCCCCCAATCCCCGGTCTTTGCCAGTTCATGAATTTGCTCCGCTAGGAAAAAAGTCCCAAATCGGCTAAATTCAAGCTTCCCCAGAAAGTTCTGTCTCTCATGCATATATCCCATGCGGCGCAGATGCGCATGACGATAACGAAGGTTGGCATGAATACGCCAGAACTAAAGATCGAGCAGCTGCAGTGGCAGCTAGATCTACTAGGAAACCTACAGCCCGCGACACTAGGCAGCACCATAGAAAGCTACGGGTTCCACCTTTCTGTGGAACAAGAGAACTGGGCGGCTGAGATACTCGAATTCTTCGCCTGCCGCTGCTTTGAAGGCTTCGAGTCCTTTCTTCTAACAATAGAGGAGAGGTACGACAAAGCAAACAAGCCCATCGGAGTAGTGGAGGCGCCGATATTTAGAGAATGGTGGGAGCTTCGCAAGATGGAAGAGGACGATATCTTTTTCTCGTCAACTAGAAACGGTGTAAATGCCAGCTTCCATCCAAAAGATGGATCCGTGCAAATTGACGGCTTTGAAAGAAAAGAGTGGCGAGATCTGGAACCCATTTTTGGATGGCTGGAACAGAGTGAATGATGAGAAGTCCTCTATCGACCACAAGAGAATGGCAGGCAAAGAACGTTTGTGTCATACACCGACGTCGACGACCTTCACGCCCTTGA
>JAJZBG010000005.1 GCA_021799035.1 Actinomycetes bacterium | reverse complement strand
TGAGCTACATTTTTACCCGGATTGTCCAAGGTGCCTTTGGCACTGCGGACCATGTTCTTGACTTGCAAGTCCTCTATTGCAATCAGGTCGTATTCTCGCACCAGATTGGTGGTCGTCTTTTCGATCCTGGGTACAGTCTCTCGCGGATGCTCACGGTATTACCCTAGCTCCTGGGTGTGACACAGATAATGCGATACACCTTGTAACGGCTACGCCGTTAGCGCTATCCTTCCCCTCCCTCACGGACGGGGTTTGCCGCGCAGAGCGATCAAATTTGCTGCAAGCGACTGGCAATTTCGAGTGACCGCTAAGATTGATTAGCTAGCACTTCAGTGGCCCCATCGTCTAGAGGCCTAGGACACTACCCTCTCAAGGTAGAGACACGGGTTCGAATCCCGTTGGGGCTGCCACTTTGGCAAATTCCGCATGACAAGTAAGGACTGCGGATCGAGTTGCTGGAATTCGCTGCACCGGGTCCGAGTGCAACACGTCAAGGAATCTTGAAGTCGCATTTTTAACTATCAGCTCTTTGCTACGCTGACAAAGATGATGACTTCGGACTGCGCTTACCTCAAAGGTGTCGAATTCTTTGGTGGAATTGTTGATCGGTTCCCAGACCATTGCTGGGAGTGGATGTCGCCTTGCGAAGGCTGGCGTGCTCTTGACGTGCTTGGCCATGTTGGAGCGGGTGTGAGGTTCAGCACGGCGCTGCTGCTGAACGAGAAGCCCGACTGGCAGCCTGCAGAGCCGCCAGGAAATGCGGTGGGGCAAGAGCCAATCAAGTGGTGGATACAGCTTGCCGGCCCAGCTCGTGAGGCTCTCTCGGGGGTCGATATCACCAGGACCGTTGAGACACCTCTAGGGAAGCGGGAGATTGGAAGGAGTCTGAGCTTTCCAGCTGTGGATCTTTTTGTGCATGGTTGGGATCTAGCACGAGTTGTCGATGTCCGTGTGGAAATCCCTGGTCAGATCATTGAATTTGCGCACGCGCTCATTGACCCTTTACCGGTTGCCGAGGTTAGAAGTTCAAGAGTATTCGCGCGGGAGCAAGTAATACCGATTTCCGCATCGCCCACCGACGCTTTCATCGCTTGGACGGGCAGAGATCCAAGTTGGGCGATGCCGGCGCAGATTTGAGATGAGAGCTGGGCACATCCTTGTCGAGGTTGTCATCGACTGTTCGATTGCTGCAATCTCTATCTGGCATGGACAAAGATCACTTCGTGTCAAGAATACATTTGTCAGCCAATCAGGGTAGGGAACTCTATTGTTGATTGCCACTTTTGGCAATAATTGGGAAAGGGAATCGTTTGGTGGCTGCTCTACTGAAACTCGGTTCAATTTCACTAGATTGTGCTGATTCGCACGAGTTGGCGAGCTTTTACTCGAGGCTGTTGGATAAAATGATCGCTTACGATGTGAACGGGTTTTCTGCTATTCGTTTGGATGGGGTCTGGTTGTCCTTTCGCAGCGTCGAAGGATATAGAGCTCCCACCTGGCCTGACTCTCTCATTCCTCAACAGATCCATCTTGATTTTGCTGTCGCAGATCTTGGGCTTGGTGAATTGGCGGCCCTAAAGGCAGGAGCGGTCAAGATGGAGCTTCAGCCTAGCCCAGAGCGCTGGCTTGTCTTCAAGGATCCAGCTGGGCACCCGTTTTGCTTGAGCAGCCTTATTCCTGAATAGCACAAGCATTCATGAAAATTTGTTTGATGTGAACAGCCATGCAGGACCTCCCGGGTCTGATCCATCTGATGTTTGACGCTTCAGATATCGTCAGGCGACTCTGAGGCAGCCGACCAAGGGTGCAGGAAAGCAGCTGGCGAGAACGTTTTAGCTCCAATCCATAAGCGCATGTGCCAGTAGCATGGCTTGCGACCTTCTCGCCTTGGTTATGAACGAGGATTCCTACGTGTCCTATGCAAGGTGGTCATCAGGTTGTCCAAAGGATTAGGTCCACTCCACTTCATTGGGTCCGCAATCTAGCTTGTCCACCCACGTACTGAACCGCAGATTTTCTCCAGCAGAACGTTCTTGGCGGCCTTTGCGTACCACCCAATGGATTTCAAGACCAGGTTCGCTTGGCTATCGCGATTGCTGTGGCCTTAACCGCTGAGCGGACCAGGTGAGAGATGCGTGCTTGGGTTCCAGCGCATCCAGAGTTATTTCCGATGCATCGTTCCGGTGCTCTAGTCTGGCCCTGACAACACCGCTAGGATTTTCGCTCTTAGTTCCAGCGAAATGGGTTTGCCTCAAAATGACAATCAATGGCCAATTAGATGAGCCCCGTTCTTGCCCAATATGCCCTCGATCACCTCAAGGGGGAGACTGGATTCTCGAAGATCTTTGACGAAGTTGGCCATGGTATTTGCATCACGGATCTCTTGAGGGTAGTCAGTTCCGAAAACGATCCGGGAAGCAGGAAGCTCGGTCAATGCCGCGTGAATTGCCTTGATGCTTCCGAACAACCCTCCTGTGTCAAAGAACAGATTTCGCGCGATATAGGTATCGAACTCTTTCTCGGCAGTTAGTGCGTGCGGGGAATCAGGAGGTAGTCCCATGTGAGCCTTGTCCTGGTAGCCACGGATGCGAGCGATGATCGCTCCTATTCCTCCTCCCAGGTGCGACATGACAACTTCGAGTTCTGGGAACTTGTCGAAAACCCCTCCGGCAATGAGCCGATAGGTAGCGAGAACTAGCTCATGCTCTCGACCAACGCAGCGGTACAGGTCGTACTTGTCGTAGTAATGGCTTATTCCCTCGGATACCGATAGGGCTGGATGGACAAAAATGAACAGGCCAGCTTCCTCAAGTGCTTCGTACACCGGCATCAGAATCTCGCTATCGAGGTTGTAGGTGTCAAAACTGCTAGGAAATGCAACACCACGAAAACCGTATTCTTCGCTGCACTTTTTCAGTTCGCTTCTCCATCTGCTGCTTGTGGGGTCTATGTGAGCAAGTGGTGTGAAGCGTTTTGGATATTTGTTCTGGACCTTGTTTGCTGTCGCGTTGATAAGTTCGCATGCCTCCTGTGCTCCTCCCATTCCGGCACCGCTTGAAAGCACTGCGACATCGATTCCGGCTGTATCCATTGATTCGATGTGGCGTTCAAATAGGAAGAGGGTGTCATGATAGGTGTATGCAGGCAGCCCATGCTGGATCAGGATGTCAATTTTTCCATCTGGCTTTAGATGGGGGCGTACGAGCTCTTCTGGGGTGAAGTGAATATGAAAGTCAATAACCTCAGTCACAACCGCACCTGTCTTTCCATAAAGGCCAATTCGCCTGCCTGTAAGCTTTGTAGCGAAATTATCACAGGGTGGACTCCCAAGGGGCGGAATCAGCGCTGTCAACTCGAAATTATTGCCAGGAAAGAATCACGGCAAGCGATGTTTCGGACAGGAGAGAGGGTGGCCGCTTTTTCCTAAGGGTTCTGGGCTTCGGTCAGGACCGCACTCGAGCCATTGATTCTCTGACAAGTTCCAATGCGCCTTCTGGGAAGTCGACTGCACCACCAAGCGCCACCGCGGAAAGCTCAGCTTCGGCTGCCTCTTCCATTGCGCAGATCAGCCCCACTGTCGCGGCAGGGGAGGAGCTGAAGGCCAATAGCCCGTGATTTGCAAGTATCAGGGCCAGAGTGTTCTCGTTCTCTCTAAGGGTTCGGTCAATGGCCTCAATCGACTTCTTTGAACCCCTTGGCCCCCATGCAGCAACCGGCACATCGGAAGCTTGGCCAAACCGCAGCAGAGCCTCGTATCTGCACGGCAACGATCGGTTAGCCAGTGCGAATGCCAAGATATGCGGGGAGTGGGTGTGGATTACAGACTCGGCCTCGCTCCTGTTTCTGTAGATCGTGGAGTGCATCTCTACGATCTCAAGGTTTGTCGGTTCGAGACGCCCCTCGAGTATGCTGCCGTTCAGATCTACGACTGCAAGATCTGCCATACTCAAATTTCGAACTCCTCCCTTGGTGGTAATCAGGAAGGTGTTCTCATCGATCCGCGCACTGAGGTTGGCATGACCTGAATGTGACATTACCTTGCTGGCGAAGAGCAGATCAACAGCCTCTAGGATCTGCTGTTCCGCTTGCGATCTTTCCATGGCTTGCTCCTTTGTGAGAGGAGGGATCTTCGGTATCTATAGTCACGGCTAGGAAAGCTTGAGTAGACATGGCTACAAGCCTGATACTAGCACGCCAGTCATTTTTCGATAGGGTGGAAACAGGGCAACTGCTATGGAGGAACTAGTGGAGAAGGTATGGATCAACGGCAATCTCGTGAATAGGGGCGAAGCCAAGATCTCAGTCTTCGACCACGGTCTTGTGACGGGTGACGGCGTCTTTGAGACGATCGGCGTGTATGGCGGAATCGCCTTTGCCCTGAACAGGCACCTGGCTCGTTTACAGCGATCTGCAACTGGCATCGGTCTTCCCGCCTTGGATCTTGAGGCAATTGGCAATGGTGTCAAGCTTCTGCTCGAGGAGAACTGTTGCAAGGATGGAAAGTTGCGGATCACCGTGACGGGGGGCGAATCGGAGCTTGGATCTGACAGAATCGGGTCGCCGGTGACAATGATAATCGCCACGGGTCCGAGGAGCGCGGGCGCTCCGACAGCTATGGTTCAGGTGGCACCGTGGCCTAGAAACGAGAAGGGCATTCTTGCTGGGCTGAAGACCATTTCCTATGCGGAGAACGTTGCTGGCTTGGCGTGGGCGCGAGCAAAAGGTGCAGATGAGGTAATCTTCGGTAACACAGTTGGCAACCTGTGCGAAGGCTCTGGCAGCAACATCTTCGTAGTGGTGGACGGCGAAGCATACACGCCGCCTCTGTCCTCGGGCGCATTGGGCGGCATTACTAGGGACTTGATAGTCTCCCGCCTCGGCATCAAAGAAAGAGACTTTCCCCTCGACATTCTCTACAGCCAAGATTTGCAGGAATGCTTCCTGTCATCGAGTGTCAGGGAGGCGCAGGGGATCTCTCACATTGACGGAAACCCGACGAATGTTGCTCCAGGCCCGGTGACTACGGAGATTGGCAAAGCGTTTTCTAGACTTATAGCCGAAGAGTTGGAGCGTGGCGGAACCCTGTGAAGCGTGTGCCGGCTGGGAGACAGGTTGCCAGCTTCGGAATTCACGAAGGCAAATCGATTCAGGGTCACACAGACATGGGGGCAAATGATGAATCGGATCGATTTCCCTTCTGCTGAGTTTGTTCTTGCGCGAGCTGTTGCGCTGAGAGGAATTGGAGGAAGGCGCTCGGGCGAGCTGATGGTTGTCGATGCAGCCGGTATCGTTCAAGGCTCTTTGTTCGGTGGAGCCATCGACAGCGAGGTCAAGGAGCGGTCAAGGAGCATCTCGGATCGCGGCGAGTCATTCGCCTTGATGACCGTGAAAATTGGGGATAAAGATGCCGTAGCCGCAGGGCTTGCCTGCGGAGGGGAAGCGGATATTCTACTGAATCGCAGTTCGTCGCTACCCTCCGGGTTCGTCGATAGGCTGGCGTCTCGAGAACCGACTGCCTTGGCCACAGTTGTATCTGGCCCACATGAAGGTCTAGCGATGGCCACGGGCACAGACGGCAGTTCGTCTATTCGTGGCAAATCTGAAGAAGAAGATGCCTTCTCGGAAACGCTGAACGAGCGGATGCTGCAGCTCTTGGTTAGACGGCTTCCCATGTCTGGGGTAGAACAGCTCGAAAATGAAATAGTGTCTTTCGAGGTCTTTAGCCCTCCAACACATCTGCTGATTGTGGGTGGCGGGGAACTCGCTCATGCAATCGCAGTGCAGGGGGGCATCCTCGGGTGGTCTTCCCATTTGACCGATGAGGCAAACGAGGGTGTCTTGGAGGTCGGTGCGCTCGGAAGCAATGACGCGCTTGTTGTGCTAAGCCATGATCACGACACGGGGATTCCGATAGTTGCCGAAGCCCTAAGAAGCAAACCCAATCTCTACGTTGGCGGTTTGGGGTCGCGCCACACACAGGAGGCTCGATATGCTCTGTTGAGCGATCTGGGCTTCTCGCATGAGGAACTAGGCAGAATCTACGGTCCCATTGGATTGGATCTCGGTTCAAAGTCGCCGGAAGAGACGGCACTGGCAATCTGTGCCGAGATTCTCGCTCATGTTTCAGGGAGGGACGCCCGTTCTCTGAAATACTCAAGCGGTCCGATAAACGGTTGAAAGGCGTTTTGGTTAGTTTCTTAATGGCAGTTCAGGAGCTGTGCAAATTTATGGTGACACCCCGTTGCTATCTAGACTCGGTTAGGTTGTGCATTTGGATAAACCGCAATTGCACATAGCCAAGATCGAGCCACCATTTTTTCCTCTAGGCTCCTAGTGGTAAGAGTGGGGTCTGAGTTTCGACGACGACTCGATCTTTCGAGGAAATGTGATTTCTAGTGAAAGTAGGAGTTTCAGTGAGCGCTGATCTGGCTCCATTGTCGACCGATCTTGACGGTCGTTGCATCACAACGATTCGTATGCTCAGTGTTGACGCCGTGGAAGCGGCAAAATCTGGTCACGAAGGACTTCCATTAGGCGCGGCGCCGATGGCTTGGGCTGTCTGGAGCAGGTTTCTCCGTTTTGACCCAAGCGATCCGCAATGGCCGGGCAGGGACAGGTTCGTGTTGTCGGCCGGTCACGGTTCAATGCTTCTTTACTCGCTGCTTCATCTATTCGGTTTTCAACTGACCCTTGATGATATTAAGAAGTTTCGGCAATGGGCATCCAAGACGCCCGGTCACCCAGAACACGGGCATACTCCTGGAGTTGAGACGACCACCGGGCCGCTTGGGCAGGGTATCTCGAATGCTGTGGGCATGGCTCTAGGTGAGGCTATGCTCGCGGCGAGGATCAACACAACCGACGAGAATATAGTCGACCATAAGACTTTCGTTATCGCTTCCGATGGTGACCTGATGGAAGGGGTTTCGAACGAGGCGGCTTCACTGGCTGGTCATCTGGGGCTTGGCAAGCTCATCGTCCTTTACGACAATAATTCCATCTCAATCGATGGTTCGACTAAGCTCGCTTTTACGGAAGATGTACTCGGTCGTTTCAGGGCATTGGGCTGGTCAACGTTTTCCGTTGACGATGGAAACGATGTCGAAAAGATCTCCATTGCACTCCAACAAGCGATTGACGACGACAGGCATCCAAGCATCATCGCGGTTGCAACGCAGATTGGTTACGGAGCGCCCCACAAGCAGGGGACTGAAGCTGCGCACGGCGGTCCCTATGGCTCCGAAGAGACAAAGATCATCAAGGAGCGTTTTGGTTGGCCGGAACAGCCGTTTTACGTACCGGACGACGTCAAGAAGCATTTGGCCGCATTGATCGAGGAGAAGAAGGCGGCAGCAGCAAAGGACCGGGCTCGCCTCGCCGCTGCTGACAAAGGACACAACACCCTCATCTCGCATTGGATGAGTGGTGCAGCTGCACCACTGCCCAAGGACATTCACGAGCTGATGCCGAAGTTTGAAATCGGGGCTTCACTTGCCACTAGGGCTGCATCCGGTCAGGTGCTGAAGGCAATTTCTGCAGCCTATCCGCCGCTGGTTGGTGGCTCCGCGGATCTGGTAGAGTCAACTTCGGTCGAATTCACCAGCAACGTTGTGTCGAACTCGAACTTTGCCGGCTCGCTCATCCACTTTGGAGTTAGAGAGCATGGCATGGCTGCAATTCTCAACGGTCTTCAGCTTCACGGTGGCTTTCGAGTATTCGGGTCGACCTTCTTGATCTTCTCGGATTATCTTCGGCCATCCTTGAGGCTAGCGGCGCTAATGGGCAATCCTGTAATCTTCATTTTTACTCACGATTCCGTTGGTGTGGGTGAGGATGGTCCCACTCATCAGCCCGTCGAACAGCTTGAGTCCCTGAGAATGGTGCCAAACCTTGCTGTGATCCGTCCAGCTGACGCAAACGAAGTGGTTGAGGGTTGGTTAACCATTTTGGACAGACGGGCAGGACCCTCACTTCTGGCCTTGAGCCGCCAGGGCTTGCCAGTCTTGGAGCCAGGGGAGCCAGGCTGGTTGTCGAGATTCGGAGCACGAGTGGTTCTGAGGGAATCAGATACCTGCCAGGTAGCCTTGCTCGCATCTGGCTCAGAGGTGTCTTTGGCAATACAGGCGGCTGAGGTCCTCCTCGAGGAGCACGATGTTGATGCACGTGTGGTCTCAATCCCTTGGAGGGAGCGGTTCCTGGAGCAGAGACGCGAGGTTATCGACGAGTTGGTGCCGCCTTCAGCCCTCAAGATCTCAATTGAAGCCGGTGTGACACACGGATGGAGATCGGTTGTCGGCTCGGATGGAATCACGATAGGAATTGATCGCTTTGGTGCTTCTGCGCCCGGGTCAACAGTCATGTCCGAGCTTGGGTTGTCTAAGCAAGCCGTGGTTACTCGAGTGCTTTCCTCCCTTGGCAGGATTTAGCCAGCTTCCGTCAGTGCAGAAGTCCGGGGTAGATTCATCACCAGCGGTTTGGCCATGGGCGACCTGAGAGTTGTTTCAGGTTGGCGTGGCCACATTCCCAAAGGCAATCGGTTTGATCCATCAGACCTACTGAAAGACGAGTCACTCCCTAAATCATGGGTGAAGGCTCTTTCTGAAGAGAGCGATCGTGATCTGTTCAGCGACTCGGGAGGCAGGTGGGTTCGGCGAGGTGAGTTCCTGGAACTGAGCGAGCGTGCCGCACTGGAAATGCATTCGAGCGGGCTGGAACCTGGGGATAGGATAGTGCTCTCCTCTACGGCGTCAATTGACATGGTTGCCAAGTACGTAGGTGCGCTACGACTCGGACTCGTCGTCGTTCCGATGAATACCGCCTATACCCGTTCGGAGGTTTTCCATATCGTAAGAGATGTCAAACCTTCTGCTGCAATAGTCGACTCAGCCAAGATGGCTGAATGGATTGCGGCAGGGATTCGACAGCCTGGATTTGTTGAGCCTTTTCAAGGTCCCGGTGCCTGCTTGCCAATGCCGAAAGGGGACTTGCAGGTTTTTTTCACGGGCGCCGAACCTAAGGTGAGTCCCGGCCTCACGGTGCCTCTTGATGAAGCTCTAGGTGACACTCCTGCTCTAATTGCGTATACCTCTGGGACAACAGGGCGCCCAAAGGGTGCAATTTTGACGCACGGAAATTTGCTCGCATGTGCGAAGAGCCTCAACATTGCCTGGCGTTGGACAAATCTGGATCGCCTAGTTTTATCATTACCCCTTTTCCACATGCACGGTCTAGGGGTTGGGATAAACGGAACTCTCTGTGCGGGCTCTTCTGCGGTTCTCCTTGAGCGGTTCGATCCCGAAGCCGTGATCGATGCTGTCAAATCCCACTCTGCGTCGATGTTCTTTGGCGTTCCAACGATGTACCAGCGGCTGCTGGACTCCAAGTCGCTTCGAGAGTTCCAAACGCTTAGACTCATGGTTTCTGGTTCTGCCCCTCTATCACGGGAGGTTCACCGCGAGGTGGCGGACCGCTGTGGTACAGCCATATTGGAACGTTATGGCACTACGGAGAGTCTTATTGACATTTCCAATCCGTATGAAGGGGGGCGAAAACCCGGCTCGGTTGGGTTTCCCCTTCCAGGGGTTGAGGTGGCGATTTCAACAGATAACAGCGAGATCTTCATCGGCGGCCCAACTGTGTTCAAAGGTTACCTGAATGATCCGAAGGCAACTGCTGCTGCTTTCCCTTACGGCAAAGAGTGGTTTGCAACAGGAGATGTGGGAACGGTCGACGACGATGGATATGTGGCTATAGCCGGCCGCCTCAAGGATCTGATAATCTCTGGCGGATACAACGTCTACCCAAAAGAGGTTGAAGAGGCCTTGAGGTCTCACCCGAATGTCAAAGACGCTGCGGTCGTTGGTGCTCCATCCAAGCTCTGGGGAGAAGAGGTCGTAGCATTCGTGATCAAATTTCAAGACGTATCCGAGGAGGATCTCGTGCTGCACGCTTCCCAGTTCCTGGCAAGCTACAAGAGGCCGAAAAGGATCTTCTTTGTAGAAGAGTTTCCTAGGAATGCACTTGGAAAAGTGATTTCGGCTGAACTCAGGACCATGGTTCCCTCTTGGGATCAATAGAGCTGAGGCTATAGAGCTTTTTGGGCGGCAATCGTTACGGTTCCCTTTGGCGCTAAAGTGACGACGCTATTTCCCCTGGAAGGCTGGTTTGCGGGATTCCATGAAAGCTCGGACACCTTCTTTGTAGTCTTCAGATTCGAAGCAGCTTCTGGCGGCACTGTGAATCTTGTCTATGTCACGCTTGCTTTCCTCAATCACGTTCTGGTCGATGATGTACTTTGCGGCTTTGAGCGAGAGCGGAGCGTTTTCAATTAGCAAATCGACGAACTTGTCGGTTTGTAAGTCGAGTTCTTCTTGGCGAAATATCTTGTCAATCAGATGCATCTCCTTTGCCGACTGAGCGTCGATTCTCTTCGCCGAAAACAGGAGGTACTTGGCATTGGAAGCCCCAATCTGTGCCACAAGGCGGCCAATAGCCGGCGTCGGATAGGAAATGCCCAATCGAGCTGCCGGAATGGCGAAGCTGGCGTCATGTGAAGCGAACCGCAGGTCGCATGCAAGAGCCAACGAGACTGCTCCCCCCAAGCAGAATCCGTGTACAAGCGCTATTACTGGCACGGGAATAGCCTTTACAGCTGCTATCGCTGATTCGGTGAGATCGTCGTAGTTGCTCCCTCGGGAACTGGCGGAACGGCGGGATTCAAACTGCGATATGTCCGCCCCAGCGGCGAATGCGGATGTTCCGTATCCGCGGAGAACCGTTGCTCTTACGTCTTGGTCTGCTGAGACTTCGGCAGCTCGAGCCGCGAGCTGCTCCCACATTTCCGCACTTATTGCGTTCTTCTTCTCTGGGTTATTCAGGTAAAGGTAGGCTAACTGCCCTTTTTTCACTAGATCGACGGATCCCGACATCAAATACTCCCTTGGCTTTTCCCGGACTTACGTGGAAGGAACAGCTTTTCAGCCATGCCACGTTGTGCAAGCAGACCAGACTGGCATCTATGTGATTCTATGTCAGTTTTATCCTTGGCCTAAATTCATCTACGTTGTCAGTTGTAGAGCGGCCTAGGAGTATTTCGGAGCGTTAAAGTGATCGGACCGTTAGGTCGAGAAATTTTTCTGCCAACTTGCTCCCTTCTGAGAGATTTTATGGAGAGCTGGATGTCACATAGGACGCAAAGGATCTCATGAAGCGTCGCGCACGAAAGTCGAGCTAGCAAATCGGTGTCATGAAGCAACTGAATGCTGACTGATAGATCCAGGTGGATGACGGCTTTCTCCGAGACGATTTCTAACCTGCGCTATTTCCAGCGCGTGGGTTTTCTTCGTTTGCAATCATTTGGCAGACGGCATATTGTCTACATAAATGTATGCAATTGTTGTGTTGGTCATATTCCTCACTGGCCCGCATGATGGTTTCAATGACTGATAGGGGGTCGTTTTGTCTGAAAGAGTCGGGACTCGATCGCGTGAGCCTGAGCCGTCAGCGTTTCCAAAGTATCTCTCACTAATAACTGGAAGAGAGGAGTTTGTAGAGCACCAAAAGACGGCTCCGCTGGTGATAAAGGGTCTAAAGCCCGAGCAATACGAACTATGTCCACAAGGGCTTATTGGCTGGTATCTGCAGCCGAATGATTCGAGCAATGCTTGCCTTCAGGATTGGTGGGTATTCATCCACGATATTCGTGGAGTGTCCGGGCGCCATAGGCACCAGGGTGGGCTGGTGCTGTTCATAATCGAAGGTCGCGGCTATTCGACCATGAATGGGGTTCGCTACGACTGGGAAGAAGGTGACATGATCATAATGCCACTTCTGAGAGAAGGCGTGGAGCACCAGCACTTCAACCTCCGAGAGGACGGAAGCTCGAAGTGGCTTGCATTCATTCATCTTCCCACATGGAATGAGCAGGGCAGTGAGCTGGTCCAATCGGCACTTGATCCCGAGTTTGTCGAGCGCTTTGGAGTGACCAGCTGGAGAGGCGCAACGACGGCAGTGGAGAAAGCTGTTCCACAGAACGAGTCCGGCGCCAGAAAAGGGGGGAGCAAGTGAGCATGGAGACGAGGACCGAGCGCCTTGCTGCGCGCAACTTCTATGATGAGATCATCGCTCTGCGCGACCAGCAGCGTACAGACCTGGAGAGTGCCGAGAAGCTAGCGAAAGGCTCCGAACTCCCCTGGGAGCTGAATCCGCAGGGTTACATGAGATGGTACATGGCTCCCACCATGAGGGACATCGCGATGAACGTATTCATCATGTATGTCCAGCGGATACCTCCTCACAGCAGAAGCGGCAAGCAGCTGACACAAGGTCACCAGTTGGGATTCGTTTGGCATGGTGGGCCGGGCCACACTGTAGTTGATGAAGTCCGCTTTGACTGGAACTATCGGGACCTGGTCCAGGTGCCACTGCGCGTACCAGGCTGTGTGGTTCAGCATTTCAACGACTCTGACGAGGATGTTGAGATCATATTTTGCTCGCTAAATACAGTTCACGCGATGTCGGTCGATCGCGGTGCCGGGTTCGAGCAGATCGAGCCTTGCCCAGAGTGGCGGGAGCATATGAGGTCGAAAGGTTGACGACCGCGAACGTGAAAGACAATGGACTGAATCAAGCAAACGGAAAGGGAGCCAGCACGAGCGTCGTCACTGCTATTGTGGATCGCTCGGCCCTCGAAGCTGCTACCAGTCCACGGCTCCTTGTATACCTGGACTCTGATCTGATGGAAAAGCTGGGAGCGAGTGTAGGAGATCCTGTAGAGATTACCAGCTGGAACGGTCGACGAGCGGTTGGGCGCCTGGGCGATCCAATTGAGGATGATCGTGGCTCAGCAATTCTCCGCCTGGACCGACTCGTTCGCAAGACCTTGAAGGCGAAGCTCGATGATCGTGTCGAGATCCGATTAGCACACTTGGCTCCAGCCCGTAGCGTTCTTCTCAGGGCTCCCACTGATGTGTCTCGTGCACATGGATTGCGAGAGCATCTTCAACAGTTGTTGGCTGACAATAGGACCCCGTGCAGTGTGGGCGGCTATATATATGCGACTTTTCATGACTCGCACGTCGGTGCTGTTTACGAGGTTGTGGAAGTCGATGACGACCCTTGCGAGTTCGCAGAGGATACTGATCTTGACCTGGAGTCCCCCGAGCTTGGCAGCACTGAGAACAGTGCAGAAGTCAGTTTTGAGGACGTGGGAGGGCTTCGAGATCAAATAGCACTCGTGAGAGAGCTGGTGCAACTTCCGCTGCAGCTTCCATTCGTGTACAGGCAGTTGGGAATAACCTGCCCGAGAGGCGTGATTTTTTACGGTCCCCCAGGCGTGGGAAAGACCTACTTGGCCAGGGCAATCGCAAATGATGTAAATGCTCATTTCTTTTTCATCAACGGTCCGGCAGTCGTCGGGACGATGCAAGGCGAGACTGAAGGCAACCTGCGCCGCATCTTTAGTGAGGCCGCTCATCATGCCCCTTCGTTGATCTTTATCGATGAAGTGGATGCCATTGCGTCAAGGCGCGGCGAGTCTGGCTCTCTGAGCGATGTGAGAGCCGTAACCACCCTTCTGTCCTGCATGGACGGGTTAGAAGCGGTAGACGGGGTTGTAGTCATCGGCACAACGAACCGAATGGAATCGATCGATGTTGCTATGCGCAGGCCCGGTCGTTTCGACAGGGAGATCTTCATCGGCCCTCCTGGAGAGGAAGGTCGCTACGAGATCTTGCAGATCCATACAAGAGAAATGCCAATCACTCGTGAAGCGCTAGATCACTTGCGCCATATAGCTGCAGTGACTCATGGTTTCGTGGGGGCTGATCTGATGGAGCTTTGCCGCGAGGCCGGCCTCAACGCCCTGCGACGGCAAGGAGGAGCTCTTGGGGACTACCGCGACGCCTTTCGGCTGGACAAGGGAATAGAACTGGTGGTTGAGGCTGTGGATTTCGACGCTGCTGTAACCCGGATCCGGCCATCAGGACTGAGGGAGGCACTTGTAGCTGCGCCTCGTGTGAGCTGGGATGAGATTGGCGGGCTTGAAGCGGCGAAAAGGCAGCTCCAAGATCTCGTCATTCGCCCTCTTCACTATGCTGATGCATTCAGGCAGATGGATCTTCCTCCTCGGAACGGGATCTTGCTTCATGGTCCCTCCGGAACGGGTAAGACCATGTTGGTTCACGCTTTGGCTCAGAGTGCAAAAGTTAATTTCCTGCCTGTTGATGGACCTGAGATCTTTTCCAAGTGGCTTGGCGAATCCGAAGAAGCAATCCGACATATTTTCCAGGTGGCACGCCAAGTTGCTCCAGCAATAATCTTTCTCGATCAGCTCGACTCCATTGCGCCGCCTCGTGGTTCAGACGAGGGCTCGAAGACCACCGAGCGTGTGGTCAACCAAATACTTGGTGAACTGGATGCCGTTCGGGATATACCCGAGATAGTTGTCGTCGCTGCTACCAATCGAGCAGATCTTGTGGACCCTGCTGTGCTTAGGCCGGGCAGGCTTGGGGCGAAGGTTTACGTGGGGCTCCCTGATGTGTCCGATAGGTCGGCCATTGCGTCAATCCATCTTCGCTCGGTCGCACTAGAGCCGGGGCTGTCCCTCGATGAGGCTTCAGAACTGGTTGCAAGTTTGACGGAGGGACTCTCTGGTGCCGAAGTCGCCGAACTCATGGTTTCAGCAAAGACGAATGCATTTGCAGAAAGTGATTTCACGAAGCCGGTTCCAATCCGGCGTGATCACCTCTATGAGAGCGCGCGCAGATTCTCGTCATCTCGAGCCGATTAGTGGTCACCATTTCAGATATCAACTTGGTAGTCGATTGCAATGGCAAGATTGCATGCAAAAAAAGGATGAAATTGAGCCGGCTTGTGACTCGTCCACTTGTGTTCGGCGGCACAGCCGGATAGCTAGTCAATAATGGAAAAGACTAGTTAAACATGGATATTTGCACCGCAACACGGATGCTGGCCTATGTCTGTGATTGTGGGATGCCTCCATTTGCAATACTGTGACAAAGGACATATTGTCTACATAAATGCATGCAATAAATTGTGAGTGCTGTAAGTCTTGCCGAGAAATATCTCAGGCGAAGGGAGGTTTTGGTTCGGAGAAGTCGACGCTCGGGACTTTTTATGATGGGGCTGCGACGAGAGGCGCCAAAAGGTCCAAAAGGAAAGAGAACCGGCTCTGCCCCCGTGGGAATGGGCGAGAAGCTTGGAGCTCTGGCCGCAGAGACTTACCAAATTGCGATGGATCAGACCAGTCTCTGCGAGCTGGGTGCTCGACTGAGTCAGGTAAGGCAGGCGGCCTTTTCCAACCCTGCAAGAGCGAAACGGCAGGGAAATGGTTTGGCTGTCGAAGGGTCGCCGCACATGGCGTGTTCGGCGTTTTGGGGAATTCGGCAGTTGGTGAAAGTGAGGTACCCGTGTCAGTAGCAGACGTGAATTTACTGCGGAAGCAGCCGTTGCTGAGCGCCCGGTCCCAATCAGGGTCATTTTGGAATGAATACACCGAGACAATGCCTCGGGAGCAGCTGAACGAGCTGCATTTGAAAAGGTTGCAGGCGCTGTTGCGCTATGCGTACGATCGTGTGCCCTTCTATCACGAGCTTTACAAGGAGGCTGGCCTGGCTCCAGAGGACATTCGGACTCTGGATGACTTCAACCGTTACGTTCCAACAATCGACAAGAAAGACCTTGTCAAAGCCCAGTCAGCCGATCCGCCTTGGGGTGACAGTGTTGCTTTGAGCCCGGACTACTACCTTTATCATTTTCAAACGTCTGGATCGACTGGCACGCCGCTGAAGATTCCTTTCTCGCTGCATACCCAGCTTCAATACGGAGAGCAGTGGGCATACCTTTACTGGGGAGTGGGTATTCGTCCGCACGACTCTTTCTATTTCGCATTTCCATGGGGAATGTACACCGGATTTTGGAGTGCCTACTGGGGGGTACGCTGCCTTGGCGCGACAGTTATCAGCGGGGGCGGGCTCAACTCGGAACAGCGTCTCCATCAGATAGAGCTTCTGAAGCCGACGGTATTGGTTTCGACTCCGACGTACGCTCTTTATCTCGCGGAGCTCGCGAAAGAACTCGGCATTGACACCAGCGAAACCGCAATTAAGTACACCATTCACGCTGGCGAGCCAGGCCCCGGCATTCCGACGACGCGCCAGGCGATCGAAGTCGCTTGGGGAGCGAAGGCCTATGAATTGTACGGCGTTGGGGAGGCAGGCGCTATCGCGCCCGGTTGCCCTGACCAGCAGGGTTGTCATTTCGGCGAGGATCAGGGGTATGCTACGGTTCTCGATTCATCAGGTAACCCAGTCGGGCCTGGCGAGGTTGGAGAGAACGTGATAACCAGCTATATACAAATGGCGCAGCCTGTGATCAAGTACCGGACGCATGACCTGGTTCGAGCACACTATGACGTTTGCAGCTGTGGTCGCACCTGGCTCCTCTATGAAGGCGGAGTCCTAGGTCGCACCGACGACATGATCACGATCAAGGGAACGAACGTCTATCCAGCCGCAATCGAATACCTGCTCAGCGACGTTCCAGGCCTTAGCAATCATTACGAGCTGCATGTCGCTCCAGGGCGACTCAATGACGAAGTGACGGTCAAAGTCGAGCCGAGACCTGGCACGCCTGCCGAAAGATACGTACCAATGGAGAAGGATCTTCAGGCTGTGCTGAAGGCAAAGATAGGCGTCACTATCAATGTCGAGGTCGTGGAGCCTAGCAGCCTGCCAAGGTATGAACTCAAAGCCAAGCGATTTTTCGATCACCGGGCCAAGAAGGCGTGAATTCGTGGACAGCCTAGAGAAGCAGGGAGGGTAATTCATGGAACATCAAAAATATGTCGCATATTTGGACAATGTTCGCCACGATCTCGGAATCCTGATGCAAGAGGCGCCATCTCCGGCGATTGAGCGTCTGCTGCAGGATGCGGACATTCAATTTCATACGGCACTTTGGCTCTTGGGGGAGGTGCGCGGGTTGACTCCTGAGGGGGAGCGGAAGTCAGCTCTTGATGCTGTGTTGGCACAGCATCAATTTCTAACAACCACTACACCAGCGGAGGTTTAGTAAACCATGACAGGGGCAATCGATATCTTGTGCAATCTCTTCACCGAAGAGAGCATGGAGAAGAACTGGCGAGGTCAGGAGGAGTTTCAGGTCCTCATCAAATGGTGGCATATGGAGGATAGGGTCAAAGGCATATCCGTAGATGATTTCGTCAGGATGATGGACGAAGCGGGTGTGTCGAAGGTGCTGATTCCTGCCGTTCGAATGATGGCGGAGAGAAAGAACCGCATGATCTGGGATATCACCGAGGAAGAGATCTACGCAGTCGTTGAAAAGTACCCAGACCGGTTCGTCGGAATTGCCGGCTTCAACCCTTTCACTCGCCTCGACGGAGTGAGAAAAGTTGAACACGCGGTCAAAGATCTTGGTTTTCGCGGAGTCTACATTCACACTTACGGCTTCGGAATTCCCCTGAATCACCGCCTCTACTACCCGCTCTACGCGAAATGTGCCGAGCTCGGGGTGCCGGTGTCGATGCAGGTTGGCCACTCGGCGGAAAAGATGCCAAGCGAGTTGGGCCGTCCAATTGACCTTGACGACATCGCCATCGACTTTCCAGAACTCAAGATCATTGGAGCTCACACTGGTTGGCCCTGGACAGAGGAGATGATCGCTCTCGCCTGGAAACACGAAAACGTGTTTTTGGGTATCGACGCTCATGCCCCGCAATATCTTGAGCAGACTCTGGTGAACTTCTTGAAGAGTCGCGGCAAGACGAAGGTTCTGTGGGGTAGCAACTACCCAGCGGTTCTGCACAAGCCAGCGGTGGACTACATCCGTAACGATATGGGCCTCAAAGACGAAGTCGCTCAGCTGATACTGCACGACAACGCGGCCCGGGTCTACGGGATCGATTAGCACTTTCGCATTGCAAAAAAGAAGGGATTAACGTTGAGTATTGAAAAGGTGTTGGTTGTAGGCCTTGGAATGATGGGCCATGGAATTGCCCAGACGTCAGCTCAAGCAGGTCTGACGACGTATGTTTACGACAATGACCAGGCTTCCATTAGCCGTGGAGTAGACCGCATCGCAGAGCAGATCAATGGACGGGTAAAGAAAGGGAAGCTTTCAGAGGAGGAGGCCCAGGAGATAATGGGCCGAGTGATTCCCGTAGCGACATTCGAAGAAGCCAAAGAAGCTGACTTGGTGATTGAGGCCGTTTTCGAAAACCTTGACGTCAAGCGGGAAGTGTTCCGTGCTTTGGACAAAGTTATGCCAGAGGGAACGATCTTTGCTTCCAACACCTCCGCATTGCCGATAAGCCCCATGGCTGCAGTTACTCAACGTCCCGACAGGTTCATCGGAGTTCACTTCCACAGCCCAGTGGTTGTAATGCGTCTTGTGGAAGTGATCCGTGGCCTAAGGACCAGTGACGAGACCCTGGCAGCTGTGCAAGAGTTCCTTGAGAAAGTCCAGAAGTCTCCTGTCGAGGTGAAAAAGGATTCGCCTGGGTTCATCACCAACCGTGTTTACATGCCGATGTTCAACGAGGCAGTGTGGACCGTTTATGAGGGAGTATCCACTGCAGAGGATGTGGATCAGGCAATGAGGGACGGGTTCAACTTCCCGATGGGTCCGCTTCAACTGGGTGATTTTGTTGGGCTCGACACCATGCTGCACATCTTGGAGGATCTGAATGAGAAGTGCGGCGGGAACAAGTTCTTGCCATGCCCACTGCATCGATCTCTGGTTGCTTCGGGATATCTGGGCAGAAAGTCCGGACGTGGCTTCTACGTCTACGAATGATCTTTGATCAGCCATTTACTGTCATTCAACTTAGAGGCGAAGGAGCAATTCGGTGGAAGACATTGTAATTGTCGGAATGGCACGGACTCCTCTGGGTCGCTTCGGTGGGACGCTCAGAGATGTTCCTGCAGCCAACCTGGGTGCAGCTGCGATCAAGGGCGCGCTGGATGCGGGAAGCGTTGCTCCTGAGGACGTCGATGCCGTCATGCTTGGCCATTGCCGTCAAGCGGGCAACGGACCCAATCCGGTAAGGACAGCGGCTGTCCGGGCCGGCATCCCGGTTTCGGTTCCCGCAGCGACGATCAACATGGCTTGTCCTTCGGGAATGAAAAGCGTGATGCTTGCAAGTCAATCGATCTGGACCGGCGAGTCTCGGACTGTAGTCGCGGGTGGAATGGAGTCTATGAGCACCATGCCGTTCATGATGAAGAACCTCCGCTGGGAAGGCATCAAATTGGGGAACCGGACCCTGGAGGATGCTTGGAGCGACACGGTGGATCCGTTATGTGGCATGACCATGGGTCAGACTGCAGAAAACCTTGTGAAGAAGTACGGGATCAGCCGTGAGGAGCAAGACGCCTTTGCGCTTGAATCCCACCAGAAAGCGGCGGCCGCGGAAGACAATGGCCACATGAAGTGGGAGATCGTCTCGTCATCTTCGCTTGCTGGACTCGATCCGCAGATCGAGCGATTGGATCACGATGAATCTATCCGGCGAGACACTTCACTGGAAAAGCTGGCTCGTCTTCGGCCGTCATTTGACCAGGACGGCTCTGTTACTGCTGGAAATTCATGCAGCATGGGAGATGGCGGGGTTGCACTCGTGGTGACGAGCCGCGATGAAGCGGAGCGCAAGGGGTGGCGCCCTCTGTTTTCAGTCCTGGCTTTTGCGCAGGTTGGTGTGGAGCCGGAGTTCATGGGTGAGGGACCAGGTGTGGCCATCCCGGCTGCTCTAGGCAAGGCGGGAATGACGTTGGGCGATATGGACCTAATAGAGGTTAATGAAGCCTTCGCTGTCCAAATGCTTGTCAATGAGCGCGTGCTGGGTTGGGACAGAAGCAGAGTGAATGTCCACGGCGGTGCCATTGCAATGAGCCATCCAACAGGAATATCCGGTGGAAGGATCCTGGTCTCCCTTTACAACGCCCTGCGCATTAGGGATCAGGAGTTCGGCGTCGCAGGGATTTGTGGCGGGGGAGGCGTGAGCACTGCCATGGTGATCCGTCGCGAGAATTGAAGGTCTGAAATGGGAAGTTCTGTCTTACTTGGTATCGAGGGAAGCATCGCGAACATCACTATCGACCGTCCAGAGGCGATGAACACTCTGAATGAGGAGGCGTTGGCCGATCTGGACGAAGTGTTTTACACCGTTGCTTCTCAAGAAGATTTGCGTGTTGCGGTCATCACCGGAAGCGGAGAGAAGGTGTTCTCGGCTGGCGCGGATCTGAAAGAGTTGGAGTCAAAGAGCTCAGCCGAAATGATGATGCTCTCAGAAAAGGCTCAAGCTCTGTATCAGCGGATCGAGGCTATTGGAAAGCCAGTGATCGCCGCTGTTAATGGCTTGGCACTGGGTGCGGGATTTGAACTGTCGCTCGCGGCCACTTTGCGCATCATGGCAGACTCAGCCCGTGTTGGCTTCCCGGAGATAACGCTCGGAGCGATTCCGGGATATGGGGGGACTCAGCGTTTGGTCCATGCCGTAGGGCAGGGAGTTGCAATAGAGATGCTGCTGACGGGCGAGATAATCTCAGCCGAAAGGGCCTACGAACTGGGGTTGGCAAATCAGGTCGTTCCCGCAGCTGAGCTGAGCGACAGGACTTCGGCCCTGGCTGAGAGGCTTGCAGGCTTCAGCCCCTTGGCGATGAGGATACTTTTGCAGGTATTTTACCTTGGAAATGACAGTCCGCTCAGCACTGGCCTCGCCTTGGAAAGAATGGGCGTCGCTGCTTTGTTCGCGAGCGAGGACCTCCGTGAGGGAATTTCTGCCTTTCGGGAAAAGCGCAGCGCGGTATTTCGCGGGCGTTAGGGGCATGACATCATGACTGGTCTTGTGCAGCTTGAATCCGAGGACGGCATCGCTTGGGTGACTCTGAACAGGCCTGAGGCATTGAACGCCTTGAATAGGGATCTCTTTCACGAGTTGAGGCGAACTGTCGAAGACCTCGAGGCGGATCCCAAGGTGAAAGTGACGGTCATTCAAGGGGCCGGGCGAAAGGCTTTTTGCGTCGGTGTCGATCTGAAGGAGCGGCAGGGTATTAGCGACGAGGAAGCCGATAGCTACAGGAGAAGCGTCGTATTTCCATTTTTCCTGGCTATGAACGAACGATCAAAGCCCATGATTGCTGCAGTCTCGGGCTACTGCCTGGGCGGCGGCTTCGAGCTGGCCCTTTCGGCGGATGTGATTATTGCAGGAGTGTCGGCCCAGTTTGGCTTGCCGGAGGCCCGTTGGGGTCTTATACCTGCTGGAGGGGCGCTCCAGCTGCTCACGAGAATTGCCGGGCCGCTTCGTACTAAGGAGTTGGCCATGACTGGTCGCCGCATCGATGCTCAAGAGGCGTACTCGATGGGGGTTGTTTCCCATCTGGTTGCCGACGATGTAGTCGAAGAGAGAGCTTCGGAAATAGCCAAGCTTATCTGCAGCAATGTCCAGACCGCGGTGCGCGGCGTCAAGCGATCGGTTGATCACCTTGTCGGTTTTCGCCAGGGTTTTGATTTTGACATAGAGGTCTCGAATGTCTGTTACTTCTCACCAGAGCGCAAGGCTGCGCTAGGCAAGTTCGGAGACCAGGCCAAGCCGGCGTCGGCTGGGAAAGCTTAAGGGGTTTCAAGATGGAAAAGGTCGCAGTAATTGGAGCTGGAGCCATGGGTCGGCAGATAGCGCTTCAGTGTGCATTGAAGGGTCTAGATGCTTCCATATACGATGTTTCCAACGAAGTGCTAGACACTGCCAGGCTGTTTTCGGCACAGTACCTGGATTCAAGGGTGGACAAGAACCGCATCACTGAGGAGCAGCGACAGGATACAGTGGCGCGGCTGAAGTTCGCAGATTCGCTCGAGGGATGTGTTGATGGTGCGTCTGTGGTGATCGAAGCGATCATCGAAAAGTTTGCGCCCAAGGCCTCGCTTTTCGAGTCCCTAGGCAAACTCTGTGCACCGCCGACGATCCTGGCTTCGAATAGCTCAAACATCGTAGGGTCCAGGCTTGCGGCGGTAACGGATAGCCCTGAAAGGGTGATCAATCTGCATTTCTTCAATCCAGTTCTAGTGATGGATCTGGTTGAGGTGGTGCTGCATCCTGGAGTTACTGAAGAGGTCGAAAGAGCAGCCCTCGACTTCTGCAATAGCATCGGGCGTACCTCCGTGGTTGTTCGCAAGGAGGTTCCGGGATTCATAGTCAACAGAATCTTCAGAGCGCTGACTAGAGAAGCCATGAACCTGCTTGAAGGCGGGTATGCCTCTGCTGAGGATATTGACCTGGCTGTAACCAGGGGGTTGGGTCATCCAATGGGACCCCTTTATCTGATGGATGTTGCTGGAGTCGATGTCAGCTATCTGGCAAGGCTCGATGAGTACACAGAAACTGGCAACGAGGCTGCTAAGCCTAACGACATTCTCGAGAAGCTCTATCACGAAGGCCGCTGGGGCAAGAAGGTGGGCAAGGGATTCTACGACTATCCAGAAACCGGCGATTCAGGAGTGCAGAGGTGAGACAACTCAAGGACTTTGAAGAGCTTTTGCCAATGTTAGGCAATGGTTCGAGGATTGTAATGCATTCGGCGGCGGCGGAGCCTCGCTGGTTGGAGGAACAGCTTGCACTCCATGGATCCGGGCTTTCCGATCTGAATATCTACATGCTTTCTCCAATGGATGCTGTTCCGTTTGCGCCGCTTGCCCCCGAACACCTTAAAATCCATGCCTGGGTTCCTGGCAGAGGGCTAAGGAGAGTTGCGGGTGACGACAGCATCGAATACTACAGATTTCCCCTGTCGCAGATTCCGGATCTGTATCTGTCAGGGAATCAGCGAGCTGACGTTCTGTTTCTCCACCTCTCTCCGCCGGATGAGCAAGGCAGGATGTCGCTAGGCGTGTCGGTCGACTACATGCCAGCCGTGCTGGCTCACCGGCCTCTAGTTGTGGCTGAGATCGATCAGAGCATGCCGCATACGTGCGGTGAAACATGTGTCACTCCTGACCAGATTGACTTCTGGTTTGCCACCGAAGAGGGTCCGCTCGAGGTTGTCTCGGCTTCCATAGATGAGGGAGAGCGGAGAATAGCCCAGACAGTTGCAGACCTTGTATCAGACGGTGCGGTGCTTCAGACTGGGGTGGGCTCTATTCCTGACGCGATGTTGCAGGAGCTTGCCTCTAATCCTCCGCGCAATCTGGGTATCCACACAGGTGTGTTCACCGATGGCGTAGTAGAGCTTGCCAACACCGGCAACGTGACCAACTCAACCAAACCGCCAGAATGTCGCAAAATGGTCACGGCTATGGCTTGGGGAAGTCCTTCGCTGTACAAGTATCTCGATCACAATGACGAGGTCGAGTTTCGCTCTTGCGCTTTCACTCACGATGCGAATGTGCTGCGCAGCATGGACCATCTCTATGCGATCAACAGCGCTCTGCAGATCGATCTTGCAGGAAGGGCAAATGCAGAAAAGCTGGGGGGCAGGGTTATATCAGCACCGGGCGGGCTTCCTGATTTTGCTCCCGCAGCTCGTGCGGCAAGCAAGGGGCTCAGCATTGTGGCCTTGCGCGCTACGTCGAGAGATGGAAGCAAGAGCAACATTGTCATGCCATTTCACGACGATGTCCCGATAACCCTCCCTGAAGGGCAGATCGATTTTGTCGTTACGGAGTTTGGCGCGGCAGATCTGAGGAGCCTGTCCCCTTCACAAGTTTCGCGCGCGCTTATCGGGGTGGCTCATCCTGATTTCCGCAATGAGCTTGCCCGGAGCATTTCATAGTACTTAGAATTGGAACGATAAAGGAGGACCCAGTGGCCCAAAGCCTGACTCAAGTGTCCCGACATGGTGACGTTATCTTGCTGGAGTTCAATAATCCTGGAATGCTCAATGCCCTCGATGTCGTGATGGCTGAGGAGATCGTAGAGATACTGGAATCCGTCAATGCCGAGTTCACTCCTGTAGTGGTGATGACAGGAAAGGGCAGAGCGTACTGTGCTGGGGGCGACATAAAGCGTATGGCTCGTGGCGAAGCTGGCGCCGACTACATGCGTCGCATGAACCGGCTTGTCAGGGCAATTTCAAACCACGATGCCGTCATAATCTCGGCGATCAACGGTCTCGCCTATGGAGGGGGTTTTGGCTTGGTGCTTGCGAGCGACATGGCATTCGCAGCTTCGGACGCAAAACTCGCGATGGTTCATGGGGACATCGGACTTATTCCAGACATGGGTGCACACTTCTTCCTTCCTAGAGTGGTTGGAATGAACGAGGCAAAGATCCTGCTCTGGATGGGTGAGCCCATTGACGCCCAGGAAGCCAAACACATCGGGATCGTGCATCAAATTTGTGAGCCGGAGAAGCTGGTTTCTGAGACGCTGGAATTTGCTCAGAACCTTTCCCAGAGGCCTCGCGAGGTCCTACGCCTTTCGAAGCAGCTGCTTAACAACCTTCCGACTATGACGTTGGAAGATTTGCTCGACGGCGAAGCCGATGCTCAGGTCGCGTGCTTCAAGACGGAGGATCATCGGGAGCGGCTCAAGGCACTTCTGGATAAGCGTAAATCATAGCCGCGATTCCTTCTTTGCTATCTGCTGAACGTCCTTTTTGGAATAAGGTCGGCGGGCAGGTCATTCCTGGCTGAGTGCGCCCGTGAGGCGACTGCGGAAGGGGATCTTTAATTCTTAAATGCAGTCAGCCCTTGAGTGCGGAAAGGTTGCTGTCGGCTTCGTTTCCGTTTGGGTGTCCCATGTGGAAACCGGACAGGCTTTCCTCTTCGAGGAACTTGGTTAAGTACACCTCAGACTTTTTCCTGTGTTGGGCTGTCAAGATGAGGAGAAGGTCTCTGTCACGCTGACTCAGGCACTCTAGAATCATTTGGTGTTCGCGGATTATTTCTTCGCGTGTGGCCTCACTCACCAAGTAAACCGCACGATATGGTTCGGTGAGGCGCCATAGCCGTCCTACCTCTTCTTCGAAAAGGCTCATTTCGGCAAGGGCGAAGATGGCGAAGTGGAATTCCCTGTTGAGGCGCACCAGGTTGTTGACGCTGTCTTTCGACTGCGCGAGTTCCGACTCCAGTGATCTGAGCTGGCCTATGGTCTCTTTGTCGGGCCAGGAGATACTTTGAAGGAGTTCTGTCTCTAGTAGCTCACGCATGCGGTATGCCTGCTGCAGTAGTCCGGAGCTCAACCTGGTTACCACGTATCCCCGGTTGCGTTGGTACGTGACCAGCCCTTCCGCTTCAAGACCCTGAAGAGCCTCGCGTATAGGGCTTCTTGAGACGTTGAGCATTTGAGCCACTTCGGCTTGACGCACAGGTTGGCCTGGTACCAACACCCTCCGCAAGATCAGATCTCGGATCTGATCGATCATGACGTTGTCTGACATAGATTCCTCGCATCGGCCAGGTCTAACGCTAATTCGATGATGACCTCTGGGGTTCTCATGCGGTGTTGCAACTGACGTTTTGAAATGGCCACAACTATTTCGCTTTCGAGATAAGAAACTAGAGCATTTTTGAGCAAATCAATGAGCCTGGAACATATTCATTTGCTTGAAGAACGGAAATGTCGACGTTGACCTACTTGGAATTGGTGGGATCGTGAGGCATTTCGGGCGGTTTAGTCTGGGCCCGTCTTTGTAAAAGCTGTCTGCTTCGGACCTGCAGCTTCTCATACATTCAGGTGAGTGAGGACTGCATAAACTCCCTCGGCACTCTCCTATGTCTGTCCAGATCTCCTCTAGCCCGGCATTTTTACAATCCAGTCCGATCATCGAGCATTTCCTTTTGTTGTCATGGCAGAGAAGGCCAGGCAACCTCTGTGCAAAAGAGGTCTATGCATTTTGATGCTTCCGCGATTCACGCAATCACGGAAATGGATCAAAACCTCCGCCAGAACAGTTGAAATTGCATACATTTATGTAGACAATATTATCTTTTCTAGCTCTTGGCAAAAGTTTTCGAGGATTTCAATGCCTGGTTGATCTCAAGTTTGCTGTATTTTAGCGCAAGGCCTTGTTTCAGTCGTGAACAAGCTCTTTCCGCTCGTATGGGCCGTCGGCCAAATTCTCCTGAGTCTTCATTAGCTTGGAGGGCCACCAGTTGTGCTTTCCGAGCAAGACGACGATAGAGGGAACCAGGAGAGTCCTCACCAAGAAGGTGTCCATGAGAATTCCGAGTGCAAGCCCGAAGCCAATCTCCTGGACCTGTGCGCTGCCAGCAGAGGAGAAGCCGAGAACTGCAAATGTCCCTGCGAGCACAAGGCCCGCGGAGGTCACTGTTGAGCCTGTGGCATTAAGGGCTGCAGTAACCGCTTCTCTGAGGTTGAGCTCATGAGCTTCTTCTCGAATTCGCGTCATTACCAAAATGTTGTAGTCCTCTCCCAGGGCAAGCAGGAAGAGGAACAGGAGGAATGGCAAGACGAATGAAAGCCCCTTGTGACCCAGAATATGCACGAATACCAGTACGTCCAGTCCCAACGCGGCCAGATATGAGAGCACTACTGATATGACCAGGTAAAGAGGTGCCACTGCGGATCGGAGAACAATTGCGAGGAGGAAACCGATGATTATGACAACTATTGGCACGATTCGGAAGAGATCCGAATTGGATGCAGAGGAGATATCATAGCTAGCTGGGGCCTGGCCCGCCACGCCATTGTTCACTGCTCCATATTGATGTCCAATACCCGCCACTTCTGCTCTGATGGATGGCACGGCATTGAGGGCTGCAGTCGAAGCGGGATCGCCAGCGGTAAGTGTCGTTTCAAACAACACAGTCTTGCCATCGGGAGAAATGTACTGAAACTCGGCACGATAAGAGTTGTAAAGAACCGGACTGACAGCCCCGCTTCCAGTTGCTGACTGCACCGTTGGGAGAAGTTTGGGGTCTCCGAATTGTGAGTGCAGCGCGCCCAGCTCAGCAGGAGTCAATCCGGCGCCAATAGTGTTGAAAGGTCCCGATACTGATTTGAATTGCGAAGAGTGGGCAAGTGCATTTTCGAGGCCGTAAAGGTTCGTCAGATTGTTCCATACGGGTTCACTGAAGGTGTAGATAACCTGAGTCGGATTAAAGTTCGAAGTCGGGAAGTGTGCTTTTAGGATGGCATTGCCATAGTAGCTGTCGGTCCCCTTGGGAGACGAGGAAGCCGAGACGAATCCCGATGGGTGATTGCCCAAAGACATCGCGGCGAGAGAGCTGAAAAATATCAGGCCAACGACGAGAGTCAGAACAGGCTTCTTTACAATTCTGCCTGCTATCTTGCCCCAGGTGCCAACTTTATAGGTTCCAGCCTTGACATTGCTTGGCCAGAAGACTGCTTTTCCGAGAATGGCGAGGAGGGCTGGGAGCAGCGTCAGCCCAGCCAACAGCATCAGGGCTATTCCAATGGCTAGGGGATATCCGAGTCCGCGATAAAGTCCGAACTGTGCGGTTGCAAGCGACAGCAGTGCTGCGATGACTGTGGCTGCCGAGAAAGTGATTGATTCGCCGACTTTCGAGAGGGCACGCGATACCGCTTCTTTTGGCGTGTTCCCCCGTTTGAGCTCCTCTCTAACCCTGAAAACCAGGAAAAGGCCGTAGTCAGTTCCGGCTCCTAGAACCAGCACGATTAGTAAGAGCTGAGTAATGAGGGAGACCTGGAATCCAAGATGAGAAGCTTCGGCAATGATTGGACCAGCAACGAGAGCCACCATCAGTGCAGGCAAGAGTGTGACAATAGGTGCAAGAACGGCGCGGAAGACAAGAGCCAAAATTACGATGATTATTAGCACCGAGTAGTTCTGGGTTGCACTCGACTGGGCTCCATTTTTTGATGCGGAGTCAACCACAGTTGCTGTCTGGCCAGCCAGATGCACGCTAAAGCCTGGGGGCGCGTGTACTTGAGCCATTGCTGCGCGAATGTTTGATACTACGGTTGTGATCTTGGTGTTGTCGAACTGAGATGTGCTCGATATGATCTCGGTTTGGATTGCTTTGCCATCAGGAGAAATTCCTGCAACCTTAGCGCTGAGCACCGTAGGCACTTTTGCCACCCTTGCATTGATTGCAGAGATGGTTGACAAATCGGCCGGGGTTAGCTTGCCTGAGTTATTGGCTCCAACCATGATGATAAGCGAGTCATTGTAATTTTGAAGAGGTTTGGCTAGCTCTGCCGCCTTGATGCTGGGTGAGTTCTGGGGAAGGAATGCCTGGTTGTTAGACTTGACAACGCTCGAGATCGACGGAAGATACTTGATCGCTGCAAATGATCCTATGATCCAAACGATGACGACGAGCCATCTGAACTGAACGGAGAACCGTCCTATCTTTGCAAATGTCTTGTTCAATGAAATAACCTCTTGGATGGGGGTCTGTCGCGGTGGGGATGGTGTTGGTGTTATCTACGTTGGCTCTTCGGCAGCTATCTTGCGGATCTCCTTCTAGTCAGCTTCACTCTGACTTTGCGATTCGATCGCACTTAGGAGAAGTTCAAGGTCGCGAAGGAATTGCTCTGTCCGATCCGGTCCGAGCACTGCCAGGCCCTTCTCCAGAGCTTGGACTTTCGTGGTCATCAACTCTCTGACTATAGGTTCTACTTGGGGCGCAATTGAAACGATGGTTCTCCTGTGGTCGGAAGGGTCTTCCTCTCTGCCCACAAGACCCGACCCAGCCATTTGGGTCACGGAAAGGCTTGCCGTTGTAAGAGTAACCCCCAGGTTTGCCGCCAGTTCACTGACTGACATTGGGCCATTTGCCGCCAGATGGAGGAGCGCCATTATGTGCCGTGGCGCGGGTGGTTCGCCATGGAAAGCAAAGCCCTTTATGCCAGAGGGTCTGAGATGACGAAAGATTGTGAACAAGCTCATCAGAACCTTTCGAGCAAGTTCAGAGGTCTCCAGCCTGTCCGCATCATTGTCCTGAGACATAAAACAGTCCGCCTAAAACGCAAATCATTTTATTTCGAACACTATTTTATCGATAAAACCGGCTTCAGCCGTCTGCAAATTTGACAGTTCTGTTTCAGTCCTCTCTGCTTACGCTTATCTAGCGTTTCGAACTTGCATCGATCCTTTCACAAAGTCCTCATGAGAGCTTATTTTTCAATTGCTGCCGAAATTCTCTTCTTTGCCACTTGGCGCATGTGCAATTTCTTAGTTGAGCGCAGGCAGCTGCCAGACTCAGTGCTCCAATAAAGGTGCTCCCTCTCAATTTTGTGTCTGCTCCGGCCGTTAGAAGATCCAGGAGTTCCCTCTTGTAGGGGTGGTGAGCAAGTGATTACACTTAAAAAGCTTGATGGATCGACGATGTATCTGAATGAAGACCTCATAGAGCGAGTTGAAGATGGGGTCGACGGTCAGTCTGCGGTGTACATGATTAATGGTGGTCATGTGGTGGTTGCCAACGATTCTGCGAGCGTTGTCGATAAGATTCGCACGGAAAAGGCGACCTTGCTGCGTAGGGTCAGGCAAGTGTCGCAAGACCATGCATCCGCGCCCTCACCAACTCTGCGCTCGGCAGTGCCGGAAATGACGCTTCTTTCGCAGGTGAGAGATCAATGACCCCGATTGGAATAGTACTGGCGTTGGTGGCGCTTATTGGCGCCATGACAATGGACCATGAGAACCTTGCATCTTTAATCAAGGTGTCCTCACTGCTTCTCGTTGTAGGCGGGAGTGTGGGCGCTACTATGGCTGGCTTTGAAGGCCGGCGCCTCAAGGCCGTCCCCAAGGCATTCATCAAAGCGTTGAAGCCAAATAAAGGGCCTGATACTCGTGCGACGATTGAAGCCCTAATTGCCATAGCAAAGGAGGCTCGCAGTAATCCGCTGGTTCTTGAAGAGTTTGAAACAGAGGACATCTTTCTGAAAAAGGGAATCCAACTCATAATCTCCACCTCTGAGCCAGAGAGGGTAAGCGAATTGATGGCTTCGGAAATCGAAAGCCTCAGGATGCGCCATGAAACAGCCGCAAAGTTCTTTTCGGACATCGCCGGCTTCTCTCCTACCTTCGGCATCCTCGGTACAGTGGTCGGGCTCATTGGTGTGCTTGGACAGTTGAGTTCGCCTGGAAAGCTCGGCCCAGCAATCGCATCCGCGTTCACCGCCACCTTGTGGGGAGTCCTATTAGCCAATGCTGTTTGGTTGCCAATCTCGAATAAGCTGCGACGTCTTTCAGGCGAGGAAGTGGCCTTCCGTGAAATGGTGGTCGAAGGCCTGTTGACAATGCAGCTCAATGCTTCTACTACTGAACTCAAAGACCGCCTGTACGCGTATCTCCCTCCATCTGAGCGTGACCAGGCAACTGGAAGAGGTTCGATTGGAGAGGCTCCAGATGAAGCCGCTTAGGTTTAGGAATAGTCATGAATGGCACAAGTTTAAGACGTTCGAAGGGTTCACACGGAGGGGAAGGCGGTCACGGAGAGCCAAGTGGAGAGCGGTGGCTTCTGACTTACGCGGACATGATCACCCTCTTACTGGTGCTGTTCATAGTGCTGTTCGCCATCTCAACGGTAAACCAGGCGAAGTATCAGGAGTTCAAACAGTCAATATCAAAGGCTGTTCTCTCGCACGTCCCTCACGGTACAACGAATCTCGTTACAACGACATTGCCCGAGGCAAGCCAGACAAACTCTTCTACCCAGGCAAGCCAGCTTGCAAAAATTCAGCAGCAACTGGAAAGCGCCCTGAGTTCGCAGGGCCTTTTGGGGGATGTCAAGATTTCCATGCAGTCCGCGGGATTAGTGGTTGGCCTGGTGACAGACTCGACCTTCTTCGGCACCGACTCGGCCGATCTCACCCAGATCGGCAAGCAGATAGTCGACACCGCTTCGTCAGTCGTGAAGAAATTTCCGAATGCCATCCAGGTGGCAGGTTATACGGACAACGAACCAATAACTGGTGGACCTTACGCGAGCAACTGGGCACTGTCGGCAGCACGGGCAACAACTGTAGTTGTGCGCATGACCAAGACAGACGGGGTCGATCCGAGCCGGGTGGCTCTAATAGGCTACGGCAAATATCACCCGCTGGTTTCGAACAGCTCTCCATCGGGCCAGGCAGAGAATCGGAGAGTCAATATCGTTGTCAGCCCGACCGCCAGCTTCACGTCATGAGGAGTTGTGACCACGTGGGAGTTGGAGTGCCATGATTGCGGACAAAAGTATCAAGAGTCACGATTTCAGCCGAGGAGATGTGATAGAACGAGCAAATCTTCAGGCTATGCAGAAACTCCTGGAGAACTTCGCCCGTTCTGCTACGCAGAAGTTCACCTCCACCCTGCATCAGCCATGCATGTTCGAATTCGAGGGGTTTGATCAACTCGCCTGGTCAGACCTTGTAGAAGAGTTTGAGACCGGCATGTATTTTTTCACATTTTCGCTACCGCCCATTGAAGGGCGCGCAGTGCTAGCCATCCCGACTGAGGAGGTATTGGCGATAGTCGATCTTAGGTTGGCTGGATCGGGCGACGATGACTACTCCGGTCGAATTCCGAGTGAAATCGACCAGGCCTTTCTGACTCCTATTTTCGAGGATTTCATCGGGGAGTTGGGCAACGCATTTGCAAGGATTCAAAATACCTCTCCGACACTCGAGGCACAAGAAGCAAATATCCTTTTCGTTTCAGTCGGCTCGCCTTCGGAGATGTGCATGGTCATAAGGCTGTCTTTTTTCGTGGCTGATAGACCTCCTAGGGAAGCCCTCATTTGCCTGCCGTTCGAGATGGTTAGGACCTTTATCGACTTCCTCAAGGCTAAGACAGCCCTCGTCGAAAAGGGGCGAAAGGAGTCTTTGCTTGATACTCACCGGCGCCTGATGGACGTTCCGATGGATGTCGTGTTTCAATTTCCGAGCATTTTGACGACTCCAGCAGAGCTGCTCACCCTTCGGGTGGGAGACAGTTTGGGTCTGGGTCACCCGAAGGGCCGCCCATTGGAGGTTCGGGCGGAAGGGATTCTTGTGGCTTTAGCGGATATATGTAGTTCCGGTGTGCACAAGGCCTGTGAAATCAAGGAGGAGGTAACAAGGTGACGGCCGTCGAAGAGGGAGTCGATCGCGTTTCTCTTGCATCAGAACATCTTGAGGCAGAAAGGGTGCATGTTCGTCAAGCGCAGTTCAGAAACGTATCGGTCGAGGTTTCGGCCTGGATAGGAAAAACGAAACTCACTTTTGGGGAGTTGAGCGATCTGCGTCCCGGCCGGGTCATCGAACTTGACCAGCCTGTCGGTGCACCAATCGAAATCGTCCTCAATCGTGAGGTCGTGCTTGCCCGTGGCGAAGTGGTAGAAGTAGGAGACGAGTACGGAATTCGAATAACTGAGATCGTCACCGACGAGGCGTTGTGAATGGGTGCCTCACTTCTGGCATTTGGCCGTATGATCCTCGTACTTGGCTTGATTGTAGGCGGCCTCTATCTGTTGTCCAGAGTTGCCAAAAAACGCCAGTTGGTAGGTAGCGGCCGGTTTGGAGGAGTACCGTTTGGGCAGATTGAAGTGCTTTCACGCCGCTCACTTGGCCAGCATGTCTCTTTACTGGTAATACGTGTTGCTGGACGAACATTCTTGGTTGGTCAGAGCACGCAGCAGATGACCATGTTGGCAGAATTAGCGGATGGCCAAGATGGCCACGAAGGTTCGGTTGGCACGGCTTTAGACAGTGACGTCAAACAAATCCTGGCGCCAAGGACGGCGTTGGGCTCTGGGATCAATTGCCCAGGGGCATGGGATGCCTTCATAGACCGTCTAAGGGAGATGACTGTCCGGCACTAGTATTTGTGCCTGGCGCTCCCTCCTATGGGAGTACTCATGCTTTGGAAACACAAGCATCAGGGCCCTTTGGGGGCTGATGATGTATCTTGAGCTCTTAGCTGCAAGCTCGAGTGTCAATGTGAATATCAGCGGACTCAGAAGCCCGTCCACTTCTGTGCTGATAATCGTGGTATTGACATTGCTCGCCGTTGCCCCTTCTGTGCTCATGTTGATGACGGCCTTTCCACGAGTGTTCATCGTGCTTGCACTCACGCGGAATGCCATGGGGACGCAAACGGTACCACCTAACCAGGTTCTGGCTGGATTGGCGTTGATACTTTCGCTCTTCATAATGGCACCTGTGATTTCGAACATCAATCATGTGGCAATCCAGCCGTACGAACACGGAACGATTAGTGCTACACAAGCAATCGACAACGGTGAGGTGCCGCTTAAAGAGTGGATGTTGAAGCAGACGAAACAGCAGGAACTCGACATGTTCGCCTCTTACAGCCATGAGGATGCAAGCAAACCTGCTTCACTTCCGATGACCACAGTAATTCCAGCATTCGTGCTGTCCGAGATAGAGTCAGCGTTTTTGATAGGATTCATGATCTTCATCCCATTCATGATCATCGATCTGGTGGTCTCTGCTGTAATGATGTCAATGGGCATGTACATGCTGCCGCCCACTTTGATCTCGCTTCCATTCAAGATACTCCTATTCGTACTGGTTGATGGATGGACGCTTGTAGTCCACTCCCTCCTTATCTCCTTTAACCACTGATGCCATGAGTGATACCGCCGTTTTGAACCTGGCTTCTCAGGCGCTAGTCCTGATAACTGAACTCGCCGGCCCAGTGCTTGTGGCAAGCCTGGCGGTGGGATTCGTCATTGCTGTATTTCAAGCTGTCACCTCTATTCAAGAGTTCACCCTTACGTTTTTGCCAAAGGTGGCGGCTATCGCTGTGGTGCTGCTCTTTTTGGGCCATTGGATGTTAGGAAACATCGTTGTGTATACCGAGCATCTTTACAATTCAATCCCGCAGATGATTACAGGACAGGGATGACCGTAAGCCTTTCTCCCAGCTTTATAATCGCACTGGTTCTGGCATTTGCCCGATCCGTTGCGTGGGTGGTTGTCTGTCCACCTTTTTCCAATGTCTCGATACCTTCAAAGGTTAAGATTGGCCTGGCTGGGGCCATAGCATTTCTTGCAGCAGGGAGCTTGCAGCATGACGCTTTGCCCCAAAGTGATGCCGGAATAATGGTGCAGATCGTGATTCAGGCTGTCGTCGGGGTGGTGCTGGGGTACATCGTCTCACTCTTTGTGAACGTTGTAGTTGGTGCCGGAAGTCTGATAGACCTGTTTTCAGGATTGAACCTTCCGCAAGCGATAGACCCGCTTTCTCAGCAGCAGACGCCAATTTTTGGGCAATTCTACAATCTGGTATTGACGGCGCTCCTGTTTACGACCGGCTCTGTCGTGGTCATAGTGGCAGGTTTCGTAAGATCCTTTCAAGCAGTTGGGACTAGCCTCCCACCTGTTTCTCTTGGAGTGCTGGCCCAGACCGTCACTGGGGACGTCGTCACCTTCTTCGCTGCGGCGGTGGAGATTGCGGCCCCTGTCATAGTTGTGCTTTTCGGCACTCAAATACTTCTTGCGTTGCTGGCAAAGGCGGTTCCTCAGATCAACGTTTTCGTCTTCGGAATGCCGCTTCAGGTCACTGTTGCGCTGGTTGGAGTGAGCGTCGCTCTGGTCGCGCTGCCCGCTGATGTGACCAACATGGTTGGCAAGGCATTCGCCCAGCTTTTCGGGGGATTCTAGTGGCAGACAAGTCCCAGCGAACTGAAAAACCCACGCCGAAGCGCCGCAAGGAGATGCGTGAAGAAGGCAACGTAGCCAGATCGGCTGAACTGGGTGGGTGGGCCGCAGTTCTGCTGGTAGCTTCGTTCTTGCCGCAGCTTGGAGGAACCGTTGCCGGACGTGTAACCAGTTTCATGCAAGAGACCGCCGATGCTATGGCGCATCCCGATATGGGGAAGGCGGCCGGCCTGGTCGGCAATGGCCTTGCAACCGCAGCGGAAGCGGCAGTGCCGATATTGATGTTCGCCGGGGTGCTCGCCGTAGCTGTTGCGGTTGCCCAGGTTGGACTGGTCTTCACGCCAAAGGCGATGAGGATGAAGTTTTCTAGGATATCGCCGAAGTCAGGATTCAGTAGGATCTACTCCAGTCAGGGAGCTTGGACACTCGGCAAGACATTTCTCAAGCTCATCGTTCTTGCGCTCGTCGGATATTTCATCATTCATCAGCTTGTGGGTGGCGTACTAGGGGGTGGAACTCTCCCTTTGCAGCAGACCCTGCTTCTTGCCTCATCGACTCTTGTCAAGCTCATGCGTGTCATAGGGGCCTTGGCGCTGGCCATTGCCGGTGCTGACTATTACTTTGAAAGGCGAAAGCATCAGCAGGATCTGAAAATGACAAAGGAAGAGGTCAAACGGGAGTTTCGGGAAAATGAGGGATCTCCTGAAATGCGCAGAGCTCAAAAGAGCAAAGCACGCGCCCTGTCACGGCAGCAGATCATGGCTGCCGTTGCCCGGTCAGACGTTGTTGTCACGAACCCAACACACTATGCGGTGGCCATAGCATACGACCGCCACAAGGATCGTGCGCCGAAAGTTGTGGCGAAAGGGGCGGATTTCAATGCCGCTGCGATTCGCGAGAAGGCACGTAGCTGCGGAGTCGCGATAGTTGAGAATCCTCCTCTTGCGAGAACGCTTCACGCCTCATGTGAGGTTGACGACGTAATCCCTCCTGAACTCTATGCTGCTGTCGCCCAGCTTCTGGCATTCGTGTACTCTCTATCTTCCACAGCTAAAGTGCTGAACGATGTTCACAGGATGTCAAGCTGAAATTTGGGGGACTTAGATATGCTCTCTCAATTTTGACTCAGGTAGGGACGTAAATCTATCTGGCAGGAAAGCCGAGCCATGTCCAGGGACGGACGGGAAGGGTGAATATCGTCCTGGAGCGTGCTATGCAGCTTGACTTTGCCGGATTACAACATGCCTAAGGCACCTGTCACAACTGGGGGCAGATGGTCTCAATTCTCCCATATGGCTGTTCCCCTATCGGTAGTAGCAGTGGTCGTGGTGCTCGTAATCCCGCTTCCCACTTTTCTTATCGATCTTTTGATAACGGCTAACATAACCGCTTCTGTGCTGGTGCTCTTGACTGCGATGCAGGTAAAGCGCCCGCTGGACTTCTCGGTCTTTCCAACGCTCGTATTGATAGCCACAATGTTCCGTCTGGCACTTAATGTGGCTGTGACCCGTCAGGTACTGCTCCATGGCTATGCCGGGGTCGTCGTCGAAAGCTTCGGGCACTTTGTCATAGGTGGGTCCATAGTTGTTGGCTTAGTGGTGTTCTTCATCTTGATAATCATCCAATTCGTCGTCATAACCTCCGGATCAGGACGCGTAGCCGAGGTAGCCGCACGCTTTACTCTCGATGCAATGCCTGGAAAGCAGATGGCCATCGATGCCGATCGGGCTTCGGGTGCAATTGACGAGCAGGAGGCACGCCGCCGGAGGCAGGAGATCGCGGACGAAGCAGACTTCTATGGCGCGATGGATGGATCGTCCAAGTTCGTTCGCGGTGACGCCATAGCAGCGATCGTGATCACCATGGTGAACCTAATTGGGGGACTCACCATAGGAATCGTTCAGCGTCACCTAGCTATCACTCAAGCTGTTGACACCTACAGCCTTTTGTCTGTTGGCGACGGACTCGTATCACAGATACCGGCTCTTCTGCTCTCGCTTTCAACAGGAATCATCGTGACCCGGGCGGCCGGAGAGCACGACCTCGGTCACAGCGTGGTGCAGCAGCTTTCTCGTTTCAGGCGGGTGGTGCGGACTGCGGGGCTGATAATGGCGATACTCGCACTGGTACCTGGTTTGCCAAAGCTCCCATTCTTGATCATTGGAGGCGCAGTTTTCTTTTTTGGTAGGCGCTTGCCCAGTGATGTGACGCCAGATGGAGCCCAAGCCGAACCCAATCCGATTGAAGTGCCAGATGAGTCGCCAGAGACTTTGGCTGCGGCAATGGCTGTCGAGCCTTTGAGTCTGGAGCTAGGTCTTGAGCTCATCGATTTGGTTCAAGCTGACAGGGGGGGAGATCTGCTGGACCGGGTCAAGCTTCTAAGACGCAACATCGCGAACGAGTTGGGAATAGTCATGCCGAAGGTCCATACAAGGGATAACCTCGATCTCCCCAATGTCGACTATGCCATAAAAGTCCACGGCGTCGAAGTAGCGCGGGGACAAGCCCCCCGAGGGAAGCTTTTGGCAATCGGAGAGAATCTGGACCATCTCAGTGGAATTGATACTCGCGATCCTGCCTTCGGAGGTAGGGCGAAGTGGATTCCCATCGGTCTTAGCCATCAGGCTGCCGTGGCAGGTGTCACGGTGGTCGATCGTTCGGCAGTTGTTACAACCCATCTTGCAGAGATTGTTCGCGAGCATGCCGGGAGCCTGGTTTCCCGCCAGGACACCAAGCTGCTTCTCGACGTCCTAAGAGGAAGCAATCCAGTCGTGCTGGAGGAGATCACCGCGGCCAATCTTACGCTCGGCGACATCCAGGGAGTTCTAAGAGATCTGCTTGATGAGGGTATCCCGGTTCGAGACCTGGTGCGGATCGTCGAAGCTCTCACGGAGCAGGCCAGAACCCAGCAGAAAGACACCGACTCTTTGGTCGAGGCGGCCAGACTTGCAATCGCTGCCACTATTACGTCTATGTACGAGAAGGACGACACTATTTGGGCGATCACGTTTGCCCCGGCTCTGGAGCAGGGGCTTCTCACTTTGCTCAGAACTGGTGAGCGTGGCAGGAGAAATGTTGCCATAGCTGCCAACGAAGCCGAAGCAATCGTACGCGAGATCGGGCGCCTCTTGCGCGACGCCGAATCGCAGGGTAACAGCCCGGTCTTGATTTGCGCTAACAGGCTTCGTCCGGCTCTTCGTCGCTTGGTCACCCCAAGCCTCCCCCGGCTCGGTGTCCTAGCTGTGGGCGAGATAAGTTCCGCAATGAAGATCTCAGTTGTAGGGAGTGTGGATCGTGAAGTTGTTGCGACTGTCTGAGACGGGTAAGCAGGAGTTCGAAGGCAGAACTTGTGAGCAGGCCATAGCACGTGCGCGCAAGGCGCTGGGGAATGAGACGGCGCTTCACTGCTGGAGAGTCCGGCGAGGAGGAGTCTTCGGCTTCTTCGCCAAGGAGACCTTTGTAGCTGGCGTCACACCGCCGCAAAATCTCGTGAAATCCGCGGCAAGCGGTGCTTTGAGATCCGAGCTTGACTTGGCGGATGGATCTACCGATGCTGACGACGACTGGTCTGCACAGCTTCTCAAGTACGCGGAACGGACCACGCTATCCCGGTTGATAGAGGAGACCAGCGACGAAGTGACCCTTTGCTCAGACCATGTGCCCGAGAGCATTTTCAGCGACGTTCTGACCGAAGCGGAAGCAGCACTGTCAAAGACTCGTACAGTTGTTGATGGATCGTTGATGCCATATCCGATGGAGGCCACCTACAGCGTTCCATCCAAGCCGGATCTTATCGATGGATTCTTGGAGAGCTTGGCCGAAATTGGCGTGCCCCCTCAGTATCGCCCTTCAGAATCCGAGGCAACCCTAGACGGGCTCTTTCGTTCAGTGTCTAAACTTCCCGAGCCGAAGCACGTTCCTGAGGTTCCGGGCTCGACAATCGTGGTCGTGGGTAGGCAGTCCGAAGCTGAGGAAGCTGCGAGGGGCGTCCTGTCAAGCCTTGGGCTTGAGTCAGCAAAGCCGCTCTTATTGGATCAAAGCGAGTCGGGTAGGTTGCAGATCGTTTTTCGTCAGTGTGCGAAGAAGATCAGCGTTGTTGTTGTGGATGTTCCTCTGAAACCACGTGTCTGTGGGGAGGCTGCCGACTGGATAAGGCAGCTCAACCCGGACTATGTGCTGGGGGCGGTTGCAGCGACTGCAAAGCGATCGGATGTTCTCAGATGGTGCGATCGAATTGGTGGAGTGGATTCTTTGGCAATCTCGGGTCTTTCAGATACCGCAACTCCTGGGGAGCTAATGGGAGCTACACCGGTTGCTTATCTCAATGGAATGACGGCATCTCCGCTTCGCTGGATCTCTGCTCTACTCGAGGCTATTGTAGGGAGGCGGCAGTGAGGAGTCATCAATACAATGCTTTCATTGCGGACCTGTATCGGTACCGGCCTTTGATAGTCGTGGTGCTGTCTGTGATAGTCATATTACCGTCACTTAACGAGATGTTCGGACAAGGCTTATCGGTGCTGATCGTTCTGTTTCGGTTTGCTGAGGCGATGTTTGCCATTAGCATCCTCGTGTGGCTGGTTTCTTCCGTGTTGCTTCGCTATGCCAGAATCCAAGCCAGGACGGAGATCGTGAACGATCGCCAAGGGGAGTTGGACTCGTGATCTGTGTCAGCGCCCCTCAATTATCGGCAGTTGAAGGTCGTTAATTCAGCCAGTGAATATTGACGACCTACTTGTTCAATTCGTCGAGACACTCGATCGAGAGCTCGAGTTGCTGTCGACAGTCCGCTACCGGCTGGTGGTTCTTGGCGCTCTGGCTAAATGCGACTATGGCCAATCCATCCCGACGGCTGTGCACGAGGCAGAAATAGCATTTGAGGCGCTTCGGCTTTCAGAGCTTGTCCGTGCTTCAGTCACTGTTCGTCTCGCCGATGAATTCAATCTTGACGGCACGCCTCGAATGGAAGAACTCGTTGCGAACGCGAGCGGCGGTTGGAGGGAGATCCTGACTGAAAAGCGCCAGGCCCTGATTGAAGCCGTAAGAGAGATTCAAGGTCTGGCGAGCTCGATTACAGAGACCGTGGGTCGTCGCGCCGCACTCACCGAGGAGGCTCTCAGGTTCTTGCACGGCGAAGGTCACGCGTCTTATGGCCGTCCGACTAGCCGTGCTGGCGTTCTTGTGGAGGGTGCTATATGAGCGACATGGGACTTTCAATTGCGGCAAGCGGAATCAATGCAGACACAGCCGAGCTCAATACGGCTTCGAACAACCTGTCGAACATCAACACGCCCGGATATGCTGCTGAACAGGTGAATCTTTCGCCTGAAGCGGCTTACGGCCCCTTGGGCGTGGGTCAGGGTGTTCTAGTCGGGTCAGTTACAAGGCTTACGGACGCAGTATATGTGGCTGCGAATGTAGCGGCTCAAGGTGTTCAAGGTGCGGCGAGTCAGACGAATACCGTGATGAAGTCAGTAGAGTCAATCTTTCCGGAGCCATCAAGCACAGGGCTCAACTCACAGCTTTCTACCCTCTGGTCGGACATCTCCACTCTTGCAGCCAACCCAAGTCAGTCTGGAGCTCAGCAGGCTGTTGTGGGAGCCGCTCAGACAGTGGCAGCCACAATCAGTGGGAGTTTCTCTCAGCTGAGCCAGCTTGGCTCTTCTTTGCAGAGCCAGATTGGTTCGGGTTCCAACGATGGTGGATGGCTTGCTCAGGCGAATTCATTGCTTTCGCAGGTAGCGCAGCTGAACGCTGGAATTATCGCAGGTTCAAGTGGTGGCCAGGATGTCAATTCCTTGATCGATCAGAGTACTGCCGCCGTCAACAAGCTTGCCAGCCTTCTCGGTGTAACAGCTACCACAGCAGCCAACGGCTCAGTGTCCGTATATCTCAACGGCATTCAACTTGTGGCTGGCAATGCAGCCCAGACTTTGTCAGCGAAAGGATCAGCGGTAACAAAAGACCTTGGCTTGACCGCATCCAACGGTGTCACTGTCGATGCAGGCGGTTCGATAGGCGCCAACATTACGGCGGTCAACACCACTATCCCGAGCTACGAATCCAAGCTCAATGCAGTGGCAGATTCCTTGGCAACGAGTCTCAACTCACTGCAGGCTAATGGCATGGCCGCTAACGGAGATCCCGGATCTGCAATCGCGGGCGGATATTCAGGAACCATATTGCCAAATATCTTCGTCAACAATGGGTCTGCAACTACCTACACAACAAGTTCAGCTTCCTTCAATTCGGCCGCCACTATAGCCGTCTCGCCAGCGCTCGTCGCCAATTCAAGCCTTATGGCTACAGCCTCAGCTCCAGGTCCAACAAATTCTAATGCGATTGGGACCCCTACGCTTGATGGCACTAATGCTCAGGAAATGGCTGCGCTTGCTTCATCTTCTTCGGGTCCAAATTCTCTATTCCAAACCATGATTGGAGCGCTGGGCACCCAGTCAGCCAGAGCTGCCGCTGTCTCTTCGGCTGCCTCAAATCTGGCGATGACTGCGTCTAGCAACCTCTCTGTGATCTCAGGCGTGAACATGAACAATGAGGAGCTAAAAGTTCTTGCTGCGCAGAACGATTTTCAAGCCATTGCCAAGGTGGTCACCGCGATAACAACTAGCCTCCAATCACTGATGCAGGCGGTGTGAGATGTCGATTACTACTGATGCTCTGACCCAGATGCTAGCAAACCAGCTTTCCAACCAGGAAAACAACCTGTCGCAGCTTCAGACTCAGATCGCAACAGGCAAGCAGCTGAATCGTCCTTCGGATAACCCAACCGCAGTTACTCAGGTCATGGCTCTCTCTAGTCAGGCGAGCCAGATGATGAGCTGGCAGTCGAACTTGTCCATGGCAACCTCTTGGCTGAACGCAGTAAGCAGTACTTCAAATGATGTCATCCAGGCAATGCAATCTGCCGAGACGCTGCTGCTTCAGGCTGCCAACCAGGGTGTTCAGAATCCTTCCTCCTACCAGGCAATGGGCAAGCAACTCCAAGGCATCGTAGCCAATCTTGTGGATCTCTCGAATACCCAGTTTGACGGAAGAGCGATGTTTGCCGGCACATCTGCCTCTATGCAGGCTTACGATTCCAGTGGTAACTTCCTTGGCAACAATGATGTGCCGACCGTTGTAATAGGGCCGGGGCAGGGCTCGGGACAGACCGTGGGCCTGTCGGTGCCTGGGACCTCTCTTTTTGGAGTGGGCACATCTAACGTGTTCAACGTCTTGACAACTGTGGCAAATGCTCTGCTCTCGGGAACGCCCACCTCTTCGCAGATATCATCAGCACTTAACGGCATCAAATCGAACATCTCTACGGCAGAGCAGGCAAGTGCCATCCTGGGCACGTCTGCTTTGACGGTCAACAGCGTGTCATCGGCTTTGACTGCGCAGATCACAAGCATTCAGGCCAATCAAGCCAACTTGCAGGATCTCAACGTGACGACAGCCACAACTCAGCTGAATGAGGACATGACGAACTACCAAGCAGCCCTTTGGGCGGCTTCGAAAGCCATTCCTGAGACCCTCCAACAGTTCATTCCCTAGTCTGACCGATAACCATCTTTTTCAAGGCAAGCTGGGGGGCGTATAGTAACCATGACGGAATTTAAGGGAGAGGGTTTCATGAATACGGCAACTGACACCGTGCTTATCACGAAGATGGAGTTGAACTTCGTGCGTGATCTGCCTGGTTTCAACGGAGCCCAGCATTTTGCGCTGGAGCCGCTAGGGGAGGACTCCGAAGGCGTGTTTGCGCGCATGCGCTGCACAGACCAGGTTAAAACTCACAGGGATCAGGTTTTGGAGAACCTGACGTTGCTCGTAATGGCGCCAGGGGTTCTATGGCCTAACTACGAAGTCCAGATCGACGAGGTTACCGTTGAACAGTTGGGCCTTTCAAGGGTTGAAGAGGTCTTGCTCCTAGCTATCGTGCATCCTATGGATCCACTTTCCAACTCAACTGCAAACCTATACTCTCCGATAGTGGTCAATCGTGTCACGGGTGTGGCCGACCAACTTGTGCCAGCACTAAGTGAGCGGGAGATCGGCTGGAGCGTCAGAACTCCTTTTCCTAAACAAGGGCAGGAGTAGCAGAATGCTTGCTCTTACTCGTGAGATTGGTCAGAAGATCCTCATAGGGGATGACATCGTTGTCACTGTTCTCTCGGTGTCACCGAATGGACGGGTGAGGCTTGGCATTGAAGCGCCAAGGCATGTTCGAATAGATCGCCAAGAAGTGCTTGATCGTATTCGTCAGTCGAATATGGAAGCGGCAAATGCTGCCCCTACCACGACTGTTGATGCAGCTGCTTGGGCGCTATACGGTGCTAGGCGGGCGAAAGCAAGCCCTTCAAAGGAAAGCACTCAGAACGCGTAGGCCTCAGGCAGATGTACTGTGCCATCGGGTACATTGGGACTCACTGGCACAAGACCCCAGTCGTGGATTCTTTTTGGAAAAGGACTCCTAGCGGTTCAGCTCAGACTCTTGGTTCTTTTCAAGCTGAAGTCGAAGGTTTCGAAGCCCCTGCTGTATGAGCTGAGTCACTCTCGATCGGTCGATACCCAGGGTATCGGCTATCTCGCTCTTGTGGAATCCTTCGAGGTAGTGAAGGACGAGCACTTGGCGCTGACGTTCAGTGATCTTCAAAAGAGCGGATTTGACCATCTCACGCATAGCGGCAAGATCAGCTGCCTCACTCGGCTGAAGCACCGATCCGTTGGATAGCCCTGCTGCATCATCATTCACCATCGATAATGGAACCAGATAGCTCGACAGTACTGCCATGTCGTCAATTTCCATGATTTCTGCGATGGTTGTCTCGAGATGTTCTGCGAGTTCACGGAGCGTTGGCGTTCGATGAAGATCAGCTTCTAGCGACTCTTTCGCAACTTGGTACGTGCGTACCCGTGCCCTCATCCTCTTTGGAAGGATGTCATCTTTGCGCATCTCATCGATGATTGCGCCCTGGATTCTGATGGTTGCATAAGTTGAAAACAGGAATCCTTCCGAGGGATTGAATCGCTCTACCGCGTTGATTAGCCCTAGCTGGCCGCTTGAGCAAATCTCCTCCAAAGACTGGAAGGAGCGCATTCCCCTTGCAACGCGGTTGGCAACAAGCCTCACCAAGGGGGCATAGAAAATTACCAGTCGATTTCTGTCATCGATCGACCGAGTCTCAAAATAGCGGGACCACAACTGGTCCGCTTGACCTTCCTTGCTCGACGCGCGGTCGGTCAACTCATCTTGTATAAACACGGCACCGCCCCTCTTGCCTCCAACATAGAAGCTGCTCCCGCCACAGAAGCAATAGATAGCGACTTTTCGTGGCCAAGCTATCACATTTAGTGGGAGTGACGCAAGAGGAATTTCAACGTTGTCACCGAGAAAATCGTCGCTCAGTGGTAAGACCGATGCGGCAGTTCTGCCAGAAACAGCGTACTCGCATGTAGGAGCACTTTATCTGAAATATTCCTATGCTGACCGGGAGTGGTCAAGCGTTCGCGTGAGTGGGCTATTTGAGCCAGTCGTCGACTGAAGCAGCTCCTGAGGCGTACTGTGAACGTATAGATTCCTGAATCTTGCGGATCTTCTCCTCGAGTTTTTCTCGACGCTCGATGAGGGCTTCGCGCTGCCCTTCAACCCGGCGCAGCAAATCCCCCGTTTTGGATTTGTCTGTGAGATCGCTTTGTGCCAATTCGGCGTGCAAACCGAGAAGGTCTTTCGCCTGATCAGAAGCTAGCTCTGCCGCGGCGCCCACAGAAGCCGAGGCATCTGGAGACAAGGACCAGCCTCCGCCAAGCCATCCAGAGGTTAAAAGGCCGGGCAACTCATCAACAAGTTCTTGGAGAGCATTTTCACTCTTTGTTTTTAGGCTTCGATTCAGGATCTCCAGATCCAGAGAAAGCACCCCTATGGCGTAGGAGATGAACACGGAGGCACGTACGAGTTCAGTGCGCCACTTTCTGAGCGTCGCAGCAGGGGTTTCTACGTTAACGGGATGAGCGCGACTGAGTACCGAGTCGAATTCCTCCAACGTGTATGCCATTCTAAGCCCCGAGTGAAATGCGTCACCCCGAAAACCATTTCGGGTATGATCCTCAGAGTAGCAGGCTGAATTCTGGTACGGCCACATTACCTTTCGGATTCTTTTAAGTGTCATTCGTGACACCTGTCCGCGTTCCCAATCAAGCCTTGACCGGCCGGCTGACTGAAGTTAGCTGAAAGGAATACTGAGTCCGCATTTGTCGCTGTTGCGTATTTCCTGGCGCGGAAGTGTGCAGTCCATACACCCTTTACGGTGAGCCGAGTTCATGGACATGGGCAGCATGTTAGGACGGGGTCAATTCGGTCGGTGTCTGGGACGTAGAAGCTAGTGTGAGGACTGGTTACTCGACATCGATCATAATCTTGGCAGGGAATCCATGGCGTTTTGGTAGGCAATGTTTGGAATCTTTGAAGCCAACGCTGGGACCGCGTGACCAAGTAATCGTGGTAAACGAGGGTTTAGGGGGATTAAACCAGGAGGAACGGGCTAGATATCCCTGGATAACGATTTTGGACAATAGGCACCGTGGTCCTGCTGCTGCTGCTGCTCTGAACGAGGCAGCTCAATTGGCCAACGGTGAGTTCTTGATCTTCCTAAGTGACGATTGCATCGTTTTTGAGGGTTGGCTTGAGGAGCTTTTGGCCCCGTTTGCCGACAACACGATTGGTGCTGTAGGTCCGCGTTCCAACGGAGCGTCTGGCGAACAGTGGCTTCTGGGATTCACGGCGGACCGAAAATGGTCGGGTTCCATTGAAGAGTCATCCCAAGCTTGGCGAAGGGCGCATCTAGGTCAGACCACCGAATCTTCCAGACTGGACGGTCTTTGTCTTGCTGTGCCAGCCAGATTATTCCATTCTGTTGGAGGGTTTGACGAGGACTACAGCATCGCCAGGTTCAGAGACGATGACCTGTCAATGAAGTTTAGAACCGCTGGCCGGAAGCTTCTCATTGCCCATGGATGTTACGTGCACTGCTATCCGAGTCTGAAAAGTCAAGACAATGTGCTTTCGCATGACGAAGAGCGTCGGAACAAAGAGAGGTTCCAGGAACAATGGAATGCAGACGCCGTAACTCCTCTGATTCTGCTTTCAGTCTGCATGATCGTGAAGAATGAGGAGAGCGTTCTCAAGTCATGTCTTGATTCGGTTTCTGGGGTAGCCGACGAAGTCGTTGTATACGATACCGGGTCGACTGACGGGACGGTTGAAATCGCCCGTTCCTTTGGTGCCAGGGTAATAGAGGGTTATTGGGATGATTCTTTTGCCAGAGCCCGGAATGCTGCGCTTGAACATGCCACCGGAGAGTGGGTCCTTTCTTTGGATGCAGATGAGAGTCTTCTTGCCGATCCAGCATTATTTCGTTCGCAACTCGCGGATCGCCGCTCGAACCTCGAGGCCTATTTATTGGCTATAGAGAACATCTATGGGGCTGGCAGGAGCCGTTCGGTACACACAGCGATCAGGCTGTTTCGGCGACAGCAGTGTGCTTGGAGGCATAGGCTTCATGAACAGGTCGTAGCTGCAGATGATCCCGACCGCCCTCTAGAAGCTGGGTATTTCAGTGGCGTCCGGATCATCCATCACGGTTACTCAGCAGAGGTTTTCAGCTCCCGCAACAAGGCAGAGCGAAACCTTGCCTTGGCGAAGGCGGCTCTTGACGACGGCGAACTCAGCAGACCCTACGCTCTAATGAATTACGGTCGCGCGCTTGAGACAGCAGGCAGAAGCGAGGAGGCGGTAGATGCTCTCGTGGAAGCGGCCAAGGCTTCTGACATGCCGTCGACCCAAAGGCTTGCCAGGAGCAACCTTATCTATGTTTTGGCGCATCTCGGCCGTTTCGAGGAAGCCTTAGAACAGGTGGGGGAACTTAGGCGTATTTCGATCAGCCAGATCGCTGCTGATATCGCCGAAGGTCGCACGAGGATAGCGATGGGTGACACTGAAGACGGACTCGCTTTGCTCGCGCGCGTTCCATTACTAGGACGCGATGACGACGGAATGGAATACGCCGCTCATATGCTTGCGGCTGTCCGGGGTGAAGCGTTGGCGTCGCTTGGGCGTTATGGAGAGGCAGCCGATGTAGTTCTTGAAGCAGTTCGTCGCGATGGAGTTCTCGAGGCTGACCTGGCAGAACTGTGCTTCTGGCTCATCAAAGCTGGGAGAAGTCTGTCTGAAATTGCTCAAGCCACCAGTCTGGATGACTTGATGCCCGTGCTGGGACGAGTGGTACGCCTGCCTCACGTGTTTGCAGATGCAATTCTCGAAGCGATTTGGACGCGCTTTCCGAATCGCCTTGAACCCCTTGCTGCTGCAGGACGACTTGCTCCAAACCTGCCAGTTGCGCGTGCGCTTGTCTGGTCTTCTAGGCTCCGGAATGTTGGCCTTGCAAGTGCCTGCCCTTTAGTGGCGATTGCAAAAGATGAACAGCGAGAGCCAAGATTGCGGATTCTTGCAGCTGCAGCAGCTTATGGGAGTTTTGCGGACCGGTCGGTGGTCAACGCAGTGCACGAGGCTCGAAGCATGCTCGACCCGCAAGCGCTAGTAGAGTCGACCAACGAGATAAGCCGTATAGCACCGGGCCTGCTCGAGGCATCCCACGAAGAACCCATTCCTGTTGGCGAAAATAGATCGTCTAGCCCATCGGCCATTCTTGAACGAAAAAGCCAGGTTCGACGGATGAACCTACTGAAGGTTTCTTCGTTAGTTCATCGACATGGCATAAACATTGTGGGCCCGTTCGAGAGCACGACCGTCGAAGGCTACATCGCACGTGCCTTAGCCAACAGTCTCAGTAGCCACGGGCTTTCAGTATCTACCAGTTCCTATTACTCAGATGGAAGAACTGGACCAGTTCAATGGACTCATCGTGACGAGGGAGATCTACCGTACGACACGACTCTAATCGTTCTTACACCCGAGGACATCGGCGACTTCGTCATGGATAACGGATCAGCTCCCTTTGAAGGACGCTATAACATAGGGGTCTGGCCATGGGACTTTGACCAGCCATCAAAAGCAATGTCAGTTGCGTCGCTGGCACTCCATGAGGTCTGGGTACCTTCTCGCTTTGCTGAAAGCGCCGTGGCATCGATAACTCATCGAGCAGTGATTAGGATGCCAATTCCAGTTACCACATACTGGCCGGTTGACAAGTCTTGCAAAATTGATGAATCGAGTAACTTTACTTTTACATTTCTTGCCGGAGTTGACTACATCACCGGCTTTGAGCGTCAGAACCCCTTGGGAATTGTGAAGGCCTTCACTACAGCATTCAGACCCGGAGCGGGGCCAGGCTTGGTAATCGAGGCTTGCCATGCCGATCGCCATATCTCGGAACACAAGACGCTTTTGGAGGCCGTGGCAGGGCGATCTGACATCATTGTTGTGGACAACTATGGAAGAAGCTCAGGGAGAGTCTTTGGCAAGATAGGAACTAGGGCGTGCTTCGTGTCGTTGCATCGAAGCGAAGGAACTGGTTTGATGATTGCGCGTTCTATGGCCCGGTCCATTCCTACGATAGTCACCGCCCAAGGTTTCAGTCGCGAGTTCCAAAGTCCTCAGGACAGCTTCCAGATCCCATTCTCACCAGTACCGATTCCAGAAGACGAGCTACGGTGCCTCCCTGGCGGGAAGTGGGCGGAACCTGATCTGGACAAGGCTGCGAAGGCAATGAGGATGGTGGTCGAAAGGCCCAAGGTTGCTTCAAGCAAGGTCCAGCAGGCCAAAGAAAGGGCACGCCAAATGTCGCCTGGGAAGGTAGCTAAAGGAACAAAGGAAAGGTTGGCGGCCATAGATCTCAAACGTTACGGGAACCAACGTGACCTCAGGGTAGGTCGAGCGCGGGCACGAGGCTAGAAAATTGAAATGACCCTCAACTTTGGTGGACACTGGGCCGTAAGAAGCTTCGGAGCAAGGAAGCTTCAACTTCTTTAGGGAAGCATTTATGTCAGCAGGAGGACAAATCCCATGTCGGGACTTCTCATCAACTACAACCAAGCGGCTGTAAACTCTTACAACGCATTGGACCAAACAAACAGTGCATTAACGCAGATCGTCGGTCAGCTTTCTTCGGGTCTTCAGATCCAATCAGCTGCCGACAACCCAGCAGGATACGTCATTGGTCAGTACCTTCAGGAGGAAGCCAATGGCTATACTCAGGCTATAAGCAATGCTCAGGACGCAGTGTCGGTGCTCCAGACGGCACAAGGGGCTCTGGGCCAGGAGTCATCTATTCTCCAAACGATGAACACCCTAGCTACGCAAGCGGCAAACGGAGGTACTCAGAGTTCGAGCACCCTGGCAGCCAACCAAAGTGAGTTCGCATCTCTTCAGAATGAGCTCGATCAGATCGCTTCAAGCACAAACTTCGGTGGCACTTCTCTTCTGAACGGAAGCTACGCGAACCAGACCTTCCAGGTGGGTCCGTACAATCAGTCAAGCGATCAGATATCGATAACCATCAGCGCGGCTGACTCCAGTGCCTTGAGCGTGAACACGTCAGCAGTGTCGATCGGGACAGTCACAGCTGCCGAGGCGGCTATGACTGCGGTGCAGGCGGCAATCAGTATGGTCGCTACGATGGCGGCTGGGATCGGCGCTACTCAGAACCAGCTCACAGCGTTGTCCGCGAACCTTACGACGGCGCAAGAGAATATCCAGTCTGCGCACGCCAATCTGGTCGATGTCAACGTAGCTCAGGCGACCACTCAGTTCACGCAGTTGCAGATCTTGGAACAAGGTGGTGTGGCAGTGTTGTCTCAGGCTCAACAGCTACCGAGTCTGGCAACAAAACTGTTGTAACTGTCCCGACATCACTCCCAGGATCGGATTCCTGGGAGTGATGTATCTCATCCACTGGCCCAGAAGCTGAAGGTAAGAAAATGACTGCGCCAATCAGTTTTAGCGGAATAGAGTCAGGTCTCAATACCACTGCAATAATCAATGCCGAGATGATGAGCTTCGATCAGCCTTTGCAGAACCTGCAGACTGAGCAGACCAATCTCAACACTCAGATCTCTGACTATCAGACTCTCAATTCGGATCTCCTCTCTTTGCAACAGGCAGGAGACGCGCTTGCGAGCCCCCTTGCATTCGATCAGGCATTTTCAGCAAGTTCTTCCAACCCTTCTGTCGCTACCGGCTCCATCTCATCAGGCTCGAGTGCAGGATCGATTACCCTTGCGGTAGATCAACTAGCGACAGGCTCGACCCAGATATCGGCTGGGACCGTTTCGGCTACCAACGATGTAGTAGCTTCAGGCAACTACCTATTCGGTGCCGGAGGTGCCGCCATTGGTATCGGCTCCTTTAGTGGCACATCTGGCCTTGCCGCAGGTTCCCATGCAATAAGCGTTACTCAGGCTTCCGCGGGAGCTAATGTAAGCGCGACCTCGGCTGTTGGTTCATCGATTACTATAGGCTCGTCAAACAATACGATCACCGCAAACATCGATGGAACTTCAACGACACTCACCATTGCCTCTGGGACTTATACGCAAAGCCAGCTAGCTCAGGCTATTTCCCAAGCATCAGGAGGCACGCTGGATGCTTCGGTTAACGCCAGTGGAGTCATCTCAATTGCGACCGCTCAACAGGGTTCCAGCGCATCTCTCCAGATCACGGGCGGCACTTCACTTTCAACTCTAGGTCTTTCGACCAGTTCCATTGTGTACGGGACCGATGGAATCATAAATGTCGATGGCACCTCCAATACCGTCAGCAGTATTTCCGGATCCGGCACAACTCAGGTCACTCTCAACTCCGGCACTGGGGGCACGATAACCGCCAATCTGTCGGGTGGTCTGAGCGTGGGGACGATGACTGCGCAAAATGTTTCGGTTGGCAATGGTTCTCTGGCATCCGTGGTAAGCGCTATCAATAGTGCCAACGCCGGAGTCACTGCCACTGCGCTCCAAGTGGGGACGAATGCCTATGCCTTGGAGATAACCTCAAACAAAACCGGCCTTGTTGGAGCGGCAACGATCGATACACAGGCTTTTACAGGTTCTTCACTTGGTGCTATGCAGACAACGACAGCCGCTCAGAACGCGATCGTGGCGGTTGGTGGCACAGGTGGTTATCAGGTGACCTCCTCGACAAATGCAGTGACAGGCCTACTTCCAGGGGTTACGGTGAATTTGAGCCAGGTGAGTGCTTCACCTGTTACCCTCACGGTATCGCCTGACGGTACGCAAGTGGCCGGGCAGGTTTCCGCTCTGGTGAAAGCAGCAAACAAGCTGCTGTCTGATATATCGACCTACACCGCCTATGACCCCTCTACTAACACTGCAGGTCCCCTTAATGGCCAGACGGCGCTTACCGAACTTGCACAAAAGGTGCTTTCGTTGGTAGGAAACGTGATTGGCAACTCTGCCGCAGGTTGGGATGGCGCCGCTGGCTCGTCAGCCGGTCTGGCAATAACGTCTAAGGGTGCTATCACCTTTGATCAGAACGCTTTTGTGACTGCATATGATGCAAATCCATCCGCGGTTCAAGCCATGTTCACAGAGGGAGGGTCCTTTTCACCCGCGAGCTCAAGCTATTCAGGGCAGGTGACTGTTGCGGGGGCCAGTAATACCACAACCCCTGGAACATATGCCGTCTCGATAAGCCAGTCTGCCTCTCAAGCAATCGATACAGGCTCGGTCTCATTCAGCTCCGCAAGTTCGACGCTGGCCTCGGCTGAGAGCTACACGATCACTTCTGGGTCTGCTTCTGCTACATATGCGGCGTCGGCAGGAGAAAGCATCTCCAACGTTATAAGTGGGATCAACGCTTCCATGGCCGCTGCCGGAATTGGTGTCTCAGCTTCTCTAGTGGGGACCTCTGGGGCTTACAATGTTCAGCTCAGCTCAGCAGACTATGGCTCTGCCGCCACGTTTAGTGTCGGCGCGTCGGGCACGGATCAGCTCGGGTTAACAACCGGAGGCAGCACCTATAGTGGCAAGGATGTTGTAGGAACGATAAACGGGGTGGCGGCTACAGGGATAGGACAGACCCTAACCCTCGACAGCTCGGGTAATCCAGCAGACGGTCTAGTCCTCCAGGTCACCACCCCAGGTATCACTTCGGCAACGACGCTTGGCTCCGTTGGTTACAGCCCTGGGTTTGCACAAAGCCTCGCCAATCTCTCAGAGCAGGCAACGCTGAGTCCGGGAGGGATGATTTCATCCACGATCACCGGACTCAATAACACGCTCAATGGAGTAGCCGGAGAGATTGCTGTTCAGCAACAGCTTGTCAACACGCAAAAGAAGATGCTGACACAGGAGTTCACGAAAATGGAAGAAGCTTTGGCTCAGCTCAATTCGATAAGCAAGTTCTTATCAGAGTCGTCCTCGTTCGCATCTTCGTCATCTACCTCATCGTCACCTACCTCATCACTGTCAAGCAGCAGCTCGACATCGACTGGCGGGGGGTAAGGAGTCATCATGACAAACCGCAATCCTGCTGCCGCATATAAAAGCCAGGCAGTCAATACTGCAAATGGTCCTCAGCTCCTAGTCATGTTGTGCGATCGCATGGCGGCAGATATGGCTCGCGCCGAGCTGGCAATTGAGATGAACGATTTTGAGGCTGCCAACAGCAACCTTCAACATGCACAGAGAATTGTACGAATGCTGGAAAGCTCGCTGGATCCCGATGGCTTCAAAGGGGGGCGGGAGCTTCTCGCGATCTACGCCTTCCTCGAGCGGCATCTAGTAAAGGCCAACCTTGAAAAAGATCCGACACTGGTGAGGGAATGCACAGATGTGTTTCGTCCGATTCACGAGGCATGGCGAATTGCGGTTAGTGCCCACGAGGAGAGTGATGTCAGCCCCTACATGGATTGAGTACCTCGCCCAGCTGGAAAAGTACCTGGAATCGATGAGCAAATCTATTCAGTTAGGGTCCGACCTGCCTACAGCGCCTGAGGCTCCGTGCAGCGAGCTTCCCCTGGATTGTAAGGATGAGGTAGATCGCTTTGCAGTCGCCTTTGCACAGTTGGCATTGGAGGTTAAGGAGCGGCTCGCCGGCATCGATCAAAGGTTGCCCGTTGCTTTGCGAAGCCCGCATCAGAACGTTCCAGCCAGCTATGTGGATCTGAGCGGCTGAGCAGATGGAAGCCTCGGATCTGCTTTTCAGACGTTGGGCACAATCGGTCGAGTTTTGGGCGTGCAAATCAGTCTTGTCCAGGTCGATTCGACATCGAGTCATTGGTTGACATAAAAATTTTAGTCTACCCCTCAACTATCTGAAGGGGTGGGCCGTATATATCGACGAGCAAGGAACGCTCGAAAGTTGGGCCACGACGGCTAATACCCCATATTATTCGTGAGAGGTACTATCGTGGCTAACGTTACCGAATCAATCGGCATCCTGCAGTTCGCTCTCAACGCCACGGTTACTCAGCAGCAGGTAATCGCCAACAACATCTCCAACCTGAACACCCCGAACTATCAGGCAGACAAGGTGAGCTTCGAGTCATCGCTTTCTCAGGCTTTGAAATCCGGCGGCGTCGCTCGTATCGAAACCTTGCCGGAGGGTTTGGCCTCTGGGACGAATGGCAACAACGTTTCGTTGCCTACTGAAACAACCTTGATGATGAAGAACAATCTAGAAAACCAGACCTTGGACAACGCAATCAGCGGGCAGTTCACAATATTCTCGGATGCCCTTAACGCCTAGGAGCTAAAGTGAGTTCGATCTGGAGCGCAATTGACATTTCAGGCACAGGCACCTCCGTCGATCAAACATGGTTAGACACCATCGGCAGCAACGTCGCGAATATGAATGATGCCGTCACTCCTGGAAGCCCTGTTTACCAGGCCCAGTACGTCGTGGCGGGAGAGCGCGTTGTGCCCGGGTCGGCGGGATCTGCAGGTGTCGCTGAGGGTGTACAGGTAAATGCCATCGATTTAGGTTCAGCAGCTGGAGAGTTGGTGCATGATCCTGGGAATCCGCTGGCCAATGCCCAAGGGAACGTTGTTTATCCTGTTGTGAATCTTGGGACCGAAATGACTGATCTTGCGCAAGCTCAGCTTTCCTACCAGGCAAACGCACAAGTAATGTCGCACGCGAAGAGCGCCTACTCCTCGATACTAAATATCAAGGCCTGAAGATGATTCCGGCAATTCCCCCCATCCCTTCCATAGGCGCCATGGAGTCGCTTGGCGCAGTGCAGGGCGGCTCTGCGCTTGGTGGAGCAGCTGCTGGCGGTTCGGTTGGAACAACAGGTTCCGCCTCTTCCGCGAACTCCTTTCAGAATCTTCTGGGCCAGGCGATTGACTCCCTCAACAGTGTCACAAACGCTGCGACAAATACCTCTCTCGACGCTGCTGCAGGGACAGCGAGCGCCGTCGATGCAACCGTTGCGACAACAGAGGCGGAGCTTGCGACTCAGCTTGCAAGTGCCGTCACCAGCAAGGCGGTTACATCATTGAACACGATCATGAACATGCCGGTCTAGGTGGGTGAGATGGCCCTACTACCTATAAATATTGAGGCACTCAACTCGGCTAGGAGCCGGGCAGCTTCGGCGCTTTCTGGCTTTACGCTGGGCCAGAAGATCGTGTCGGTACTGGCATTACTCGGTCTAGTGGGGGCCGCTGTTCTTTTCACCAGTTACGAGTCAAAGCCGAATTACCAGCCGCTTTTCACCAATTTGCAGCCAGCCGACTCGGGGGCTGTTGTGGCTCAGCTGAATGCAGCCAAAGTCCCCTACCAGCTGACAAATGGAGGATCGACGATTCTTGTGCCTGCAAGTGAGGTCGATCAGGAGCGAGTCGTCCTTGCTGAACAAGGTCTTCCCAGCACAGGGACAGTAGGATTCTCGAATCTTGAGAAGAGTGGATTCACGACATCGCAGTTCGTCCAGCAAGTCGAGTATCAGCAAGCTCTCGAGGGGCAGTTGGCGCAGACTATCGAGTCGATCCAGGGTGTGCAATCGGCGCAAGTAAATCTTGTGGTCCCATCTCAGAGTGCATTCGCAATCGGCAATCAGCCTCCTACGACTGCTTCAATTCTTGTCAATCTTGCACCCGGGGTCACGCTTACATCAGGACAGGTGCAGGCCATAGTCCATCTAACTGCTTCTGCGACTCCGAATCTGACACCGTCGAACGTAACTCTGGTAGATAACCACGGGAACGTACTATCAACTCCTGGTGGGTCCTCACTTGGTGACGCCAGTACTCAGAGCCAAGAGACAACGGCTTATGACAACCAGCTCGCAAGTTCCATCGAGCAGCTCTTGAACAGGGTGCTGGGAGTCGGAAACTCTGCAGTCCAGGTCCATGCAGTGCTCAACTTCAATCAGCAAAGCACAACCACTACAGGGTTGCAGGTGAACGCAAAGGGTCAGCCGATCACAGCAAACACTAGTCAGAGCACCACCAAGCAGACCTACACGGGAACCGGCGCTCCGCCTTCGGGAGTCATTGGTGCCGGCCAGCCTCCTGCAACTACAAATGGAAATTACAGTTCAACATCGACCAGCAGCCAGGTGACAAATGCAGTCGGCCAGGTGACCCAGACGATCAAGCAGGCTCCCGGGCAGGTAGTACAGACCTCTGTGGCAGTGATATTGAACTCGAACACGAGTCCAAAGCCGAATCAGGCGCAAATAACATCGCTGATCACCGCGGCAGCCGGGTTGAACACGAAAGCCGGTGACCAGCTCGTGGTGAGTCAACTGCCTTTCGCAAAGGTCAGCACTTCTAAGGCATCTGCATTAGCCAGCGCAGCAGCACGACGCCAGCTTGAAGAGCATGCAGCCGAAGGCCTCGGCGTCCTCTTGTTGATCGGTGCAATGCTTTTCCTCGCACTCAAGGCAGCTCGAAATCCGATATACCAGGAGATTGATGTGTCTGAATTGACGCCACAGGCTTCGAGGTTGCTCGCTTTAGACCAAGAGCAGGCAACTTCTCAATCGTTGGTTCCGCCAGTTGCGGCGTTGGAAGGCGCCCCTGACGCTGTGATTGCTCAAGTTAATGCGCAGATTGGCAAGCACCCGGTGGAAGTTGCACGCTTGCTCAGGTCATGGGCGGAAGATGAGAGTTAGGTTCTGGCGGGAAGTGGGGCGATAGATAGATGGAACAGATTCCACAAGAAAATATTGACACCGGGCTTGAGCTTTCTACAAGGATCCCAATGCCGGGCAGCAAATCTGCAGAAAAGCTTACCAACAGGCAGAAAGTGGCTGTCTTCCTGGCTCAGCTGGGCACAAGGAAGGCATCGCCAATTCTCAAAGAGCTGAGTGACGATGAGGCCGTCAGTCTGATCAAAGAGATAATTGCGCTTCCAAAGCTTTCCAATCAAACGGTAGTCGAGGTGTTCGCCGAATTCATGGAACGCATGGGTGAGTCGGGCATGATTGGTCAGGGAGGACCAATCATGGCTCGAGAACTCCTTGTCGAAAGGCTCGGGCAGGCCAGAGCCCAAGAGATCATGGAGCAGTACGAGGGCCACGAAGCAACGGGTCCTTTGTCGAAGCTTCTCATGGTAAATCCGCAGCAGGCGCTTACTGTTCTTAGTGCTCAGCAGCCTCAGGTTGTCGCAGTGGTTTTGGCTTATCTACCTCCTGCCGATGCAGCGACACTCCTAAGTTCTCTCGACCCTGGGTTCCGGGTGAAGGTGGCGAAGAGGATAGCTCAGCTGACCCGGGTAGATCCCGCCGCAGTTCGCCAGGCGACAACACTTTTAGTGGGGAAGCTCAGAAATGCTCAAGCGGCGGCATCGACGACCATCGCAGGTGGCACTACCGCGATGGCAGAGATACTTAACCATTCTGATCGCACCATTGAGCAGCAGGTTCTAAGCGAGATCGAAAAGGAGGACAAGAGTCTGGCGGAACAGATAAGGTCCAAGCTGTTCACCTTCGAAGATGTCATGAAACTTGAAGACAAGGCGCTACAGCAGATCTTCCGGAAGGTGGATGCGCCCACCTTGGCTTTGGCAATGAAGGAGCCGAGTCTTTCGCCAGAGATCCTTTCCAGGATTCGGAGCAATCTTTCTGAGCGGGTCACCGCCATGGTCGACGAGGAGATGGAAGTAATGGGCACAGTGCGTAACTCGCAGATTCACGCAGCACAGGCGACCGTAGTTCGCACAGCACGTCAGCTTGACGCCGAAGGCGTCATCGTCATAGCAAGAGATGATGAGGTTGTCGTATGAGCATGTTTGGTTGTTCGGATCCGCCCGCCAGGTCGGTTCGGCCGCTCCGTAGGCTAAATCATTCTGCGGTGGTCAAGACCAGCTACCTAAGCAGGGTCGCTGAGATTGAGGTTGCTGATGAGGAGAGCTCCGAAGCAGGCCGCCAAGGGTACGAGGATGGATATGCCGAAGGGCTGGCGAGAGCTGCCGCAGAAGCGGCGGCTAGAAGGGCGGAAGAATGTCAGAGGGCTCAGTCAGCTCTTGCGAGTCTGTCCAGCGCCATTGGAGCGCTAGAGGAGGCCAATGCTCAGCTGAAGACTGAGGTTGGCACTGCGGTTCCAAAGCTTGTGTTCACCCTTTTAGAGCGGCTCTTGTGCAGGGAGCTGGAGTTGGCGGTTGACCCCGGGCGCGATGCAATCGCGAGGGCGCTAACCCTAGACAGTGGAACAGGTCCCGCTATTATCAGACTGAATCCCAAAGATCTGGACACACTGGGGGATATCACCGACTTGAGCGGTGGGCGAGAGTTGACCATAGTTGGTGATCTGGCTGTTGAGCCAGCTGGAGCTCTTGTAGAGATAGAGGGGGCTACAGTAGATGCCCAGCTGGGTGAAGCGCTCAAGCGAGTCGAGAGCGTCCTTACTGGATCAAAAAATCCGGGGCTATGATGACCGAGCTTCTGGATGCTTTAGCCGAGGAGGCACTGGCCGTTGCAAGGCCGCAGCGTTTTGGCCGTGTGACTCAGATGGTGGGGATGTCGATAGAGGTTGCCGGAATTCCAGCAGCAATCGGCGATGGTTTGCTCCTCCTTGCCGGAGAGGATCAGCTTCACGCTGAAGTGGTGGCAATTCGTGCCGACCGCGTGGTTTGCCTGGCGTTCGGCAATCCGGTGGGCATTCGTGTTGGAACGAGAGTCATTGCTTTGGGAGGACCACTGCCTGTTCGGGTCGGTCAGCGATTGATGGGACGAATCCTTGACGGGTTCGGAAGGCCAATAGATGACGGTCCTTTGGTACAGGGGTTCGATGTCTCTGTCGCTGGTGTTCCGCCCCACCCACTTAGAAGGGGAATCGTGAATGAGCAGCTGCCGTTGGGGGTGAGAGTAATTGACGGTCTTATTCCATGTGGCAAAGGTCAGAGGCTTGGAATCTTTGCTGGCTCAGGTGTAGGCAAGTCCTCGCTGATGTCGATGATCGCCAGGGGGACTTCCGCAGATGTCACCGTTGTCGCGCTCATTGGCGAGCGAGGTAGGGAAGTTGCAGAGTTCATAGAGCGAGACCTGGGGGAAAAGGGCCTGAAGCGGTCGATTGTGGTCGTGGCTACTTCTGATGCACCCGCGGTAATGCGCATTCGTGCAGCGTTTACCGCAACGAGAATTGCCGAGTGGTTTCGTGATCAGGGAAATGACGTATTGCTGATGATGGACTCATTAACCCGTTTTGCCATGGCTCAGAGAGAGGTCGGTCTCGCTGCGGGCGAACCACCTGCCACCCGCGGCTACCCACCTAGCGTCTTTGGCCTACTGCCGAGGTTGCTAGAGCGTGCAGGCATGGCTGAGACAGGCTCAATAACTGGACTCTATACAGTGCTGGTCGAGGGTGATGATATGAATGAGCCGATCGCAGACACTGCCAGGTCCATTCTCGACGGCCATATCCAGCTGTCACGAGCTCTTGCGGAGTCGAACCACTACCCAGCAGTCGATGTTCTTGGATCGATCTCAAGAGTCGCTCCAGCGGTTGCTTCGAAAGAACAACTTGACGCTGGAGGGGTGGTTCGCGAGCTTCTGGCTGCCTGGCGCGATGCGAAGGACCTCATTGAGATCGATGCCTATGTTGCTGGAACTAACCCCGTTGTTGATCATGCTGTGAGGTTGAAGCCAAGGATAGATGCGTTTTGCAAGCAGGGAATTGCTGAGATCAGCAACATAGAGGTGACGAAGGACGCTCTGGCTGCGCTTGTCTTGCCTGGGGAGGCAGGTCAATGAAACGCTACACTTTCAGGCTCGCCGGCGTTGCCAGGATCAGAGCTATTGAGGAGAAGGCCTCTAAAGACAAGCTCATGATCGCTTTGAGAGAGCTCCGCGCAGCTGAGCAGATGCAGCGATCGGCCGAAGCTGCGCTCGCAGAAATGCAGGCTCCAACGGGTTTGGTCACAATGGCAGAGTTTCTGTGGAGCTTCGATCAGGCGTCGCGACTTTCTGACGCCATCCGACATTGCAGGGAAGCGGTGGATGAGGCTGCTTCGGTCTTTGCAGAGCGGCGCCAAGCCTGGAGCGATGCCAGCAAGAAGTCGCAGGTTCTTGAGAAGCTCGAGGCACAAGCGCTTTTGAAATGGAGAGACGAGGAGCTGCACGAAGAAGTGATGGAGATGGATGACATGAGCAACGCTCGTCACGTGCTTGGAGTCCTCCCATGACCGTTGGGGGGGTCCAGCAAGTGCCGCAAAACCAGTTTGCTCCTGCACTGCTGGCCGGAAGCAATGCCAGCAAGGGGCCCGAAGTTGGGGAAAGCCCTACATCCAGTGCTGGTCAATCATTTGCTGCCACTCTGGCAAAGATCACGAGCGAGCAGATGGCCTTGGATACTCTTTCGGCAGCGAGCACTCAGAGTCAGAGTGCCCTGGACTCAGTAAACAATGGATCGTCTGGAATCAGTGGCCAGCAGAACGTGATGAATTTACTATCGATGATTCTGTCGGCACAGCAGGGGCTGGGCACAGCGCCTGCTGGCGGTACTCCGACCCAAGTCAGCGTTCCGGCCGGACAGGATGTGGTCGCCAAGGCTGTTCAGCTAGCGGGCACCCCCTATGTCTGGGGTGGTACTAACCCACGTGGTTTTGACTGTTCAGGGTTCACGCAATACGTGTATGGAGAGTTGGGTATCAGCATTCCTAGGACAAGCGAGGCACAGGCAAAGGTGGGCACGGCTGTCCCGAATCTGGCAAATGCCCAACCTGGCGATCTGCTGTTCTTTGCGGGGTCGGACGGTACTCCTGCATCGCCTGGACACGTAGGCATATATGTCGGCAATGGAGAGATGATTGATGCCCCGTACTCCGGTACCACCGTTCAGGTTCAGCCGGTTTCGAGCGCTGGGTCGGTGGTGGCGATTCGAAGGATACTGCCCAATTCCTCCTCTTATTTGGATGTGCTCGTCGGGAACGTTAAGGTTCCAGCGCAATATGCGTCGACGATCGAGCATGCGGCTTCAGCCAACGGAATACCCTCGTCACTCCTAGCCGCCCTTATTGCCCAGGAAAGCGGGTTCAATCCATCGGCTGTGAGTGAGGCTGGAGCGCGCGGAATAGCCCAGTTCATGCCGTCTACCGCAGCTGGTTTGGGCATCGACACTGCCGATCCCACTCAATCCATTAATGCTGCAGCCAAGCTCATCGCATCCTACATCGCAAGCTTCGGGTCTTATGCAAATGCGCTCGCTGCATATAATGCGGGTCCTGCTGCGGTTGCCAAGTATTCAGGAGTGCCACCATACCCCGAGACCCAGGCATACGTTTCAAACATTCTTTCAATGGCGGGCATACCGCCCAAGGGGGTAACGGCATGAACGCACCTATCGTGGGACTCCTGAAATCTTCGGGGCCATCTTCCGATTCTCGCTTGTCTAGCAGAAACGGCCGAAGCGAGGCTCCCAGCATAGATATCGCTGATCAGCCGTTTTCCGAAGTCCTTTCGGAGCGGGCAAAAGGGCTTGAGAGCAATGCTGGTGGCGCGAGCACGCTCGCTGCCCATGTTGGAAGGCAGCCACGCCAGTCTCACAAGTCAAGTTCTAGAAAAAGGCCGGCCGAGCACGGAACATCGCTAGTGACTGAGGTGGCTCCGTTTGAGCCTCTCGGCGTGGTGGGAAATGAGCAGAAATCGAACTCTCCTCAGGCGAAAGTGTTTAGTGGTGAAGGCTCCTCCTCATCTGCAATTTCACCTCCATCTGGGACCATGGGAAGAGGACTTAGCGGCACCGACCGTGTCAAAACAGGTCGCATGCTCTTAGTGCCAGCTAACGGGAAGAGCGCGGTTACAAAGGGAGTAGCTGGTCAAGGATTGTTGCCTGCACATGGATTGAGTGGCCGAGAAAGAGAGATCACCACGTCGCAGTCACAGAGTGGTTCGCAGTCTTCCAGAAAGGGGAAAGCACCCTCCAGCGCAACTTCAAAAACGTCTCCAATGGTCGAAACGGAGGGGAGTTTTGCCAATTCAGCTAAGCGGGCTGCCCAATATGGGGGTTCAACGGCGTCTCTTGCTTCAGGCGCTGCAGAGTCACCTCTGAAAAAAATATCTCCTTCGGAATTGTCTCTGCCGGCTCGGGTCGGTACGCAGGCTAGGCCAGCCAGTGGCGGTCTGGTTGCTGAGCCTGTTGCTGCCGAGCCGCAGAGACGGATCGCCGTAACTAAGGAGTCAAATCGAGGTGAAGAGGGTTCTCAGATCTTGGCCTCGATATCACTGAAGCCATCGACGCTCGCGAAAGTTGAGGTTCCATCGGCGACGTCAGACGTAGCTGCATATCGTGATCCGCTGCCGCTTGATGTGGGTACACTTTCCGGCGCTGTCCTTCGTCAAGTTTCAGCCGGCTACGGCAATCATGCCTTACTTGTTGCAATGCATCCAGCAGAGTTGGGGCATGTAGAGGCTGTGGTGGCGCTTAGCCATGGTGGGTTGCAGGTTTCGTTGACGCCGCAAACCGATGCGGGACACAGCGCTTTGTCCGGGTCTCTTGCGGCTCTTAGAAATCAGCTTTCCCAAGGCGGCATGAGCGTCAACGTGACGTTGCGGCATCCTGGCTCTCAACCTGGAAGCTATTCCAATCCTCAATCATTTCAGCCGACACAAGAAGTCGAGGCTTCGCCTGGTTCAGGAAGAGCCGCTGATGTCGTTTCATCAACTAGTGGAAAGATACACCTTGTTCTGTGAGAGAAAGGGACTAGATAATGACTGCGCCTATCAGCTCTATTAGTAACACACTGGTTCCAGCAGCTTCTACAACAGCAGGATCTAACGGATCGGGCTCCACTGGCATGGCGAGCTTGGTGCAGCCGACCACTTTTCTTACCATGCTGGTGGACGAGATCAAATATCAAGATCCGCTGAATCCGACGAGCTCGTCGAACTTCATGGCTCAGCTCGCGCAGCTGTCTCAAGTTGAACAGCTCAACACAGTGTCTACTTCGATGCAGATGAGTGAAGCTGCTTCTCTCATCGGAAAGTCTGTCACGGGGACGGATGCAAGTGGCAAGTCGATTTCAGGCACTGTGTCGGGTGTAACCAACGGGACTAGTGGTCCAACATTGGAGGTAAACGGGACGTCAATAGATCTTTCATCCGTAACCAAGATCTCATGAGTGATTCGAGGCCGAGGGGGTCGACACTGCTCATGGACCGAAGAAAAGCAACGAACTGAAAAGCAAGGAGTGGGTGTTCCATCCACTGAGATAGGAGACAAGAATGCCAATTCGTTCTCTTGGGGCGGCTGCATCAGGAATTGTTACGATGCAGACAGCTCTTGACACAATCGGAAACAACATAGCCAACTCTGAAACAGACGGTTTCACTTCGCAGACCGCGGAGTTTTCCGATTTGCTGACCCAGCAGCTTCAGCCAGCAACAGGTGCGGTTGGGCAGACTCAAGCAAGCACGAACCCGTCGGCTATCGGCTCTGGGGTCCAAATCGCGGGGATCGAGACAAACTTCTCGCAAGGGGCCGTTCAGCAGACGGGAGTGAACAGCGACGTTGCCATAGAGGGCAACGGCTTCTTGGTCGTGAACCAGGGAGGCAACGCCTACTACACGAGGGACGGGAATCTTCAGATAGACGCCAACGGACATCTTTCGACTGCAAGTGGGGGGCTTGTGCAGGGCTGGGCGCCTGGCCAGCCAACGACGGCTCCACCGACGCCAATCAGCATCGTTGTTGGTTCGAGCGGTGGGCCTTCACAAACCCAGAATGCCATACTTGCCGGCAACCTCCCGGCCAATGCTACAGGTCCGGTTACCGTGACCACCACGATGTACGACTCTTTGGGCAATCAGGTTCCTGTGACCTTGACGTTTACTCCAACCATCGGCTCAAACGGCACCGCGACTTCGTGGTCTTTGCAAGGAACCGTCCAAGGTGCTTCGCAGAATCTGTGGAACACTCCACCAACGCTCGTTTTTGGAAGCAACGGCCAGCTTTCCACCGTGAACGGAAAAGCAGTCGGAACCGGGCAAACGAGTCTGGCAATAGACAATGAACCTAGCAATTACACCTGGACTGGCAAAACGATGCCAGCTTTCGATTTTCCAGCGGTTGGGTCTCAGCAGGCAGTCACGCAATTTTCCGGTAACCAAACACTTGTTGTGACTTCTCAGGATGGTTATTCATCAGGTACTTTGGAGTCGTACTCTATTGGCGCAAACGGGGTAATTACAGGCACTTACTCGAACGGAGATAGCGCGACCCTCGGAACTATAGCCTTGGCTCAGTTCGCCAACCCACAAGGACTGCTTGACGTGGGAGGAACGTACTTCAGTGCAACTGTCGCATCGGGAAATGCTCAACTCGGTCAGCCGGGAAGTAACGGTCTTGGGACAGTTCAGGGAGGAGCAGTCGAGGGATCCAACGTCGATCTGGCTTCTCAGCTCACCAAGTTGATCGAAGCTCAGACTGCATATCAGGCTGACACAAAGGTCATTACCACAACCGCTACGGCCATGGCTTCACTTATGGCGATGCCGTAGCACTGGTCTAAATACTTAGAGAGGCCAAGCTTTTTGAGCAGCTATTTCAGCTCAGAGCTTGGCCTTTTTGCTGCCAGTGATCTCCAACAAACGCTTCAGTGAGGCCTCCTGGCAGGCTGTTTCCGTGAATTTTGCAGCCGCAGCCATTCCTTGTTTGCCAAGTTCGTCAAGGCGATCGGGGTGCGTGGCCGCCTCGCACATCTCTTTTGCAAGGTCAGCTACGTCGACTTCACGCCAAAAAGACTCGCGAAACACTTCGGCACCTGCGCTTGCGAGTGCAGGTGCTTCGTAAGAACTCACAAGTAGCGAATTGCTTTCGTTGCAGAACTCGCGGTGGCCTCCAATGTCGGGACAGATTGTAGGGAGCCCATAAGCCAGCGCTTCGAGGAAGGGCAGGCCGTAGCCTTCACCCCGAGTGGGAAGAACAAAAGCATCGCTCTGAAGGTAGAGGGCAAGCAGGTTTTCCCGTGGTAGGGTGCCGGCAATCACGTGGATGCGGTTCCGTATCTGAGAGAGCCGTGTGGGTTCAAGTACGTTTGTGAGCCACGTTTCAAACATCTCCGCGTTGATTCCTCCTAATTTCAGGATGAGCTCGACACCAGAGATCTCTGACGCGACGGAGCTAAATGCTTTGATCAGTGCTTCCGGGTTCTTCCTCGGCTCGAAATTGAAGACCGATAGGAATCGGAACGTTTCTCGTGAAATACTTTTTCTTAGCCCGAGGATCGTCTCAGGGTGCGGTATCGCTATCCCGGGGGGAATTATGAAAACTGCTCCTGATTCCACTCCAGATTGGATGAGGATTTCCGCATCGTAGTGCGAGAAGCACCAGACTTCGTCAAAGGATCCGACGGTATTCTGAAGCTGTAAAGGTAGGGGAGTGGCCTCAAAAGTTGTGCGTGCAATGCGGTGGCGAGCCCTTGCCGCCGGGTTTATACCAGCCAACCAACCCGCAGGCACATCTACGATTGCGACGTCATGTTCGATGCGGTCAGAAAGGCTAAGGGGTATAGCCTGGCCTGGATTAGGCTGGCTGGGACCGTTTTGATCGACTGAGATGCGAATCGTATCGATTCCTTCGTTGCCAAGGCCAGCCTGGTCGAGAAGGCCCCTCGAAGCTTGGGAGAATCCTGACTCCCCACTAAACAGCGCATAATGGCCGACCTGAATCCTTCTAGTCGCTTTTGGACTTTGGGGCGAATAGTTGGTTCTGTTCCGAGGTATGCGACGTGCCACGGCAACGATGTCGAGCGGCGCAATCTCAGGTATCTTTCTGCATGCACCATCCACCGGCACGAAGCCGCTCTTGGAGAGGATTGATTTCAAAAGCGGTATCGGATATGGTCGCACGTGTGATGAGTCCAGCCAGAAATTCTGGAGCCCCACCGCAGAGTTGGCAAAGTCCGGCGTCTGGATAACTACGGTGCCTTTGTCAGCTATATTTTCATAAATCCACTGGAGCAGTGTCTCGAATTCGTTGGGCTGAAGATGCTCGACAATATGCCCAAGGAAGACGCCATCGAAATCTTCGAAATCAAACTTGTCTAAGTCTGAGGGAATGTATCCTTCATGGATCGTGAATCCGTCGGCAATGAGCTTTCTGACGAGCGACGGATCTGCTTCGAGGCCTTGAGTTTTCTTTCCTTGGTTGCGAAGAACTCTGAGCATCGAGCCTTGGCCGCAGGCAAGATCGAGCACGGAACTGCAGTTCTGTAGGTATCCCGAGAGCTGAAGAGCAATCGCGTAGGTTGCCTGGTCACCTCCTTCGAAGTCGTGAACGTATCCAAAGTGGCCTTCACTTTGGAACTGAGCTGCCGTCACTATCATTCGATATGGGCCCCCTGACCATACGTCGGGAGCGTTGGAAGAGATCGAGGCAAGCCTTTCACGTACCGATCCGATGTCAGTGCTTTCCCTGGGATCGATCTGTCCCTCGAAATAGGAGGCAAGGTTGAACGCGGTACTCACATCTCCCACGGCCACCAATCGCGAGAGAATCGGCGCAGGTCTTGAGCCGCTTCTTTCTAGTGCATCGGAGATGTCTTTTTCAAGAGAAGCGAGAGAATCTTGAGGTGTTTTACCGTCGGCAAGTCTGGTTATGGCCTCGTGTGCGATTTTGCCAACGTTAGCCCAAGAGAAGTCTTGTGCTCTGATCTTTGCCGCGTCAGCAAGGGTTTCGAGGTTTGCGCCTCCTTGTACAAAAGTAGCAATGAGCTGGCCTAATTGCTCTGTCGAAGGCTCCATCCAGTAGCACTTGTCTGCCAACATGGAATTTCCCACCTTGGGAAGGTCGGCGACCCTGAGCGAGGAAGGAATAAGCAGAGACTCACCTGGTCCGCAGAATTCGTTCGTTGCCCCTCCCTGAGTGTGGATGATCGGAGTACCGATTGTCATTGCCTCAAGGACTGGCAACCCGAAACCTTCGGCTCTGTAGGGGTGAACCAACGCGTCACAATCTGCCATCAGTTCGAGCAAGCCTCTTCTGTCCATATGTTCGCTTTTCAATTTGGTTATGGCTTGTACCCTTGGGTGCGATTCCAACGAAGTGTCGATCAATGACTGACCCTGGTAGAAGGTGTCCCGTCCCGACTCTTTGACGATCAGGCTGAGACTGTTCAGTGTGTTGTCATCGAGAATGTCAAGCGCGTCAACGAGGATGTCGATCCCTTTACGGTAGATGGCCCCGCCTACATAGACCAGTCTTTTCCTTTCTCGGTTGATGTCCCGTCTGCGTTCGACGCCTTCGAAGTCGGCTCCGTTCGGCACAACCCACACCTTGGCGGAGTCAATGCCGGATTGGATGTAGCCTCGTTTCGTGTACTCGCTCGGGACCCAGATGGCATCGACATTTTTTATTCCATCGATCCACTCGAGAGGTATTGACCCAAACTCCCAAGGCTGAATGACTATGAGAAGTTCATCTGGCTTACGTCGGACCCAGATTGGCGGCCAAATCTGTCGAATTCTCACGTCGGCATATTCGGGTTCGCCTGCGCTCATCTCTAGGCTAGCTTGGTTGTGTGAATTCAGGAGTGAAGCAATGTCGTCCTGTGGCACGTCCAAGCTAACGAAAGATACCTTATGGCCTAGCTCGGCAAGTGCCTGTCCAAGCCGGAAGTTTACGATGCCATAGCTTGCTGCTTGCGACAGGTTGCCCTCTACTACAATCCTCATGGCGCTCCAGGTTTCGAAATCCATTTGGCATCAATCTGGCCACCTCTATTACGGCCCAAAAGCCATGTTTTGTGAGTGGCAGAAGGATCAGATTTCACGCATCTATCTGTTTCACAACTGAAGCAGATTGAGCAGAGTGAGGACAGTCAACAACTGCAGGCAAGCGGTTCCAATTACCGGTGATTGACTGCAGAGATGGGGTTCAGGTAGCCCACAGTCTCGAGGCGATGTCGAGTCTGGGAATCTCGATCTTCGGACAGGTGTCCATGACCACCATCAGGCCTGCTTCAACTGCCAGTGAGGCAGCTTCGAAATTTGTCACGCCAAGTTGGAACCAGATTGCGCGAGCATTTATTGAAATGGCCTCTTGGGCAACCTCTACAACCTCGCTTGGCCTGCGGAATACGTCGACTACTTCTATGTCCCAGTCTGTGCTAGCAGCGGTCAGGGATGGGTAGCACTTTTTTGAAAGCACGCTGGTTTCGTTGGGATTGACCGGTACCACTGTGTATCCGAGATCGTGCAGAAAGCTCATGACGTCATTGCTCGGTCGGGAGGGATTGTTTGATGCACCGACGATTGCCCAGGTTCGGAAATTCGTCAGCACGTATTCGATTACGACGGGGTCTAGGAACTCCACAAGACTTACTCTATTGTGGATTCTGCAATCCAGCTAGCTTTCATGCTGAAGATCATGAGATCTCGTATGGCTGACATGGGAGGACAAGCTTTGGAGATATTTGAGGTGATGAGGACAGCTGGCGCCATTAGAGAGTACTCAGATGTCGCCAACTCGGACGAGGTGCTTTACGAAATTCTTGACAATGCCAGGTTCGCTCCGAGTGGGGGAAACCGTCAGCCGTGGAGAGTCTTGGTGATCAAGGATGCCGCAGTGAGGCGAAGGGTGCGTGAACTTTATTCCGAGGGTTGGAAAGAGTACATGGCGCACGTGAAGAAGGGTCTTGTGCCGTTTGCGCCAATCGATGGAGGCAAGTGGAGCGGTCCGGCGGTAGATCTTGACGAGGCAGCTGGAATGACATTTTCCAATCAATATGCACTGACCCTGGATGAATCGCCGATTCTACTGGTTCTTCTGGCGAGACTTTCAGATCTTGCGTGCCTTGACAATGGCCTGGATCGTCAAAGCATCGTGGGTGGCGGGTCGGTCTATCCGTTCGGTCATAACATACTCCTCGCGGCGCGGTCCAAAGGGCTTGGCGGAGTCATGACTACTGTTGTTTGCCGGCGGGAACCGCAGATGAAGTTGCTCCTGGAAATACCAGAGGAGTTTGCCGTAGCAGGACTGATAACCATTGGCACCCCGAAAAAGTTCTTCACAAAATTGACGAGGCGAAGTGTCGAAGAGTTCACATTCGTTGACCGTTTTGGTGGCAAGGCCTTTATGCCATCCGACAGCTAGCCCTATCGCAATGCGAAGGCTATCCAAAGGAGATATATTGCAATAAGGGTCCAGCCTTCGCCTTGTGTTAGGCGTCTTGATGAGGACAGGAAAAAGAAGGCAGCCACAGAAGCGGCCATCATGAATCCGGCCTCGAAATCAAGTCTTGGAATTTCCAGTCCCGGTGAGATCAGGCCTGCCAACCCCGCCACTGCAGTCGAGTTGAAAAGGTTAGCCCCAAAGATGTTTCCGACCACCAGGTCGCTGTGCCCTCTTCGCGCCGCGGCGATGGCTGTGACCAACTCGGGAAGGGAAGTGCCGAGCGCCACGAGTGTCACACCAATGACGGCCTTTGAGACACCTAGCTGAACGGCTAACTTAGTTGCCGCTGATACCAGCAGTTCTGCGCTTCCCAAGACAGCCAGCCCACCGAAAACCGTGATGCTGATGGATTTTCCGAGCCCCCAATTGTAGCCTTCTTCAACTTTCCTGGCTTCGACTTCAATTTCAGAGCTATCCCGCGCGTGTCTTGAGCCGAGAAGTGTCGAAGTCGCAAAAAGAGCGAGAAGTAGGAGCAAGACACCGTAGAAGGGGCGCGAGTGAAGAAAAACTATCACCGCTCCAAATGAGGCGACTGCAGCCAGCTGGGCCACCCCTTCACGTTTGAGCACCTTTGACGAGATCTTAGGTGCGCTTAGGACTCCCAGAGTTCCAAGAACTAGCGTGGAGTTGACGACGGTCGAACCCAAGACGCTCGCAATTCCCAGCGAGGTGTGGCCGTGGATGCTTGCCACCAGTGCAGTCAATAGTTCCGGCAGCCCTGTGCCAAATCCGATTACCACCACGCCCACTACCAGAGGCGATATCCGCAATAGCTCGGCAGTCTTTGCGGCACCCATGACGAATCTATCCGAACTGACAGCAATGATGGCAAGAGCTGCCACCATCAGAACTAGCTGGAGCAACATTTCAACATGCCGATGATCTGCTAGGCCATTGAATCAAGGCAGGATTCCTCTAGCTGTGTTCATGCGAATGTCCCCGATCTGGCTCGGTATCATGCTCCGCCTGGGCAAGCTCAGCCTAGCCGAGCCGGTTGTCTCAGCTTCACCGCGAAACAAGTGAGGAACCACGATGGGCAATATCTTTGGCGCTTCGGGCTGCAGTCTGCAGACGTTCGCGGCAATTCCGATGTTATCTTGGTGTGGATGATGGCAACAAGGAAGAGCGTTGATGTGGATCGGTACGTGGCTTTGCTGAGAGCAGTCAACGTGGGTAAGGCCAATCGTATCCATATGGCTTCGCTCTGTAAGGTGATGGTGGATGAAGGCTTTACGGGGGCAAAGAGCCATCTTCAAAGCGGCAATCTGGTTTTTGGTTGGGAGGGCTCTTCTCAAGACATCCAAGCGACTTTGGAAGGGCTGATCTTCGAGCACTTCAGGCTTGCGATTGCTGTGACGTTGAGGCCTGCACAAGAGTTTTCTAAGCTTGTCTCCATTCCACCCTTCGAACTCCAACCAGCAGAGGAGGACAATCTTTACGTGACCTTCTTGAGCAAACCGATTGACGCACATGAGGTGGGATCTCATGTCGCCCGTGGAGCGCGCGACAACGACTATCGCATTGTCGGAAGCGAGGTGTTTGTGCATTGCCGTGGCCCTTACCACCTATCAAATCTTGGCAATTCATTCTGGGAACGTGTGAGCGGCGGCAGCGCGACAACCAGGAGATGGAGCACCGTTGTGAAGCTGGCCGCTTTGGCTGACGGTTGAAGCTGGCCAGGCGTCGGGAGGCTATCTTGGAAGGAGGGGTTCAAGATTGGAGTCTTCGGTGATTTTGGCAGCCACTGCTAGCAGTCCTTTTGTCGGATACGTAGTGATTGCAGCGTTGATCGTGTTCTGGGTTGGAACGATTGTTTGGGGCCGTACCGCTCGCGTGGTTACAGACGTCGGAGTAGACCGCGACTTGGTTATCGTTTCTTTGTTCGGCCCAGCTCGCCTGCTCTCATTGCGTGGCAAGGTTGCTTTCCCACTCGATACTGTCATTAGCGTGAAGTCGACACCTAACATCTTTTCCAAGAACGGCAGCTTCAGCAGGCGTCTAGGGGGCGTCACCCTTCCCACTTTTTTCAGGGTTGGTTCGTTCAGGGGATTTCGTGATCAAGGCCCGTCGTTCTGGGCTTGTTTCAGGGGCGAGAACACCATCACGTTCGAACTGGAGAATTTTCGTTATCGATATGTAGTGGTTGACGTAGCGGACCCTCAAGCGACAATAGGCATGCTGTCCAAGCACGGCCTTTGAAGCTCTATAAGGGTGAGTTGGCATGCTTGGACGGCCGTACCCGCTCTCTCTTTCCAATTAGGACATTCAGGGCTGCGTTTATCTCCATTCTGGTGCTGGCCGGATCAATCACAGCATCGACAAATCCCCGTTCAGCGGCTATCCAAGGAGTGAGATACGTTTCCTGATAGCGTTCCTGATAGGCCAGCCTTTCTTCATCAGAAGCCCTGCGCATGAGGATCTGAGCCGCGCCTTGAGCTCCCATTACAGCGATTTCAGCCTGAGGCCAGGCGAACACCATGTCGGACCCCATTCCTTTTGAATCCATGACGATGTAAGCTCCGCCATATGCTTTCCTCATGATGATGCAGATCCGTGGAACGCTACACGCGGCGTAGGAGAAGGCGAGTTCGGCACCATGGCGTATCATTCCTCGCCATTCGATGTCTTTTCCCGGCAAAAAGCCAGGCGTGTCAACAAGGGTGATCAGTGGCAGGTTGAAGGCACTGCAAAATCGCACAAATCGGGCCCCTTTCTGGGACGCTTGGATGTCCAAGGTGCCAGCCATCGCTTGTGGCTGGTTGGCGATGACCCCCACTGCTCGGCCTCCGACCCTTGCAAAGCAAGTTACAAGCTGAGGAGCCCACTTTCCTCGAAGTTCCAGATAATCGCCATAGTCAGCCAGCTGTTCGATGACTTTGCGTACATCATAGGATCCAGTTGCCGACGTGGGGATAATTCGAGCAAGATCGTCGCAGCTGCGATCAGGGTCGTCTTCACTTGAGGTTCTCTCAGGCAGGGAGTCGGTTGAATCCGGCAGATAGGCAAGGACCTCGGAGATGCTATCTAAGATCTCGCCGCTGTCGGCCACCTCAATGCAGGCCACACCTGACCTGGAAGCCAGCACGTGTGAACCTCCTAGCTCGGCATTTGAAGTTCTCACCCCGGTGAATTCTTCGACCATTGCAGGACCCGAAACGTACGCATAAGAGTCAACGCTGCTGATTACGATGTCTGCAATCCCTAACAGCAGTGCTGGTCCCGATATTGCCGGGCCAGTCAGACCAATTATGATCGGCACTCTTCCTGAGATATCCGAGATTGCTCGGGCTGCCCGTCCCCAGCTTGCCAACGCCGAAACCCCTTCGGAAATTGAGGCTCCGGAGGTCGAAAGCACCATTACGAGAGGGAGGTTTGTCTGATTTGCCAGGTTCGCGGCACGCGCAATCTTTGCACCGTCGTCCTCCTTGAAGGCACCTCGCTGTTGACCAGGGTTGGAAAACACTGCAATGACCCTTCTACCGCCCAACTCGGTTACGCATGCCTCTGTTGATCCTGGGACTCTGGTGAGAATTCCTGGTGAAGCCTGAGGTTTTGAAGATATGTTGTTCTGGTTTGTAGCCACTCGCCGACCTCTAACGTGTGAGAGTAACTTAGTGGCAGGCCAACGTCAGTCGGCCCTATGTTGCCAATTTGGGTTCGGGCGCTGAGTGCTTACGAGTTCCTCTGGCGGCGTGCCCCAGGTGTTTCAAGAAAAGCCGGTAACTATGCTTTCTTGTAGTGGGCATTGGCTTTGGAAGTACGCATGTTTTGGTGCAAGGGCTTATGTTGCCAAATGGTCGAACTCGGCTGATTGAAAAAGGAACGCAGAGATGGCTAGGCCGCACGTATCAACCAGATTGCGCACCGTGCTCGGAATTGTCTGGCTGGCAGTTGTTGCGGTAGTAGCAGTTTATGTTGTCAACGACAGGAGAGCGGAACTCGCAGGCATCTCCAAGATCTTCTCTCATCTAAACTTCTCTCTTCTTATTCCCGCACTCATCCTTGAATGTGCTTCGATGGCCGCTTATGCCCAGCTTCAGAGATCGGTCCTGGCCGCAGGGAAGGTAAAATCTGGGTTCTGGCGGATGTTGGCGATATTCCTGGCTTCCAATTCGATCAACGGTGTGATACCTGGTGGTACGGCATTTTCAACCGTATATTCCTATCGCAGGTTCAGAGATTTTGGCGCAAGCGAGGGGCTTTCTGGTTGGGCGATCCTGGCAGCCAATGTCTTGGCCGCATTGTCACTTTTTCTTCTTGCGCTTGTGGGCCTATTTGTTTCCGAGGGTAGCGTCTCGGGGATTTCGCTGACAGACTCAATCGTGAGCGTTGGCGCGGTACTCGCCGCCGTGCTCTTCGTGGTGGCGAAGGCTGACCTAGTGACGCACTGGTTCTCGATACTGCTGGTGCGCTTGGAGCGCAGGCTTGGAGTGACGTGGAAGGCCACCAAGAAGGTAATCCAGCTGGAAGAGGAGATCAGAATGATCTCACCTTCGAGATCACGTCTAACCGGGGCCTTCGGCTGGGGGTTGTTCAACTGGCTGTTTGATGCATCAGTACTGCTCATAGCATATTTTGCAACTAACTCTCCAATTCCATTCGAAGGCCTGCTGCTTGCTTATAGCGCAGGCCAACTTGCCGCAAATTTTCCGATAACGCCGGGCGGGCTCGGTGTCGTTGAAGGCTCCATTTCGATTGCATTGGTGGCGTACGGTGGAAACCAGGAAGCTTCGATTGCGGCTGTCCTTTTGTACCGTCTGTTGAGCTTCTGGATTTGGTTGCTTCCAGGTGCCCTGTCTTATGTGGGTCTTCGAATCATGAAGACTGACAGACATGTGGTGACCGGACCGGTGCTCCTACTGGAGGAGGTGACAGATGAGCAGGCCGATGCGGGATAATGGTCGCAGCCGCGGTTGGATAAAGGTCGGAGTCCTGTCTGTCGCAGGGATCTTTCTGTCCTCGTGTTCCAGCCATACGGTTTCACTGACTACCGGAGCTGGAACCTGTTTTCAGGTCCTCCCCATTGCGCAGAGTGCAATTGCTGCCGGAAAGCAGTACATGGGTGTCAGGGTCATCGACGCCAAGACCGCCACTCGGATGCTTGGAAAGGAGGTCTCCTCGAGACAATCGTATTTGTGCCTGGTTGCGTATCGCCTACAGCCAAGCGCATCGCAGTCGTCTTCGCTGCCGGTGAATCGGTTTGCGATGGTTGTGGTATCTCCAAATACCAAGCAGGTGATCGGCATCAAGCCGGTAGCAAGGTTGCCATTCAGCTTTCGGCGAAACCTGTCAGTTGGTTAGCGCTCCCGCTTTTCGCTGTTTTGCTCGCTCAGAAGCTTGAAGAACAAGTTTTCGTAGCCTTACGGCTTTTGGTGTTACTTCGACGCATTCGTCTTCGTTGAGATATTCGAGAGCTGCTTCCAACGTCATACGAAGCGGCGGAGTCAGCCTCACGAACTCTTCAGCCGTGGAGGACCGCATGTTTGTGAGCTTCTTCTCTTTGGTCGGGTTGACATCCATGTCGTCGTTACGCGAATTCTCACCAATGAGCATGCCTTCGTACAGGTCCTCTCCGGGACCAATGAAAAGGATTCCTCTTTCCTGAAGGTTCAAAAGTGCGTATGCAGTTGAAACGCCAGATCTGTCAGCAACGAGCGATCCGTTTGACCTATTTCGCATGTCGCCAGCCCATGGTTCCCAGCGTTCAAAGCCATGATTTATGATTGCTGTGCCTCTCGTCTGAGTCAGCAGTTCCGTTCTGATTCCTATCAGGCCTCTTGAAGGAATGAAGTAGGTCATTCTGACCCAACCGGTTCCATGATTGACGACTTGGTCAAGGGAGCCTTTCCTTTGCGCGAGAATCTGGGTGACAGGTCCGAAATACTCTTCCGGCATGTCGATCTCGAGCCGTTCGACAGGTTCGTGAGTCTTGCCGTCTATCGTTCTGGTCAGTACTTGAGGCTTCCCCACCGTGAGCTCGAACCCTTCTCGGCGCATGGTCTCGATCAGCACCGCAAGAGCCAGCTCGCCGCGACCTTGGACTTCCCACGTATCTGGCCTGGGTGTGCCGAGAACTCTTATCGAGACGTTTCCGACGAGCTCGGAGTCCAGCCTAGATTTGACCTGCCGGGCCGTGAGCCTCGTGCCGTCGCGACCTGCAAGCGGTGACGTATTTACGCCGAAGGTCATAGAAAGGCTTGGTTCGTCAACTCTCAGCACAGGCAGCGGCTGGGGATCGTTGGCATCCGCAAGAGTCTCGCCGATCGTTATATCGGGGAAACCGGCTATTGCGACTATCTCTCCAGGTCCTGCCTCGTCGGTTTCTTCTCTGGAGAGCACATTTGTCATGAGTATTTCAGCAACCTTGCCTCGGCCTATCGATCCGTCTGTCTTACACCATGCAACGTTCTGTCCCCTGCGAACAGTTCCATTTGCGATTCTGCAAATGGCCAGCCTTCCCAGGTAAGCGCTTCCATCGATATTTGTCACCAGCGCTTGGAAGGGGTGACCTTCGTCAAATTTGGGTGCGGGAATATGCTCCAGTATCGCGTCGAAGAGAGGGCGCAGGTTGTCGCCTACCTTCTCTGCGTCGAGGCTGGCCCAACCTTGTTTGGCGCTCGCGTAAACAATGGGGAATTCAATCTGGATTTCTTTTGCGTCCAGATCTAGGAAAAGCTCGTAGATCTCGTTTATGACTTCGTTGGGGCGAGCATCGGTCCGGTCGATCTTATTCAAGACAACAATTATGGGCAGATCGGCTTCGAGGGCCTTTCGAAGGACAAATCTTGTCTGCGGTAGCGGGCCCTCTGCTGCGTCCACAAGAAGCACAACGCCGTCCACCATCGCCAAGCCACGCTCCACCTCACCCCCGAAATCGGCGTGTCCTGGGGTGTCGACGATGTTGATCTTCACCCCGTCGTACTTGATAGATGTCTGCTTAGCCAGGATTGTGATTCCCTTTTCCCGTTCCAGGTCCATCGAATCCATGACTCGGTCAACGACTTCTTGATTAGCCCGGAACGCGCCGGTCTCTCTGAGCATGGTATCAACGAGAGTGGTTTTTCCATGATCGACGTGAGCTATTATTGCCACATTTCTTAGATCGTGGCGAAATGACATCTATTACTCCAATGTGGGGACCTAGGTCTGCGCAGTCATTTGACGTTGAAAAATGCGCAGAGGTATATAAGTCAATCTACTGCCAGCGAAGAAGAATACCGTCTATCCCTTGGGTAGCCGTCTCGAAGACCTGTCGAATTCTCGCTGAACGTCGTCCCAGGTTACCGGGTCCGGATCGAGTCCCAGCTCCTCGTCCCTATCGGCCTTGAGGAGGATGGAGATGGCGACGCCCCAGAATACGGCAAGGGAGGCAATTTTGGCCAGTGCGCCGGTAAGCTGCTGGTCTGCTACCGCGCTCAGTCCCATCGAAGTGTGGACGTAGCTGGGGTAGAGTGGCCTCCTGGCGAAAATAAGGACTAAAGCGGGTACGTTGGGCAACAGGGAAAGTGCGAATAGGTATGCAAGCCTCCCAGCGGTTGATAGCTGCCAAACCCCTGGTAGGACTCTGAGTATTGGAATCCAGGCAACGACTCCAGCTGTGAGCAGCGCTAGGTGCACGAGAAACTGATTCCAGCTTGACCCGAGTTCGAACTTGACAAGCGTGGGGGTCATTGCCAGGACTGCCGTCGTGGTGAAAATAATTACCGCTGGCACCGGCCTGGTCAGTCGAGCCAATATGTAGTCGAAAAATCGTGGCTTGGTGAGTGCAACTACTGAGGTTCTGGGCAGCGACATGATGAGCATCGGCGCTGCGGCGAGCGTGATCAGAAGCTGCTGTGTCATTCTCGCTAGAAGCAGATAGTGCTGGGCGATGTCATCGAGAGGCCAGTAGCTGGCGAGAAACAGTGCCAGCATTCCAAGAAGAAAAAACCTCTTTTGACGTTTGGTGGGTTGTCTCAGGCCCACTGCGAAACGATTGCGGATGGACAGCCTCTGAACCCTTTCCGCCCGCGTGCCGACTGAACAGATCAGTGGATAGGCCGCAAGTGCCAGGACTGCGACCGCAATAGCAAATGGATGTGGATCGAATGGTAGCGCCCCCATGAGCGCAATCTTATTATCGTGCGTGAATTATGGTAGGTAGGGGCGAATTGGGGCCTACATTGAGAAGCAACTCATGCAAAAGTGCTGAATCATTCGAGAGGATTGCACGTTGGCTAGGTCGGACAAGTTTCCAAGACTCTTCAATCTCGTGATGCTCCTGCTGGATACCAAAAAGCCAATTTCACTGGACGAGATTGCCCGACGAATCGGGGGCTTCCCGGAGTCGCCCGGCGCCAGGCACCAGGCGTTTGAAAGGGCGAAGAAGGAGCTTCGCGAACTCGGAATTCCAATTGCGACGCATCAGATACCAGGTGAAGAACAGTATGGGTACCAGATCGAGAGGTCAGAGATGATCCTCCCAGATCTGAGGTTCACCGACGATGAGGCGTCAGCGATCGCTGCCGCGAGTGCTTTGGTGAGCTTTGGCGGAGGGGCTAGAGAATCTGCTTTGCAGAAGCTTGGGTGCGTGGTTTCCGGAGGTGAGGCTACCGTAGCGAGCATTCCGGATCAGCCTGCATTGTTCCGCCTGTTTGAGGCGATGGGTGCACGCAAAGTGGTGACTTTCTCCTATCGTGCGAAGCTGCGGAATATAGACATCTATGGAATCTCGTTCAGATGGGGGAATTGGTATGTTATCGGAAATGAGCGTGAAACTGGGAAAATCAAGACCTTTCTCGTAAACCGCGTTGATTCCGAGGTGCTCATAACTAGCATTGACGCTTTGGAGAAGCCAGGCGATTTCAATATTTCCTCCCGCCTTCCTAAGAATCGCTGGGAGGTGGGGGAAGGAAAGCCTGTTGCGGTTGAGGTTGTTGCACATCCAGACGTGGCGCCACTGCTGGGCTACGAGCTTCTTGGGGAGGCGGGCTACGTTCGATCCGAAACCAGTGGTGACTGCAGATTTTCCTTTGAAGTGATTGACACAGGCTCCTTTTTTGACTGGCTCTTGGGATATTTTGACAAGGTCAAGCTTCTCGGGCCTGCTTCAATGGTTGCTGGGTTCGTCGAATATTTGAGGCGACTTCTGGCTGAGCCGACTTTGGCGGATCAAGAACTTCTTTTGGCAGCTTCTGTGGGTAGTCAAGCCGGATCAGGGTCTAGTCAAGAAGCCTGTAGCGCTACCCCGTTCGAAACTTCGCGAGAGGGCCGTCCCTCCCAGACCGTGTCAGCAGGGGACCTGCGAAGTGCAACTGCAATGTACTCAGCCCTGGTGAAGATCCTTCCCTGGCTTGCAAGGAAGAAAACCACCACCGTGGGAGAGATCTCCCAGACTTTCAGCGTGAGCATTCCGGAGGTTGTCAGGCTTCTGGAGATTGCTGCATGCTGTGGGCTGCCTCCCTACACGCCTGATTCACTGCTCGAAATCATTGTCGAGGACGATGGCACCGTAGTGAGCTTCTTGGACATGGACATCATCACCGCACCGCGGAAGTTGACTACCTTGGAGGCCACAGTTCTTGCCACCATTGCCGCCGCCGCACTGAAAGTTCCTGGAATTGACGACGATGCTCACCTTGCCTCGGCGCTTCAGAAACTCCAGGTCTCGCTTTCGAAGTTCGAGATTGCATTGAGCGAAGTAGATGTTGGCATTGAAGAGCCCTACTTTCTCGGAAGCCTGAGATCTGCCGTTAACGAGCGCAAGACAGTCGAGTTGACGTATTTCTCGAGTTCTTCAGAGCGTGTGAGCAAGAGAGAGGTGGATCCCTACCAGCTATTTACGGAGTCAGGCAGGTGGTACATGAGAGGATTCTGCCACTTGGCAGGTGAGGTCCGCCACTTCCATCTAGGCCGGATAATCTCGTGCGAGGCTACTGGCTCTACCTTTCAACTTCCTCTGTCAGAGATGAAGCGAATCAGGTCTGGCGATATTCCGCGAGCCTTCGGAGGGGACGGAGAGCAGGTGCTCATCGGTGTGCCTGAGGGATCAGGTTGGCTGGTTGAAAGGTTGACGGAATCCCCGCAGTTTCTAGTGAGTGCAGCCGGATACGATCTTTACAAGCTACGATCGTCCTCAGTTGCGTGGATTTCAAAGCTTCTGGTTAGATTGCCACCCTATTCGTGTGTTGTCGCTCCGACGCAACTGCGGTCTCTCAAGGGGGCAGCGATACAGACTCTTTTGGATATGTACCACTAAATTCTATTGACGGTTCCGGCAGTCTTTGCAAGAGTTGATTGCGACCCCTGATACAACTCCTCTCTTGGGTGCTGAGATGTCCGGTCTTTTTGTCAGCTCTCTAGATTCATCCCGGCTGGGTTACTATTTTGGGGGAATTTCGAGCGGTAAGGAGGATTGCCGCACGGGTCTGGGAGCCGACGAAGTCTCGTGCTTTGGCAGCTGGTCTGGGCTGGCGAACCAGAAACTTGGATTACTCGATATTCTTGGGCAGCTGCGCGGCCTTCCCAGGGATGAGAGGTTCATCCATCCCGTTAAGAATGTCGGTTACGATCTCTGCTGGGTTGCTCCGAAGCAGCTATCGATCCTCTTTGGCACTCTGCCTTCGGAGCTGTCTGTTCAATTGGCTGAGTCTCACCACGCCGCCGTTACAAGTGTTCTCAAGCACATGAAGGAGGCGATGACCTACAACGTGAAGGGGAATTTATCGGCAGTTGGCTTTGTCCACCGCACTTCACGGTCTCTGGACCCCCATCTGCATACGCACCTGCTCCTGGCCAATCGCATAGAACTTGAAGACGGTTCGTTCAGAGCCGTAAATTCTGCTGGAATTTACCGGAACGTGAGGGAGTGGTCCCTGTTTTACAGGAGATCACTTGCAAAGGAGGTTTATTCCCGTTTGGGCATTGTAATGGTCGAAAGGGGACTCGACGACGAGGGTGGGCCAACCGAGATACCCGGTTTTCCCGCTGATGTTTCGAGGTTGTTTTCCAAACGATCCTCAGCCGTCAACGAACTCGTCGAGCGGTGGGGGGCATACGGTCCAGGAGCTTCCAGAACAGCCTCGCTAATGACGCGCGACAAGAAGGTTCTACTCAGCTCAGAGCAGTTGCGAGAGCGCTGGGCGAACGAGTTGGAACGAGCAGGTTTCACGGTTCGCCACATGGAGAACCTAATTCCTCGGCGACGTTTGCACCTGAAGAGCCTTCCGGAGCCACGAAGTTCAAGAAGCGTTGTAGACGCCGCTCAGCATTTTGGAGAGAGAGCTGTTGGGCCTTCGCGTGGAGAAGGGTGGCTCAGAATCGCCAGCTTTCAAGACGATATCTATCAGAGGGTTGCCACCTTCTCTCTTGGCGAGGTGGTGGCTGTTGTCACGCGAAGCGGGGTCAAACGCTCGGAACTTGACAAGTTCGATATTCAGACGACTGCACATCCTAAAGAGCTGGTCGCCTTGGGAAGTCTCGATTTCACAAAGATCGCTCAGCTTGCGTTCGAATATCGCCATCAGGATCTGATTCTTGCCTGCGAGGAAAGGTCGATTCGACAATGTGATGCTTTCAGGAGCCTGCCAGTCATGTCTGTCGCTGAACTGTCAGAAAGCCTCAGGAGCCTTCATGTGGAGCAGACTGATCCTTGCGGGACTGAGAAGCTGGCCATTTCGGCAGCCTCAGTTGAAATGCTGAAGAGGTCGATCATGGCTGCAGCCGCACAGTTGAAAAGCTGGGAGCTTGGTCAGGACTTGCCAACGCAACTTGTGATGCCAACAAGGAAGGACCGTGACTTGGCGCGGGTGGAGCTTGCCAGGACTCTAGGACTGGAAACCGATGGCGGAGGATTTTACGATTCGGAGCCCGTTTGGATCCATTACTTGCCAAAGGGACAGGATTTGGGAGATTCGCGTTACGGTCAGATCGACCTTGAAAGGCAGGAGATAAGGTACAGGCACTGTGGCGCAATCGCATCGATACCCATTGAAAGCATTGACCTCTCCAGGATGATCTCACCTGTGAGCGTCATGAGTGTGAGCGATGCAAAGAGGGCGTTCAGATCGGGTTTCTGCATCGATCTCAATCTCGGGGAATTTGCCAGTTATAATGTCCGCGCGAAGAGTGCCGAGCTCTTCTCGAGTAGCCGTGTTCGACAGATGCTCAGGTCGCGAATCCGTGAGCCTCGCGCGCTCCAAGGGGCTGCTGAGTTTTTCCGCGGTCAGACGGAGGAACATTTGAGCAACGATAATGGCTTTTGGCGTAATCGCTAGGTTATCGTGTCAGTTCAGATCGGCTGTTTATCCTGGAACCACAGCTAATGCGACTACGCTGGCTTGAGATTTCAAACCGGGGCCTGATGCGTGGGGTTACAGTGTTGCGCAGTGCTTCGGCGATCGGGGCATCTGTTGCATGGGAAGACAAGTTGGCGGGCGGCTTGTGACAGGTTAAGGCGGCCTTAGAGTGTGGTTGGCTCCATGCTGGCGACGACAGCCGAATTTAAGTCCGTGCCTTTTCATCTCGGACTAAAAGACGTGATCATTTAGGTGGCTTGACTGAAGAAGGGCTTTGAACATCTTGACAGGTCGATCTATCTGGGGGCAAGCGTCCCATCGCAATCGAGTTCCTGGTTCGCCAGCAATGACAGATACTGGGTGTTTTGGAAATTTCAAGCCTTGTGAGGCCTACTGGAATAGTCTCGAGCACGTTGTCAACCAAAGGACCGTTGCCGTTGAGTGTGTTCTAGTGACACGCTCATACAGCTTCCCCTTGCGGGGTCTTGCTTCTCGCCTCACCGCGACTGGCCTTCCCTTTCAGGCGGGTCTTACGGTCGCTCCTCCGGCAGCGGGTCGTCCCGCCGCCGGGGCCAGGGTCTGTACCGCCAATATCGGCGGCCCGAGTGTCCACTGGGGCGCTGGACCCGACTGGTCCAGGACCGGCATTTGACTCCGGCCAGTCACGGAGATTCAGTGCAGCATTTACGTCACGGTCGACTGTTTATGCCAACTCTGTGCGCCCATTCAGACAAGTTCACATCAAGAAAACTAGCACATACGTTCGCACACTAAATGGCATTACTACGCTAACAGTTAATAGCCCTCTTTCGAATAATAGAGTCAGACCTTGTCGATGAGTTTGAATACCTCGGATAGCTTTGCGCCGCCACTCAGTGAATTATCCAGCAGGCGAGTCCTGAGCCTTTGCTCGAATGCAGCCATTTGTGACGGGTCATCTAGCTGGTTAATGCCCATTGTAGATTCGTATTGGCTGGCGTGGGCCTTGAGTGCAAGAAGCTTCTTCTGGAAGTTCTCCTCTTCTATGGTCTCCTCATGATCTGGCTGATCGGCTTCCCATAGAAGAATCTTGGAAGGCCTGTGAGGTGCACCGAGCTCGGGAAAGAACAACGGATCTCTAGCTGCCACTACCCCGTCAGTTGCCAAGAATCCTGCATGCCTATGGTCCGGATGGAGCCTGTAGCGCTTCCATGGATCATGAGCTAAAAGCACATCGGGTTTTAGGCGCCTTATAGTCTCGACTACCTGTGATCTCTGGATCATTCCAGATTCCAGCTCGCCATCGGTCCAGCCCAAAAAAGTGACCGGAGTATTGCCACCGAGTATCCGAGCTGCATCCGTCTGCTCCTTCTGGCGGCGTTGTGCAAGATCGGCTGGCTTGATATTTGGATCCCATGTCCCTTTAGAGCCATCTGTGCAGACAAGGTGAAATATCTCGCACGCCTTGGCGGCCCACTTGGCAAGAGTCCCCCCGCAGCCGAATTCGATGTCGTCAGGATGGGCCCCGATTGCGAGTGCTCTTGCTGGCACTTCAAGGTCATGGCTTGGCGAGGCCTTCTCACCTGCGAGATATGTCGTCGTCATATCTGTCTCCTAAGCGTGGATCGACTATGGCAAAATACAAGTGTTGGCGTAGAGCAGGCGCTGGAGGTTTTGAGCCTGCCTCAACTGCCACCTAGATGCTATCCGGAAGATCCAGTCGGGTGTCGACTCCCCGTGCTTCCAAGTCAAAGTCACTCTCTCCAAAAAGCCGCAAGAGATCCTCGGGCGTATCTATATCCATTGTAAGCTGGGGGTTCTCGTTGATGCTGATTCCCAGGTTGAGACGGGCAGCTTCCCGGAGATGGCGTTCGAATGAGTTGGGTCCATAAGCAAAGCGGAAGCCAGATTCGGTCGGCAGAGATATAACGTTGGTTCCGTCGTGATTTCGGTCTGGAACTATCGTCACAGCGCCCTCGCGAATCAAGGTGGTAAGATCCTCGGCCAGAGGTAGGTCGGCATGGGCTACCGTCACATGTTTTGCGCCACGGCCAGCCACTAGCTCGTATGCATGTTGCACCGCCGAACTGAGCCCCTCGCCGTTGTCTCGGATCACTTCACAGCCAAGATTTTGTGCGAAGTCTCGAACTGTTGGATCAGAAGATATGACGATCTTAGGTAACTCCCCGGCAGCACTTAGCACTCTTTTTGAGCAAAAAGCGATCAGGTCTGCCCTTTCGCTGGGGCTTAGGACCGCGGCAAGGCGGGATTTGCTGTCGGAAAATGACCTTATGGGAATGAGAATTACGTGCTTGGCCGATGATTTTTGAAGGTCAATTCGGTTTATGCTCACTATCTTTAGTGTAGGCATGAAAGAATGTTTCAGCATTTTACCGTTGCGAGTGGAGGATGGATTTGGACGAAGAGCAAGTTAGTCGAGCTCTGACGGCGTCTTTACCCATCCGCCTTTTAGAGATGCTCAGAGAGCGGGACATCTCTGACGAGGAAATCCTCACAGCTCTGCAGAACGATGCCCTTCACCTGCTTGCAGTCGATCAGATGCTCGGTCCGCCTAGGAACCGGCTTACCATTGAAGAGCTATCCGGGCAGACCGGGGTGGACGTGGCCACGGTGAGGAGGCTCTGGCGCGCGCTCGGCTTCGCCGACGTGGCAGACGACGACCGCATCTTCAGCTCCATAGACGTCGAGGCTGTGACATCCCTTGCAAGCCTGATGCGTACGCGCACCACTGATGTGGACGTTGCGATACAGCTTGCCAGGGTGATCGGATCTTCGATGGCAAGGATAGCTGCAGCAGAGATTGTGGCGTCGAACAGCCTGAAAGGTGTGGGCCTGGGCTCGAAGGACTTCACTACCGTAGATCTGGCTGACCGGTTCACGCAATACTCGGCATCAATATTGCCTGCAGTTCCGGAGCTTCTAGTCTATGCCTGGATTCGCCACCTGCACGACGCCGGGAGGCACGCTATGGTGGCGCTTGACCGCGGTGCTCGCGACGTGTCCGAGCGAATTCTGGCTGTGGGTTTCGTCGACCTTGTGGGATTCACTGTCCTTTCTCAGCAGTTGACGACCCAGGAACTCGGAGCAGTTGTTTCACGTTTTGAAGAACTCTCATCGGATGCCGTGACCAGGAGAGACGGACGAGTTGTCAAGATGATTGGTGACGAAGTGATGTATGTCGTGGTGGATCCGGAGGCTGCCGTCGAGATCGGTCTTGAACTCAAAGAGGAGTACGCGAAGGAGAAGTTGTTGTCCGAGGTTCGGGCCGGAGTGGCTTATGGTTCAGTGTTGGCCAGAGAGGGCGACTACTACGGTCCAGTTGTCAACCTCGCGTCCAGGATCGTCAACATAGCCAACCCTGGGTCTATCCTCGTATCGGATGGCATTCAGCAAGCTCTTTCCGGCAAGAGCAAGCATCGGCTCGTCCCGCTCCGCCCCAGGTATCTCAAAGATCTTGGTTCAGTCCAGCTGTGGGTCGTAAATCCGAGCGACTGAACTGCGGTTATTTCTGCGGACTCACACGTCATCGTTTATTATTGGGAAATGCCCAAGGTCTCTGTATCGCTGGCCGCTCAGCTCCACTTAGAAAAGCAGCTGGATCCTAAGAAGTACCGATACGTTGTTGGTGTCGATGAAGTTGGACGCGGTTCGTGGGCTGGTCCACTATGTGTTGGCGCGGTGGTGTACGACCTCAAACAACTGGTGGCGTTCATGTCAGAGCCAGATCCTGCTGGCGCGGCGAGAATCGGCCAGTTCGGCCGGAGCGATTACTTGCGGGTCGACGACTCCAAGAAGCTATCAGCGCGAGTTAGGAACTCATTGGTTGAGCCGATCACCGCGTTGGCCAAGGACTACGGGCTTGGAATGGTGGAGTCCGACGAGGTGGATGAGATCGGCATGACAAGTAGCCTTGCACTCGGCCTTGACAGGGCTATCCGGCCACTGCAGAGTTATCTTGACTCAGCAGTGCTGATGCTTGATGGAACGACCAACTTCTCTCGGTACAGAGATGCTGTGACGGTTGCGAAAGGGGACGCCAAGAGCTTTGCCATAGCAACCGCTTCAATTCTGGCCAAGGTGGCCAGAGATTCCCTCATGGAGTCAGAGTCGCATCAGTATCCGTGGTATTGCTTTGAGAAGAACAAGGGATATCCTTCCCGTGTGCATGTAAGTGCGCTCTACGCGATGGGTCCTTGCCGGATACATAGACGGTCATGGTCCTTCATGGGTGACCTTCCCTGGTATGCCGACAGGAAACAGTTGCCGAGGTCCATGGCTGTTTCCGGAGCTCTTTGGTTGGCTTGAAGATCTCCCCAGGGAGGAGGTCCCATCTGAACTGGCTCACCGATGGGAAATGATCTGAAGCTTCGGCGCACCTTTGGTGTCTGTTGTGGTAGAGATAAAGGCACGTGTCAAAATGAAGATATCGGATTTTTACGGACATAACTATTTCTGATGAAGGACACGAGGAACGCCTCGGTTTCCTGGAGCGGTTGGAAAGATTGTTGCCAGGCAGATCTCGCCTCGTGTGTAAAACTGGCACCTATGCCACAACTAGTGAACGATAGGGGACGCTACGTAAAATGGCACGTGATGTGACGAGTAAAAGTCAACCGGAATGCGTGAGGCGAGGCATCAAAGTTCGCGTTCACCATCGAACTTCAAAATGAAGCACCAGAGTTGAGGATTTGGTAAACAGACCAGGGTAGCCGAAAAACCGAAGGCCCTTTCTGGCCGCAAGATACTCTGGTTGCGGCTCATTTTTGGGCAATCCACTGAGAGTTATGGGCGTCTACCTCTTCCGCTGAGATGCGAGCGGAAACGGAGTTGTTGGATCAATTTCATCGGAGAAAAGCGGCAATGTGTTCTTATGATGGAATGTACGTATATACTATTCTCATGCTACCCCTCGACGAAATTCCAATTTCCTAATGACACCCCTCGACTTCGTAATCTCTTTAGCACTGATCTCTGTTGCCGCGGGGGTGCTCGGGTCGCTGATAGGCCTTGGTGGCGGGGTTGTGATTGTTCCTGTTCTTACGCTTCTTTATCACGTGGACATCCGCCTGGCAATCGGTGCAAGCATAGTCTCGGTAATTGCCACTTCAAGTGGAGCGGCGGCAGCCTATGTCCGAGAGCGCATGACCAACTTGCGAGCTGGAATGTTTCTGGAGATCGCAACAACGACGGGTGCAGTGAGCGGCGCATACCTTACAACGCTCTTGCCAACCCGGTTCCTCTTTGTCTTCTTTGGGCTCGTACTCGCCTACTCGTCGTTCGTGACATTTCGGCGTCGGCATGTTGCCCAGCCCCTTACAGTTTCGAACGATAGGCTCGCCAACTACTTCAATTTGCATGGCTCATACTATGACTACGCCGAGAAGCGGGAGATCTCGTACAAGGTTGTCGGTACTAAGGCAGGGTTGGGTCTCATGTACGTTGCCGGATTGGTCAGCGCACTCCTCGGCATCGGATCAGGCGCCTTGAAAGTGCCCGCCATGGATAGCGCCATGCACTTGCCCATGAAGGTATCGTCGGCAACGAGCAACTTCATGATTGGAGTCACCGCCGCTGCCAGCGCTGGCGTATACTTCATCCGGGGCCAGATCGACCCCATAATTGCCGCTCCAGTAGCGGCTGGGGTGCTCCTTGGCGCCACCTTAGGCGCCCGAGTCCTGGGCCGGGTCACGAGCAGGACGGTCCGGCTGGTCTTCGTCATTGTCCTTGTTATCATCTCTCTCGAGATGCTCCAGAAGGGAATCTTCCCATGACCGATCTGAACAAACCGACCGGTTATTCCCATGTGCACAGTTCCAGTGAGCCAGGACCAAGCGGCATCGGCCGACCTGGTTACCACCGTCGGGAGCTCAGCCCCGAAGAGGCGGCTGTGATGGAGGAAAAGATCCGCAAGGTCGAACTAGCGATCAGCATGGTGCTGCGGATCGGCGTTGTAGTTAGCGTGCTCGTCATCGCCAGTGGACTTGGGCTCATGTTTTTCCATCACAGCGATTATCTGCCGATTCGAGGTAGCTTCTCCTACAGAGAACTCACGTCACAATCTACGCCATTCCCGCATACGTTTGCAGACTTGGGAAAATCGATCAGTCACGGGGAAGGACAAGGCATCGTAGTTCTCGGCGTGCTGATCTTGATCCTTACACCTATTTTGCGAGTAGCTGTAGGGGTATTGTCTTTCCTATATGAGGAGGACATTCCCATGGCACTTGTTACGCTCTTTGTTCTAGTTGTTCTCATTGGCTCGTTCTTCCTTGCCGGAGTGTGATCTTGTGGTAAGGCTTGACAGGTCAAGTCCGCTTCCGCTTTGGGCACAGATGACTGACGATCTTCGTCGTCGTCTGCTCAATGGAGAGTTCGAGCATCATTTCCCGAGCGATGAGGAGTTGACTAGAGACTACGAAGTAAGTCGGCAGACCGCGCGAGAAGCTGTACGCCACATGATTTCCGAGGGGCTTGTTGTCCGCCAGCGCGGGCGCGGCACCTCTGTTACCCCTCCGGCCCTTGAACAGCACCTTCACTCTCTGTACAGCCTCGCCTCGACCGTTAGAGCCACAGGAATCGAGGAGCGAAGCGAGGTGCTCGTGGCTGAGCAGTGCCCAGTCACACCGGAGGTTGCCACGCAGCTTCGCCTATACGAAGGAGCCACAGTCGTGTTTATCGAGCGGCTCCGCTTCGCCGGATCTGAGCCGATAGCCTGGGACCGATCTTGGTTACCAGCGGACCAGACCGTGTCATTGCTTGACGCTGACCTTTCCCTAGGAGGGCTCTACGATGCCCTCGCTCTACACTGCTCTCTCCGCATCACAGGCGGCTGGGAACGAATCAGGCCAGTCATTCCAAACCCCACCGAACGAAAGCTGTTGCGACTGCCACCTAAGGTGGCAGCCTTTTCGACTGAACGGCTTGTCTTCGTTGGAGATACCCCAATTGAGTACCGTAAGAGCCTTATCCGAGGCGACCGATACTCGCTAGTCGCGCAATGGCCGACTGGGCCTGCGGCCCAATTCTGAAAATCTTGCATCCCGACCAGTAGGGTCGCAAGTTTCGAGGACTCATGTGTTGCGCATCCCTTCGGGTGTAGCGGTTTTCGTGATCGAGCGCTTCGCATCTGCCGGAAATCTCGGAATCGATTGGCGGAGAGGAGTTGTCCGATCAGATCGGTATGCTTTTCGCGCCGACTGGCCCGGTGCGGTAAGGTCAGTGCACGTAACTGAGTGTAATGACGCATGAACAGGGCATTTGGCCGCACCTGAAAGTGCGCAAAGGGTACTCTCTTTGTAAAGTTGCCGCTTGTGATATCGATGAAGCTAACTCGTTTAGGCGCGCGAATGTAGCTACTTCGTGTTATCTTCAAAGTTATGGTTCCTGAGCCCAGCACTAGCCAAAGGCAGCTTGATCGCATGAGGTCAATCGAATGGAGCAGGCAGCTCCTTGAGAATCCGGACGACTGGT
>JAJZBG010000036.1 GCA_021799035.1 Actinomycetes bacterium | reverse complement strand
CCCCTCGGAGGCGACCCAACGGGTGTATGGCGTGTCCTTCTCCGTAGCAAACTTATTGGCGAGACCTTCATCGACGACAGCGTCCACGGTGCCCCTTTCATGGGTAGGTGATTTGGTGATTGCGAGATTGTAGTTTAGCCCTGGTGCCAGGTCCCGACAAGCGGTGTCCCGTGGATGTCACGGCAACGCAGTGCTCGATACCCGAGACTGTCATGGCAGGGTCGGTTCCGGTTTCGTTGACTGGCGCGAGGATCGTGACCCAGAAAGTGATTGAACTATCGCTTACGGCGCACGATAAAGGCAAGGTCTGTGGACGCCAGGCCAAGCCGCCGATAGAACTCCTTTGCATCGGGCGCAGAGATCAACACCAATGTCACTGAGTCTCCGATCTCATCCTCGACCAGTTTGAGGAGACCTGTGCCAATCGCATTTCGTTGATAGTCGCGAGCCACCGCCAGGTCTGACAGGTAGCAGCAGTAGCACCAGTCTGTTAATGCCCGGGCGAATCCTACAAGCTGACTGCCGTTCCATGCCGTGACCGTTAGATCAGCTCCTAAGATCATTCGTTCAATGCGTCGCAGGTCATCATGGGGACGGTCAATTCCGGAAACTCGAAAGAGTGAGGCGACCGCTTGAGGGTCTAGAGGTACATTCACCTCGTATCTTATGTTCACAGCTTGGTCCTCCACATGGTGCGATCACATTTCAGCTCCAGCCTGTTGAAGCGAGCCTCGCTGCTTCTTGGTCTTCGTCAGAACAGCAACGCGAGTCTCATGCATCTTTGTCGTTTGCTTGATCATGAGCTGTCTATTCGACGCTACTCACTTCAGTTCATCCTATTGCCAGGCTGGATGAGCATAGCTCCCGAATGTGCCAGACCTGATTAGCGGCACTACTCGTGCATTTGCCTCTTATTGCCTTCCCGGGCAGCTTGCCGTGCCGTAGCTCTCAACGGACATGGGTCAATGCCCAGTTATCGGTGGGAAGTTGTTGTTATAATTCAAAATGCGCTGACGGCCATACCGGCTTCAAGGTATTCGCTCCCACGGAAGGTGACTTCTCAGGTTTGATCATGGATCCTATCACGGCACAGGTTATCCAGAATCGACTCTCCGGAATTGTGCAGGAGATGCAGACGAACATCTTCAGGACTGGATATTCGACCATAGTTCGCGAATCCCAGGATGCAAGTTGCATGATTTTGGACAGGGACGGGAATGTGGTAGGGGAGCGCGTTATTCTGCCCTTGCACGTTGCAGCCCTTCCAGAGGTTGTGCGTGCAGTCAGGGCTGTGTACAAAGAGAGAATTTTTCCGGGAGATGCTTTTATAACCAATCACCCTTACATTTCGGGCGTAACGCACTCGGTCGACATGGCGGTAGCAGTGCCGGTATTTGTCGGCGATGATTTGCTCGGTTTCTGCGCGAGCATTGCCCACAAGAGTGATCTCGGTGGAATGATCCCGGGCACAGGATCAGGGAATGCCCGGGAGCTTTTCCACGAAGGCATCCAGTTCCCTCCTGTGAAGTTCATGGATCGCAACAAGGTGGTCCCTGAAGTGGAAGCAATACTTTTGGCCAACAGCCGGACTCCGGATGTTGTTCTGGGCGACGTTCGAGGACAGGTCGGCACGGCAAGGCTGGGTGAAACCCGACTACATGACATGGTGGCAAGATATGGCTTAGACACCGTGCTCGAGGCTTTCGACTATCTCCAGCAAATTACAGAGAGGCGCGTGCGCAACGCGCTCAGCAAATGGAACGATGGGGTGTTTGAAGCTGAGGCTTGGGTAGACAATGACGGTATAGACCTTGAGCGTCAGATTCGCTATCACGTTCGAATCGAAAAACGTGGGGACAGGATTCTTTTCGATTTTTCTGAATCAACAGACCAAGCACTGGGGCCACTTAACGTACGTCCACCGCTCGTGCGAGGTTGCTGCTATTACGCGGTCATTGCAATGATCGATCCCGAGCTTGCTAATAACGGTGGTTTGGCGAGAGTTGTGGAAACTAAATTCCGTAAAGGCTCTGTTCTTGATCCGCTGTTTCCAGCGCCAACAAACAGCTATATGGCTTCCGCCACGGCAGTCACCGAGGCTGTGTTGCAGGCGATGAATGGACTGGTGCCCGAGAAGAAGATGTCTGGCACTGGAGGGATTGGGGGAATCTCCATCGGCGGAAGTCGAGGTGATGGCGGCTTCTTCGTGCAGTACGAGATAATTGGATCGGCCTATGGCGCCCGTTGTGACAGGGACGGTGTCTCGGGCGTCAGCGTCCTGCTCAACAATGCAAAGACTGCACCGATTGAAATCCTGGAAACAGAATTTCCCGTTCGAGTCAATTGCTTCCAGCTCGTTACTGATTCTGGCGGAGCCGGACAGTATAGGGGGGGATTGGGAGTTAGGAGAGAATACGACATCTTGTGCGACAGGGCGCAACTCACGCTCCGAGGCGGAAAGCATACGCGATCAGCTTTTGGGGTAGATGGTGGTGAACCGGGAAAGACTGGAGCCTGCGTTGTCAATCCCGGAACCTCTCGGGAGCGTTTCCTGCCAAGTCTTTTCGGCGGTTATCCACTTGAAAAAGGGGATCGCGTGAGGCTAGACAAAGCCGGCGGCGGGGGCATGGGCGATCCCAATGGCAGGGCCTGGCAGAGTCTTGTCGAAGATGTTCTGGACGGGTATGTCAGCTCGGAAGCGGCAGCGCTTCACTATGGTGCGAATCTCGGGGAGCTTATGGAGGCGATCGCGGATTGGCAAGGAAAGTCGTGAAGTCTTTTTCTCGCTGGGAATATCGTTGGCCTATGTCATCGAGAGCTGCAGCCGTAACGAATTGCAGAATTGCGGCGGCTTCGTGAAGCAACCTTGCGGGGCCAAGGGAAACTCGAATTGTCTTTCGTCAGCATGGAATGTGGCAACCCAGAGTGAATTGAAATTCTTGCGCACCTTTGCGAACTTGCCGGGACAGGCAGTGGCGTAAGCGATATAGTTATTGGCAGGCAAAGTGACGGTGGAGACGTCGCCATGTCTTTGGGGCTTCCTTATGTCTTTTTTGTTGGAATCGGCTTATTTCCGCCGATTCCAATCTGTCATTTCGATTCTCTCGTCCGCGAGCTGTGAACAAGAGCATCTCCTGCTCGGCGCGTGGGTCTCGATTAATTGGGAAAGATGATTTACATATGCGAGTTGAAGGCAAATCTGCCTTCGAGGGGGGATGTAAGATTATCTATTCTGGGGCGCTCGAGCATCAGGTGTGTCGGCACACCTTCCTGTCCAGCGTTTCGAGTGGCGTCAACGAGCAAGTCCTGCTCTTGCGGACTGTCAATTTCAACTTGATTGGCAGCCAGGCAATGCCGATGACCGAGCTCGGTTCCATTGGAAGTGCGGCCAGACCTCTTGTCTTGAGAATCTCACTGCATCTGTCTCATGTGCCCCCTGAGCTGTGTGGATATGTTTCCACAGGTTTTTCGGGGACTGTGGCCATCGATATCGCTGGCGGGGCTTACACATCCACGTTTCATCCCAAATTGCCTCCAGCCTTTACGGCAGCATTTCTAGGTTCTCTGATTTTCAGTCCCAGTCGCATAAATGGCTTTTTACACATGGTGGCTTTCTGCCTTATGACGACAGGGATTTTAGGAATTCAGTTGCTTGGGGTAGGCAGCTGGATCGATGATGCATTTTGCGGAGAGGCACTTGTCGCCACTGTAGCATTGTCGGGTTTTACCCAGATCTTAAAAATACAAGCAAGAAAGGATGTCTGAGATAGTGTCCATCGTCAAAAAGGTCAAGGACGCTGTGCCGTTGAGGCCGTATCTGCTTGCAGCCGGCGCCTGCGCACTGCTTCTGAGTGCATGTGGCTCATCTTCAAACGCATCTTCCACGAAGCCCGCATCTCCTTCGAATGCGAGCAGCGGTACAAGCTCCAGCTCTAGCGGGGGCGTGTCGCAGGCTTCGGCTCAGCTAGCCAAGTATCTTGGAACTCAGCCTGCGACGCCGCCCGGACCTGCATTCAACGCGGCAAAGGCAGCTGGAAAGCTTGTGTGGCTGGTGAGCGTTACGACAACAACCGGATCTGCGGGAACGCAGGCTCAAATGATAACTGCGGATCTAAAGCATGAGCATGTCCAGGTCTTGGGATGCGACGCCCACGGCGTGTCAACCAATCTGGGAAGCTGTATTTTGCAAGGGCTTTCCCACCACCCAGCGGCGATAATTGTGAATGGCGGTGATCCAGCCGCCTATACCGCAGCGACTCGTACAGCAAATGCTGATCATGTGCCGGTAATATCTGAACTCGATGTACCTGTGCCGTATGCTCCGTACACGAGCCAGATTGGGTCGCATCTAACAGGCATATCAGCTGATGCAGCGCCTCCCGATCCGATTTCGGGGACGCTGGCGGCTGACTATGTGGTTAAGGATTCGAATGGCCATGCCAACGTGTTGTTCATCACAAGTCCTGATATTCTCGGCGCGAAATACGAGGAACTAAATTTTGAAGCTCGTATGAAGCAACTCTGCCCGGGATGCAAGCTTTACACCAAGGGAGTCACCATTCCTAACTGGGCTACAGACATTGGCCCAAGTGTTTCCGCAGAACTGAGGCTGCACCCAAACATCAACTACGTCGTTCCGGTCTTTGATCCGATGGCCGCGTGGTCAGATCCTGCGATCATTCAAGCGGGGAAAGCAAGCAGCGTCAAGGTTGTTTCGGTAAACGGTGACCTTCAACAGATGAAGAATCTTGCGCAAGGCCAGGTAATTGTCTGCGACATTGGACAGGATTATCCGGAAATGGCGTTTCAAACTGCTGACGAGGCTCTCCGTTACTTGAGTGGAGCCGCAGGGTCGGGGTCACTCAAGGCAGTTCAGCCAGGCGTTAGGGTATTCACCACCTCGAACATCAAATCGGTAAGCCTCACATCCACAGCTTTTGAAAATGGCGCGTGGTATACCGGCTCATCGACTGCATTGGCAAATATGTATTACAAGCTTTGGAGCGGCAGTTGATATTTGGCTGAACAGATTCATTCAGTACTGTAATCAGTAGTGAATGGAGTGACGAATTGAAAGGGGGGTCGGGCGCGGTGTGCCTTGGCCCCTCTTTCAACTTTCAGAAGTCCGCGTGAAAACGCCTTTTCAAGGCATTGGTCGTCAGGAAGCGGCTTCTGGATGCTTTGTTGGCACGAGTTCTTGCCGACAATGGAAAGATCGTGTCCTAAGCAAGGTCCGTGAATCGATACGCGCTCAAAAAAATGCGGTGGCTGTTGGTTGTCTCAGTACCGAGTTTTATCAAACATCCTGTAATCGTGGGATGCGAGAATCGTTTCCGCCTCCTTTTCGAGGCGTTTGAATGATTCGTGACACTGATCTATGCCTATGTTTGCGGCTGGCGGTATGTGGCGACCGTTGTCACCCTCCCAATTTTCGACCTGGTTGATCAGATCTCCAGCAACTGCACACCTGCCTTGTGCCGTATTAAATACAACCCCAGAAGATCCGTACGTGTGGCCTGGCAAGAGCAGAATTTGGAACCCGGGCGCTACCGAGATGTCTCCCTCGATGGGCACAATCCTGTCGAACGATCGCATCCAGCTTGGAATGACGTTGGGACGGCTTGCCTCGTAGCCGCCTAGGTGGGCCTTTTGCGGTGCTACTGCGTACTGAAGTTCGGACTTCTGAACCAAGATCTTGGCGTTCGGAAGGTGCTGGGCATACGCGCAATGGTCAAAATGGAGGTGCGTAAAGACTACGTGCGTGATTTCTTCGGGATCGATCCCGTGTGATTTCAATGCATTGTGGACCTTACGTTTTTCGCCGACCTCTAGGGGCAGATGAAACTTGGATGTTTCTTCAGTCGGTTCTGCAGGCCCAGTGTCTACCAAGATTGCCAGATCGCTCGACGTGCTTCTTGCAAACCAGGAGATGCAAGGCGCCTCAACTGATTTGTCCGGTTCTCCATTGAGAAGAAATCGGTTTAGAGGAAATGCGGGAAACCTCCCCACTTCGAGCGGTTGCAGCACAAACTGGTTGTCCATGTGTGGATCCTCCTGGTGTCCATCTGCTGGTGTAAAACAACGGCAATTCCGACCGTTGCACCTGCTCGTCAACTCCGATTTGTGACTGATCTGGCTGTAGATCGTGCCACGATGTCGAATTACTCAAATGCAACAATCCTGCTCAAGCAATGCTGCAGCGTGAGACGCTGGTGTTACCCTTTGGCCAAATCTTGCCTGATCTGTTGCTTCGATATCGAAGAAGCCTTGTTTCTGACTGATTTGAACTGTCTAACTGCCCCCATGGTGCCATATCGGCAACCGTGTACCCCTCGCAATGTATGAAGTAAAAGCTAGACAGATGATTATGGGATGTCAAGCCACCTTGCGGTTTTGGAGCAAGCTTGAAATTGGCGGGGACGAAGCGAAGCAGCCCGACCGTGTTCCTTCACGTCGGCGGACGGAGCCAAAGGGACTGCATCAAACCCTTGAATTAGCGTTCTCCACGCCCGGTCCATCTGAATGTTCGAAGCGAAATTGCCAGGCCAACTACGCACCATGCAGCTAACACGAGGGCCATTTCCTGATGGTTCCAAACATGTCCAGGCTCCACCTTTTGGAAATACGATGGCAGAAGTGCGGAGCGATATCCTTCTGCAAGCCAGCGCAACGGGAACCAGCCCGCAAAGCTGTATAGGCCGTGCGACAGTGTCGTGAACGGCACGAAAATTCCGGATATGAATTCGAGAACCAGAAATGGAAGGTTGAGCACGGCGGCTGCTGAACGAGCACTTCGCGGCAGACTGCTAGCAGCGATGCCAAGGAGAGTCATCGCCGTGCCGCCCAGCAGAGTAATCCAGATGAAGGTCCACCATCGGCTCAAAGATGAAGGAAGATTCACTCCATAGGCAAAATGGCCGACGATCATCAGAACGACTACTTCTAGAGCCGAAGCGACCAGGACGACTATGACTTTCCCGAGAAAGTAGGATGCTCTAGGCATGGGGGTTCCAGCCAGGCGCTTGAGAGTACCATTTTCGCGCTCTGTCGCGATTGCGACGCCGAGATTCAAAAAGCTGGTGGATGCTAGACCTCCAGCCAGAAGAGCTGCCGTGTAGACCTGACTGTAGGTGACTGTAGTGCCTTCCACGGAACCGGAGAAGATCGACGCCAAAAGCGCCAGCAATACCACGGGTAGTGCCAAAGTGAACACGACTGAGTCTCTGTTCCTGAAGAATTGAAGGATCTCCACGTGGCCGCGACTCAGGCTTGCAACGAGAAAGACATTCTGTGTGGGTCGAGGATGTCTGAGGCTGCCACGAGCAGGGGGTTCATTGCCTGTGCTCACCGTCACTCCTTTTCCATGGTGCCGATCATCTTCAGGTAAATGTCTTCGAGGCTGGGTCTTGTAACCGTCAGACCTGGTACCTCGCCGTGAAAGGTTTCGTACAGGCTGCAGACTAGGGCTGTTGGCTCCAAGGTTTCGACGGTTTCCGGGCCGTTTGTGCCGAGCCAGGTGACCTTAGCTGGTGCATGGCGGCGCCCTCCAAGCTCACTTGGCGGGCCCGAGGCAACAACCTTGCCGGCCTGAATGACAGCAACCCTGTCTGCTAGAGCTTCCGCCTCTTCGAGATAGTGAGTGGTAAGCAGCACGCTTGCTCCCTCTTTGGCGAGATCCTTGACGAGTTCCCAAAAGGCCCGCCGCGCCTCAGGATCGAAGCCCGTGGTCGGCTCGTCAAGAAAGACGAGTTCGGGGTTTCCCACTATTCCTAGCGCGACGTCGAGGCGCCGTCGTTGCCCCCCCGAGAGCGATCGGATCGGAGCCTTTCGTTTCGCTGAGAGGCCAACGCGGTCTATCACCTCGTCAGGGTCGGCTGGCTTGGGATAAAAGAGTGAGAAGTGGCGCACGCACTCCGCTACGGTCAGGTCGGCTACGTCATCGCTAGACTGTAAGACGATGCCTCGACGTGCTCGCCAATCGGCGCCTGCATGTTGCGGGTCCTCTCCTAGGACACGGGCTCTACCGGAATCTCGTTTGCGGTATCCTTCCAGAATCTCGACCGTAGTTGTCTTTCCGGCTCCGTTTGGTCCAAGGAGTGCGAGAATCTCACCTCGGGCCATTTCCAAATCTACTCCATCCACCGCTGCCATCGACCCGTAAGACTTTCGAAGCGCTTTCACCTCAATTACCAGCTCATTAGCCACACGCCAAGCATAACTTATTGAGAAATGGGGTACCAGGGGTTGGTGTCAATCTCTGTGCCGGGTCTCTAAGCGAGATGTGTTGTCAAATGCGAACGAAAGGTGCAGGTGGCTTTGTGACCTACGGCTTCAAAAGCCAAGTCCAGGGATCGTTGGTCGGACTTTTTTGCGACCGATAAGTTGTCTCTCCGTAGCTGCCATGTCGGCTGCCTCGTCTATGGCTCTCAAGAGGTTGCGAGTGATCTCCGGAAAGGAGCTGCTGAGAACACGGGGCCGCCATTTACCTGTATCATGCGCTTATGACACCTATAATCAATGGGACCTCGGGCCGTGAGAAAACGTGGGATCCGGCAATTTACAACAGATTCTCCTCTCAGCGGGAGGAGCCTTTCTGGGATCTTGCCGGTCTTTTGGAGCCTACAGCCGGTTCCAATGTAGTTGATCTGGGTTGTGGCGATGGCAGATTGACGGCTGCTCTTCACAAGTACTTGAATGCTGGCCAGACCTTGGGGGTTGACTCTGCTCCTGGAATGCTGTCGAAAACGGAACTTTACGCCAGTGAGTGTGTCAGGTTTGAGCAAGGAGATATTGCCAGTTGGTCTGCTCCTCAACCGTTCGACATCATCTTTGCCAATGCAAGTATTCAGTGGGTTGACGATCACCGAAGCGTCATTTCGACACTCAAGGGCTATCTAGCTCAGGGGGGCCAGATTGCCATTCAGGTACCCAGCAACGCTGATCATGTGATCTACCAGTTGGCGAGTCAGTTGGGAACTGAATGGCTTGGCTCAGCGTCGCCTCCGGACACTGTCACCACAAACGTGTTGAAGCCAGAAGAATACGCAGAGCTCCTGGATGCGCTTGGATTTGACCGGCAGCACGTTCGTCTTGTCGTATATCCCCACCGTCTTTCCTCTACATCAGACACTGTTGAGTGGGTAAAGGGCACATCATTGAACCGATTCAAAGCCGTCTTGAGCGATGAGGATTACCTCGGCTTCGTCGATGAATTTCGCAGTCGCGTGATAAAAGAGCTGGGCGACCAGAGTCCCTACTTTTTCACTTTCAAGCGGATACTAATGTGGGCCAGGCTTTCGTGATCGCTCAGTTAAATAAGCTATGAGCACCTGGCAAGGTTTTCGAAAGCTCAAAGGCCTTTGATCCGTGGTCAATTTGAAGCCGCGGAGGTGTCACGGTTTCGAACGAGAATTTCAGCCAAGAATAAGGACCAGTTGAGACGGCAATATACCTATTTGCGGCCCCCATTGCTGCTCAACGCACTCATAGGCTTCACCTTGACGCAGATGCATCTTTTCTAGCGAAATCAAATGTCATCGGAATCTGCCTCACCGACTGCAGGCCCATTTTCGCACATACCGGGAAAATGGGGATTTAGCTGGCAAGAAGCGCGTGGTAAGCTCAATCAGTCCCCAATCGAGTGAAACGGGGGGTCAAATGAATACACAGACTTCTGCAAGTGGTTCAGGCGAGAGCAAAGGCTACGTCGTTCCGCTGGTGCACGTTCGAGTTCCTGAGTCGCTTGTCAATCTTGGATTTCTCGGACTGGCTGCGGGATCGGTGGCCGCCGGAGCCGTTGATGCTCCGTTAGCAGCTTTGGTGGGTCTTGGAGTGATAGTTGCTCGTCATCGCCGGAGCAAGTGAGCCAAATAAAACAAAAAAGCTGTTGTTTGAGGCAGTGGGAAGCCTGCCTTTGAGTTCTTGCTACCGAAAATTCAAGCATTGTTCATGGTGCCGAAAGATCGTGTTCAGTTTCTGCCTCTACCATCTGTCTTGTCACGGTCGTTCCTCTGGCGAGGCTGACTTGGTGTCCGTGATAGGAGAGTGGAAATGGAATTCATCTTTGAGGTGTTGCTGGCTGAAGCAGCGGTGGTCGCAATTCGCTTTGTGTTGCAGCAGCTCTATGAGTGGTTGGGATCAAAGATCGCTGTTCCCGCAATTTCATGATCGTGTCGCATTTGTATTAGGTGGAGGACTCTCCGTCAAGCACTGGCAGCAACGCCAATGAATCCCCTGGATCTTCCGAGGGCTTTTGGAGGTTTTCTTGATCGGATGGTTGGCGCTCGTCAACATCGTCGGGCCTGGGTAGGTGATGGACGAGCTCACATCGAAGTGAAGGGAATTCACGAACCTGGCAATGAAAGCGTCGCACAACATCTTGAAGACGCTTTGCGGGCAATAAAGGGTGTCCAAGTCGCCGAGGTCAATGCAGTCGTCGGTCGCGTCATGGTTGTGTTTGATCCTGACAGTGCTTCGATGGACGATTTGCTGGATGTAGTCATTGGTGTTGAAGAGTCTCACGGGCTTGAGCAAGAGGGATTTCCTCACGAACGTCCCGAGCACCCGGGAGACAGTGAGCCGATTGTCCGAAACGCGATTGCAGTGGGCGCTGATATCGTAGGTCTGGGGGCATCTTTGTTCGGCCAAGTGCTACGCTTGGCTCCTTTCCCTACAGAAGCTGCTGCTATAGCAGCTGTCGCCGAGAACCAACCCCGCGTTCGCCGTTTCCTCGAGCACCATGTCGGTCAGTCAGCCACGGACCTTGGACTGGGAGTCATGAATGCGATGGCCCAGGGCTTTTCCCAGGGTCCTCTTGGTCTGCTCGTTGACATCGCAAACCGGGCAAATGCGCTTGGTGAGCTGGAGGCTCGTCGGGGAGTATGGGAACGGCTTGAGCCCGGCCTGCACCCCCAAGATAATCGGACGCCGAGAGCAGCGTCGGCACTTGATGCCCGTCCGGTTGCGATTCCAAGGGGAACAGTTGAGCGTTACACCGATCGTTCAGCTGTTGCGTCTTTAGCGGCGTTTGGAGCTATTTATCTTGCGACTGGAAGCCCACGTCGTGCAGCAAGTGCCTTAGTGGCAGGAATTCCCAAGGCGGCTCGACTAGGGCGGGAAGGATTTTCAGCACAGCTGACTCGCGGTCTAAGCAGGCACGATGTCCTGGTCATGGATAGAGGAGCTGTTCGCAGGTTGGATCGGATCGACGCTGTTGTATTTGATTCGGCAATTCTTGCAACTGGGCGTGCTGAATTCGGCGAAGCAGCCGCACTGGGTGGCACCGATTTAGCGCGTGTGTTAAGACACGCGGAGAAGCTCTTCGATCCGGCACGGCCGTTTCGGTTGGTCGGCAGATCAGGTTGGGTTCTGGGTTCGTTAGATCGTCTCTTGGATTCAGGGGTCATTATTCCAAGAGGTGCTCGGGCAAGAGCAAGGTCTCTCGGGGTTGGGAGCCTGGGTGTGTTGGGCCTTTCCCACGAGGGATGGCTTGTCGGCCTTATTGCCGTCGAGGCAGAACTGGACCCCCTTGCGATCCCGCTAGCTTCCCTTGTCAAGCGAAGAGGCTACTTGCTTGCAGTTGCCGGAGGACGTGGCATTGGTGCCAGACTAGGCGCGGAAAGAACGTTACCTGGTCGTGGTCGGCTGCGTTCGTCGGTCAGGTCGCTCCAGAACGAGGGTCGGGGAGTCCTTTTGGTGTCTGGTGAAGAGGCCCACGACGGCCTCAGGGTCGCGGACTGCGGAATCGGCGTGGTGTCAGCAAACCAGTCAGTGCCTTGGGGGGCTGCAATGCTGGTTCCGGGCGGACTGGCAGATGTCTACCGGATCATTGATGCAGTTGATCCAGCGCGTCGGGTGGCGAGACAAAGCACGCTGCTTGCACTGGTTGGCTCTGGGGCCGGAGGGGCGTGGGCAATGATTGGACCAGCTTCCACGGCAAGCCGTCGCGCCGCATTGCCGGTAAATGTTGCCGCGATGGCTGCTCAGGCCGCGGGAGTAGCGACAGCCTTAGCCGTGGGCAATAGACCGGACCCAGTACCATTCGCTCATACCAGATGGCATGCCATGGAGGCAGAGTCAGTTCTAAGAGCGCTTGATACATCCTTGAATGGCCTAGGTCCCGCAGAGGTGCAACGTCGCGAAATGGGCAAGCCCAAAGAGCTCCCAGAAGTGGCTGGACTTGCCCGTGCCTTTGTGGCTGAGTTCGCCAACCCGCTCACTCCTGTACTGGCTGCAGGTGCAGCCCTGTCGGCAGCGGTTGGCTCTGTGGTTGACGCGGCACTAGTGGCCGGGGTAACAGGCGCAAATGCCATTGTCGGTGTGATACAAAGGGTGCGAACAGAGACCTCGATTTCAGGCCTGATGCGAGCTGGTGTGAAAGAAGTGAACGTTCGCAGAGCCGGTAAGGTCGTCGCGGTCGAGGCGGGCAGGATCGTTCGAGGGGACATCTTGGAACTCAAGGCAGGTGATGTATTGCCTGTGGACTGCCGAATCGTGGAATCCGATGCATGCGAAGTGGATGAGTCTGCGTTGACCGGCGAACCATATCCAGTTTTCAAGCATTCCGCCCCAGTTCCCGGTGCGAGTCTTTCAGATAGATCTTGCATGCTTTACGAAGGCACGACTGTCGTGAATGGTGGCGCTTTGGCAGTCGCTGTGGCCACCGGCGAGGACACGGAAATTGGTCGCACTCTAGCTGACGCCCCACCGGCCCCAGCTAGTGGAGTAGAGGCTAGGCTGCAGCGGATCACCAATGCAACGATTCCGGTAACGGTGGCAAGCGGAATTGCTGTCGCTGGCATGAGCATGACGAGGGGACGAAGCATGCGCCACGCGGTGACGTCGGGGGTAAGCCTTACCGTGGCAGCAGTTCCGGAGGGACTCCCGTTGCTTGCAACGGTTGCGCAGCTAGCTGCAGCTCGCAGATTGGCCTCTCGTGGTGCTCTGGTGCGCAATCCTAGGACCATTGAAGCGCTGGGCCGTGTAGAGGTGCTGTGCTTTGACAAGACCGGAACCTTGACCGGCGGGCAAATCGCCTTGCACTCGGTTTCCAACGGTATTTCGAGCGAAGAGGTAAGCTCTTCGCTCAATCCAGATCTGGGCACGGTGCTAGAGGCTTCGGTCAGGGCAAGTCCTGCCACCAACGACGACGAAGGACTTGTGCATGCCACAGATCGCGCCGTCGTCGAGGGCGCTTCGAAAGCAGGTTTTTCTGCCCAAGTCTCTTCCAATTGGAAGAGACTCGATGAGTTGCCGTTCGAACCGGCAAGGGGGTTTCACGCTGTTTTGGGAGAGACTTCCGAAGGCACTGGGTGCGTTTCGGCTAAAGGTGCTCCTGAGGTAATCTTGTCTCGATGCACTTCCTGGCGATCAGGTTTCGGAACGATTCGCATTGATGCAAGAGCGCGGCATCGTCTCAACGCAGAGATTGAGCGAATGGCCAAGCGTGGGCTTCGTGTGTTGGCAGTTGCAGAAAAGACAGGGATCTTTTTAGAACAGATCGACGATGGTCAGGTGTCGGGCTTGGAACTGCTTGGTTTCCTGGGACTCGCAGACACGGTACGTCCTACTGCGGCAGCTGCTATAGGCGACTTGCGCAAAGGCGGGGTAAAAGTGGTGATGATAACAGGTGATCATCCGAGCACGGCAAAGGCAATCGCGCGAGAACTGGAGATTCTAAATGGCGGCCGACTTCTCACAGGTTCCAATCTTGAAGCCATGAAAGACGATGAACTCGATGCTGTAGTATCAGATGTGACGGTTTTCGCGCGTGTAACACCTACTCAAAAAGTGCGAATCGTTCGCTCTTTGCAGCGGGTAGGATGCGTTGTAGCCATGACTGGTGACGGAGCAAATGATGCTCCCGCCATCAGATTGGCTCACACTGGAATTGCCCTCGGCACGAGCTGTTCACCAGCTGCCAGGGCAGCCGCGGATCTCGTTGTTGTAGACGATCGCATTGAAACGATAATCGACGCAATAATTGAGGGTCGGGCGATGTGGTCTTCGGTTCGCGATTCCCTGGCCATACTGATTGGCGGGAATTTGGGCGAGGTGGCATTCACGCTCGTCGGTACGGGCATATCTGGTTCCTCACCACTTTCTGCTCGCCAGCTCTTGCTGGTGAATCTCCTTACCGATCTGATGCCAGCAATGACGATTGCGTTGAAGCCACCTAGAAGTCGCTCGCCTGAGGCGATCCTAAATGAAGGACCAGATGCGTCTTTGGGTTCGTCGCTCGTGCGTCAAATTGCAGTCAGGGCAGTTGCGACAAGCGGTGGTGCACTGGGCGCATGGGCCATTGCCAGATTTACCGGGACAAGAAGGCATGCTGACACTGTGGCGCTGGCAGCTCTAGTGGGATCTCAGCTTGGTCAGACCGCTGTTTTGGGTAGGACGAGTCCTCTGGTTCTCGCTTCGACTGTTGCTTCAGGTGCCGTCCTGGTTGCTGTCATAGAGACTCCAGTTGTCAGCCAGTTTTTTGGCTGCACCCCCTTGGGCCCGTCCGGCTGGATGATTGCCACAGGTATGGCGTGCGCCGCTACAGGGGCTTCGGTTGTAATGTCGAGCCTGGTTTCCCGACCAATCCATTCGTTGGAGTGAGGGCTCGAGCGACTTGTCGAATCCAGCGTTGCGACTGGAGCGTTAGAGGAAGTCTTTGCGGCCACTGTGAAGGCTGGATTGGCTGCCAGTATTCTGACCGCACAAGGAACATCGGAGAAAACCTGAGATCGCTGTGATTATGGCTACTTGTTTTCGGTTACTTCGTCGGAGCCGTCACTTGTGGGTGTGACTCTGCCTGATGGTATGAGCGGAAGCGAGCGAAGCCTGATACCTGAAGCAGCACTTATGGCATTGGCGATTGCGGGGGCGACAGCTATCATCGGAGCTTCCCCAGCCCCAGCTGAATCAATGTCCGGTCTGTCTAACAGTTCGATCTCAATCTCTGGAACGTCGCTGAAGCGTGGCACGCGGTAACCCGCGAGTTTCGGCGACGCGATGCGTCCATTCTCGAGCTGAACCTGCTCGAACAAGGCCCCGCCCAATGCCATGATCATACCGCCTTGAATTTGGTTGACTACGGTGTCTCTATTTACCACTGCGCCACATTCATATGCCGTGACCAGCCTTAGCACTTTCACGTTATCTGAGTTGTCAACCGAGACTTCGGCAAATGTGGCGACTCGGCCTCCCTTTTCAAGTCCAACTGCGAGGCCGAAACCGTGTCCTGATTCCGGTGCAGCGACGTTCCAGCCGAATCGTTGAGCTGCTTTGCGCGTCACTTCGACAAGCCGCTGATCTCGAAGGTTGGCGAGCCGGAAATCCAGTGGATCTGCATCAATCATGTTGGCCAGCTCGTCAATGTGACATTCCCTTGCGAAAGTATTTGCGGTCGCAGCCAATGCACGATAGGAGCCTTGTGGAAGTGGGGAGTCAGCTGGTTGGTATCTGAGCCTGAAGTTCGGCACGGAGTATGGCGGGAAGATCCCAGCTGATCCGGAATTGATGTTCAAGAAGTCCCATCCGCTTAGACTGCCTCTTGCGTCTACTGAAGCACGAATATCTATAACTGCCATAGGCCTAAGGTAGCCCCAGCGGAACTCTTCTTCCCTGCTCCAGTGAACTTTCACTGCCCTTTTAAGACTATGCGCAAGACGCGCTGCTTCCACTGCCACTTCACCTGCGTGCTTTCCCCCAAAGCCGCTTCCGGTTGGAGGCACTAAAACACTGACGTTTGCTTCGTTGATCCCCAGCTCATGAGCGACCCTGGAACGAACCCCGAATGGAACCTGGGTACCAACCCAGATCGTCAGCTTTCCATCCTCCCACTGTGCCACTGCGGCTCTTGTCTCAAGTGGAACGTGGGCAATGTAGGCAGTTGTGTAGGACGCTTCAAGGATGGTTGACGCGCTTGATATGGCCTGTTCCACATTTCCAGCTCGTTCGTCAAGAGCGCGCTCCCAGCCTTGGCCGAACAAGGGATGAGTGCGAAGATGCAAGGCCAAGTCTTCTGGACCAGCGGAAGGCTCCTCCCAGGTAGCGGAGATCGCAGTGAGTGCTTTTCGGGCTTTGATCGGATCGCCTGCTGCTACTCCGACGAACCCGCCATCAGACACCACTTCTATGCCATCCAGTTTTTCAGCAGCGCTTGTATCTGCGTGGAGAAGGCTCGATCCTACGACTGGTGGCCTGAGCACCGCTCCGTGGAGCATTCCCGGCCATTGATAGTCTGAAATGTATTTTCGTGATCCGGTTACGATGTCAAGGCGTGAAGGCATATAGCCTCGACGGCCCACGAGTTTCCAGCGAGGAGGTGGTGTCAATTCCGGCTCCTCGTCAAGTATGACGAACTTCGTCAGCCCGGCAACAAGCTCACTGAAAGCAATGCGCGATCCGTCCGGTCCGCCAACCACTTCGCCATTGTCGGCACTTAGCACATGCGAATCGAGGTTCCATCGGTTTGCTGCGAGCTTGATAAGTTCAGTTCGCGCACCAGCTGCAGCTCGTCGCAAAGCCTCTCCCGCGTCTGGCATGGATCTGCTTCCGAAGGTGCCGATATCATACGGACAGATATCGGTGTCACCCAGAACGATTTCAATCTGATCGAATCCCATCGACAGCTCTTCTGCAACTATAAGTCTGAATGCCGTGGTGTTGTCTTGGCCGACGTCGACTTTTCCGCTGAAAGCAGTTACAGCGCCAGTTGGATTTATGTGCAGCCACGCACCTCCTCCTCGTCCCCATGAGCCCGGCGACGGTTTTGCCGGAGGCCATGCCACGACTAGTCCATCACCGAAAATGGAGAACCACTCGCGCTCTTCTGGTTCGGTAAGATCCCATGGTCTTTGAGGTCTCGCGAACCTGTATTGGACGTCGTGTGCGGTGCGGTGTTCTTCAGCATCGCCATCTTGGCTTGCAACATCAGTAGGTACTGCAGCTGCTCTTGCCACCGCATCAACCAGACGCGGGTGACAGCCGCATCGGCAGATACTGGGTTCCAGTGCACCCTTTATCTCCGTTTCGTCGGGCTGGGGGTTCTTGACCAGAAGAGCGGCTCCTCGCAAGACCATTCCCGGAGTGCAGTAGCCGCACTGCGCCGCCCCTTCGTCTATAACCGCCAGCTGAACAGGATGGAGTTTGTCAGCTTGGGCCAGCCCTTCAATTGTGGTGATTGCCGCACCGTCAAGTTCTCGAAGACGAACCTGGCAGGCAAGAGTTGGCTCACCATCAACCAGAACCGTGCAAGCGCCGCATTCTCCCTCGCCGCAGCCTGGTTTTGCACCAAGCAATTCGAGGTCGTTTCTAAGATATCCAAGCAGATTGCGATCGAGACCCTCTTGTGGCTCGTGGTTGATGCCGTTGACGCTGATGGCGACCATTGCGATCACAGACCCAGCAATTGTTCAGCGTTCAAGTGGGAGATCTTCTCTCGATCGGATGGGCTGATGGGGGCGTTCTCTAAGAACTCCTTGCCCTCTTTGTTGGAGCTGTAGGGATAATCGACGGAGAATATCACCCGATCCGCGCCAACAACCAGAAGAAGGCAGAGAAGCGGCTGTACTGCGAACATTCCGCTTGTGGTGATGTAGAAGTTGTTGAGAAAGTAGTCTGACACGGATCGTTCGATACGGGTGACACCATCTAGGTTGCGCGAAGTTCGGGCCAGCATGAAGGGAACTGCCTCACCCATGTGGCCAATTATCACGCGCAGAGAGGGAAAGCGGTCGAAGAGGCCGCTAACAATGAGGCGAAGAGCGTGTAACCCAGTTTCGACGTGCCAACCCCATGCTGATGTCGCTAGCAACTGAGCGGTCTTCGGGTCAAGCCCTTTGTAATAGGCATTCCTTACAGCAGTTGGCGGCTCGGCGGGATGGAGGTAGATCGGAACTTGAAGTTGCTCGGCAGCCTCGAAGATTGGCAAGAATCGAGGATCGTCGAGAAAGAGATCATTGTAGGTGCCATTAACAAGTGCGCCTTTGAATCCCAAGGTTGTCACAGCACGGGCAAGTTCGGCAGCCGAAGCTGCCGGATCTGAAAGGGGCAGTGACGCAAAGCCAGCAAGTCGGGATGGATTGGATGCGATTGCCTTAGCTAGCTCGTCGTTTGCCTGTTTCGCAGAATCGACTTCATGTTCGGGATCGAGACGTGAACTAGCTGTTAGGGAAAGCACCTGGATATCTATGCCTGCACTGTCCATGTCATTAACCCTTGCATGTCCTAGGTCGTCGAGTTTGGCGAGTCTCTCGGCCATGGGGTCGGCCTCGCTGGGTTTGCTGACTGAACCATTGTGCGGTAACGGTTGCCTCAGGCTGGGAGCCCGAAAATGTTCTTCGATCGCGATTAACTTCATCTCAGTCTTCTTTCTGCCGAACAGGTGATGAAGAGTGCAAGCTTCCGCATTTTCTGCAGAAGCATTTGGAGAGCCAGCGGCTCCGAAGATTGAGCTTATTACCGTCACCGAAGTTTTGCTAGGAGCAATTATCGTGCAAATAGCCTCAGGGGGCTTGCCAAAGGCCCGAGATTCGATTGATCTGTTTGCATGGATTAGCCAGACTGTCAGGGACCGTTTGTGCTAGCGTCGAGAATGCGAACTTCGAAGGTCTTTTGGGTGGGGGAACGGAACAGCCCGGGACCTTAGATCTGGGGAGGAAAGCAATGACGCAGAGCTTTTCAAATGGGTCAATCCCGTACCTGCCGCCGCTGACATTTGGACCAGGCTCGGTTGATTGGCAACACAGGATAGATCCAGCAGAGCTACGCCGGCAGCGGATGGAACGCGCCAGGGAAACTCTGAGGCTGAATGGGATCAGCGCAATCCTTGCGAGTGGAAGCGAATACTCAAGATACCTGACGGGCCTTCGTGGTCCCGAATTCGCTCCTGATCTCTGGTATGTTCTCTTTCCGGCGGAGTCCGAGCCGGTTGTGTTTGCTCACGCGGGATACGTCTGCAATACGCCACCTGAAGCGCCGTGGATCAAAGAGTGGCGCGTGGCAAGGAGTTGGCTGCGTGGCATTCCAGGCAAGGCAGCATGTGTCTACGAAGCGACAGAATTTGCAAAGGACGTGCGGACTGAGCTCGAAAAGCTTCACCTCGCCAACGAGCCTCTGGCGGTGGCAGGTTTTGACGGTTATGCACAGACCGCATTAGGCGAGATTTGCAGCAGCATTGTTCCCGGCGATGAGATCATGCTGGAGGCGATGGCAATCAAGACGTCTGAAGAGGTTTCCTGCCTGCGCATGGCTGGAGCAATCACCGATCGGATGTGGGCTGCGATCGCGAGAGGCATGCACTCTGGAATGACTGATTCTGAAGTTGCCGCCATTGGACGTTCGGCTGGAAGCAGCGTAGGCGCCGACAGAGTTGTTGCTGGATTCAGGTCGGGTCCGCTGGCATGGGAGCGAGGCATCAAGGGCACCAACCTGTTCATAATACCGGGCGATCTGCTGTTTGGGAACGTTTGCGGCACCAGTTATCTCGGCTACAACGCCTGTTCCTATAGGACGTTCAGCGTAGGAAGGGAGCCAACAAAGGCCGAGAAAGGCTATATGGAAGAGCTTCAGAGCCGTCTTCTCGGCGTAATCAGCGAGCTAGTTCCGGGTGGCGACACGAGCGCGGCAGCGAGGCACTTCCCAGATGCCAAGGATCTTGGCTATGAGAAAGAAGCTGAACTTCTTACGATAGAGATCGGTCACGGCATTGGACTTCACCAATACGAACAGCCCGTGGTCAATCGCCAATGGTCTTTAGAATTTCCTCAGGAGGTCAAAGAAGGCATGACTGTTGCAGTAGAAGGTCGTGCTGGCGTCCCAGGAAAATCGACCGTGAGGATTGAATACATGGTTGTGGTGACCAAAGATGGCCCGATGCTCATAGATCGGTATCCCACCGACATCATTACTGTTTCCTAGCCCTGGGTTGAATTGGTCGGTCAGTTGTTGACTGGCGCCCTTATGGGCGTTTCCCGATTTGGTCAGTGCTTCACGTAATAGTCTTTGTCGAAACTCTTAGGACTTGAGTGGAAATGGCCAGATAAGCGCTGCGTCATCAGCGTCGAGTTGCAATAAGAATTGGGATCTGGCGGTCCGTCTTCTCCTGGTACTCCGCGTATCTTGGGAAAGTTGATACTGCGTGGTCCCACCAGATATCCCGCTCTTTGCCTTCTACTGCTCGCACTGTCACGTCAAAACGGTCAGGTCCATCTTGAATTTTGACCTTGTCCGGGTTGGCGACGAGGTTGTGATACCAGTGCGGATTGTTCGGAGAGCCCCCTCGAGATGCGACGAGTGCGTAGATGCCTCCTGATTCCACTTTTATTACCGGCGTCTTTCGAAGCTTGTTTGTCTTGGCTCCGACGCAGGTGATTATGATCACTGGAACTCCAGTGTCTCGCTGTGTGTTGCCTTGTGCACCCCCAGAGCTCTCGTAGAGCTCCACCTGTTCCCGTGCCCTGGGACTTGCGCTGGGCTCATACTGATATTCTTCAGCCATCGGTCACCCCCCCAATCGAGCTCCCACGTCTGTCTGCTTTCGAGGGAACTCCAGACTGGGGGCCTTGGATGAATTATACATTTCGGTGTCACTGAAGCGGCGCTATAACCAAGAGCTCCTCCTACCGTAATAATTCGTCTGTCTCGAACGGCTCTCTGAAAAGACTCACTGCAAAAGGCGCGAGAATCGTCGTACATTGGGGAAGGGGACTGGCCTGTTGAATGCCATACGGGCACGCCGACTGCATTTTGCAACGTTTCTAGCCTGCGGTGATCTTTCCGCTAGCTGCAGTTGGCGACCACTCGTTCTGCGCAGCTTTGGCTACCGCCTCAAGTTGTGACTTGACTTGGAGTTTGTTCAAAACGGCATGGATGTGGCTGCGAACAGTGGCCACTGACATGAAATAGGTGTCAGCTATCACCTCGGCTGACTTTCCTGCTACGAGAGCACCCAAAACCTCTTCCTCTCTTGGTGTCAGGTGGTTGAAAGGCTCTAAAGCCAGACGTTTCGAGAGTTCGTGGGATCTCCATAGATCAATCAGCTCTTCTCTTCGCGAGAGTGCGACTACCGTCTCGCCATCGAGGACTCGAATGATTGTGGATACGAAAACCTCGAAGGAGATGTCCTTCCCGAGCACACATGCGGCACCATCAGCAATGCATCCTGCAATCTCATAATGGTCAGTATCTCCTGTCACAACGACTATTTCAGCCCCTTTGGCACTCAACGGGGATATCAAGGAGCGGGCATTTCCGAGAGTTCCTAAATGAAGGTCTAGAACAACAAGATCTGGTCTGAACTGCGATGCTGTAGTCAGAATATCCTCTCGCGTGGTATGCGGTTCCACCGCACACTGCTGCACTTCAATCCCGTTCTGACTGAGAGCAATAGAGACTGTATATGCAAACAGCGAGTGATCGTCCACGATCAGAATGCGATCAGGGGAACTAGTCTCCAACATCAGCTGCACTTCCCAGGGCGTGCTGTCGTTGCCTGTGCAGTAGTTTCTGCCTCAGAGCGTTGCTGAACTGTGTCAACCACAGTTTGAGGTGTCATAGAGACGGCCCCAAGTTCTGCCGGGCCAGGTTCGGCTATTTTTGGTGCCACACCATCAAGCACGTTTGCGTCATTTGCGACGGGGAGCAACAGGTGAATTTCCTTGATTCCTTGATAGACCCTCTGCGTCGCAGTTCCTCCACTGCGCCTAAGGAGAAGGTCAGAGGCGTACAGTTCAAGAGTGTCCCCTCCAGGATATGTTCCGATTTCAGTTTCGCCCTGCGACTCAAAAGTGGCAGCAATCTTTATCGAGATGTAGCCACTCTCGGCTCCAAACTCCACCTCGATCGAGCGGGTGTTGGAGAGGTCTGTCAGATGGTCAAGGACCAAGCGGATAGCTCTGCAGTTGTCTTCAGTGGAGCCAGCTAGGGTGACGTCGCACAGCTCGTCAGGTGCGCAAGTGGCAATCTGGAACTTCAGTAGATCTATTCCAGTGCGCGCGCAATTCCATACCGATTCGAGCGTGGCTCCTACCTCCAGGAGGGGAGTCTCAATGAGCTTCTGTAGGTAGGCCAACTGAGATCTGAGGATCTTAGAGACCGCTTTGCGCTGATCGTCGGAGAGCGAACTTGGCTTCTGGAGGAGGGTCGCAGCACCTTCGACGCTGAAGAGAATATTGTGCATGTCGTGGACACGTTTTCTCGAGAAACCTATCTCAAGCTCTCTGTTGGCGGACAAGAGGCGTGTGGATACCAGTGAATTGAAAAGCTCGTGAGCTATTCCCTCGAATGAAAGCTCCAGTTCGAAGTCGATGCCCACTATAGCGAAGAGCATCGCCAACAGCCCAAATACGCCAGTGGCAGCTGCCCAAGTTTCGTCAATTCCCCAGAGGGGAACGAAGAGGTATGAGAGGGCCCAGGCGAGCAAAGTGTTACCGAGCCAGACGTTGAGGGATCCGTTTGATCGAGCGCCCTGAATAACCTGGGTTATTCCCAAGAACAGCCCTGCAGCACCTATTACAAGAGCTGGCACCAAGTTGTGTGCAAAGGCAGTCGGTGATGGGGTTAGGACCGAGATGTTCCGGACTATGACAGGCAATAGGTCCAGGATCATCCACAGAACAGCCAGCAAAATAGCTGATCCGGCAATTACGGACCATCCCTCGAAGCGAGATATCCATTCGGGGATGAATGTAGCGAAAGTAAGAACAAGAAAGCCAATCATCAGCGCTGCGGCTCCGAGCGCTTCGATTCCAGTCGGCATCTGCACCTCCTGCCGCAGGAATGGCAAGGCCAGGAGGTCTGTAGTGGGTACGATGCCACCGATAAGGACGATGCCTACCCCAAGGAATGCAGCTCGAGGGTCCTGGAAAAGACTTCTCCTCAAAGCACAAGAAAGGGCAAACACCCATGCCAGGGAGACAGTGCCTAGCCCCAGCATTCCCAATAGGATGTTGATGCTTGTGAGGCTGGCATTCGGTACGAGCGACGTGAAGACGGCCACAAGGAGTAGCGCAAGTGCCATCAAGAGAATGCCGATGACAAATGCACGGGACCAGCCGTCGTCGTGTGTGTTTTGCGACGGTGTCAAGTCACTCATTCGCTGCAAGCGCACGTTCCTAACATTGTTACCATGCACTTTTGCACCATCGACTCGTTGCCTGAGTGCTGTAAAACGGTGCAGGTTATGGGGTCTGACAGAAACCGCCATTGTTGCCCCCTCAGTTTTCAACTGATTTGACCACGCGGAGAATGTTAGCATTCGGCCAAAATCTGCGCTAGGAGAATTTTTCCACCTCCAAGATTGGGTATTAGATCATCACAATCAGTGATCAACCCAACAAGATCAACAATTTTGAGGATGTCAAGACTTATGTCACTTGGAACTATTGGGAGACAGAACTCACGGTCGTTTCCCAAAAGAGCCGGACAGGATCAAGATTGCAGATGATAGCTAAA
>JAJZBG010000035.1 GCA_021799035.1 Actinomycetes bacterium | reverse complement strand
CGTGACGGTCTTGATTCAGTTTAGGCTTGTGGTATCAGGCTCTTACAACGACGGATTTCGGGTCTGATTCTTTGCGCCAGTCTGAGCTTTCAGACATTAGTGCTAGCTGGTTCCTGCTCCTTGCTAGCAGGCCTTGGCCTTGTCAAGGCGAAGTACGCATCCATCACAGGGTCTAGTCTTCCGCGAAGGCTTGACCAGTAGATACGTTCAAACGCCATCTTCATGAGGTGGTTTGTTCGGGTCGGACGGGCCTTTGTGACAGGTGCCTCATACGATCCATTTACAAAGACTCCGCGTCCGTTTCCCAGGTCAAAGGGGCAGCTTGTCCTTCCGTCAAATTTAGCGGGATGTCCGGAAAGCGTTTTTGCCACGACCTTTGCTTGGAGATGAGTCCCAACACCAGCTTTGGATGTGGGTAGGTTGGAGGCGTCTCCTACGGCAAATGCGTTAAAAGTTCCCTTGACCCGGAGTGTTTCTTTGTCTGTGATAACGAAATTATCTGGATCAACAACATCAACGGGCAGGTATTCGATTTCCGCTCCTTTGAACGGAGGGATCACTATAGGAAGGTCGCATTCGATCTTGTCACCCTCGATCGAGTAAAGCGTATTCGTCGCGGGATCGATGTGATCCAGGTCGAAAAAGGTTAGTACCTCTATTCCGTGTTCTTGAAGTAGCGGTTCCACTATTTCGTTCATTGGAGACGCGGAGTAAGCTCTCGGAAATGGCGTGAAAAAGATAAGTCTGCTCTTGTCTCTGAGCCCCTTTTTCCGAAGCAGTTCATCGGTGAGAAAGATTCCTTCGAGTGGCGATGGCGGGCATTTGATGATCGGGGAGCCCTGTCCTAATGCGATGGTTCCACCGGGGAAGCTGTCCAACCGCTTCCAGAGCCTTTGTGCCCTGGCGATGCTTGAGTGATAATCTCCGTATTTCTCGTTAATTTCACTAAGGCCGGGGATCTGTGAGGTATCTGTGCGCATGCCGGTTGCAATGACTAGATAGTCATAGGGGAACACCGCCCCATTGGCAGAAGTTGCTCTCTGTTCATTGAGGTCAACCGCTGTGATTTGGTCATGTATCAGATTGACATGAGGTGGGAGTAGGGAGCGCTCGTCTCGAACGATGTGAGATTTCACATTCGTAAATGCCACGTATAAGAGCGCTGGCTGAAATAGGTGTCCGAATGAAGAGCTGACAACAGAGATCTCGAAATCTCTGCGATCGAGGCTGTTCGCGAGAATTGTGCCAGCGCTACCGCCACCGATTATGAGGAGTTTCTTCTGCATGGTCAGCGCTTTGCGATTCGAATCACGACGACTATCTTGCCGTCTGAATCACTGATGGAAAGGATTTCATTTCCGGTTTTCGCCGCCCAGGCGCGCACATCGGTCCTGATTCCTGGGTCTGTCGCCCATAATTCGAGTAAGTCGCCAACCTTTGAACGCCTATATGCGAGTGCAAGGTCAGTTATAGGTCCTGGGCACGGCGATCCTGTAGAGTCGATCAGGATGCGGCCAGTGGTGGTTTCGTCCATTTTGGCTCCTCCTAGACGAAGAAGGTTTCCCCGCCTTCGGCGGCCTGGAGAAACGTTGCGGCTCCAACAATGTCATCTACGAGGTCGTTGAAGTCTTCCATCTTGAGTCCCATGACGCCGCTCATCATGGAACAGGCGTAGACCTGCGCCCCTAAGTCCTTGGCCTGGCGTAGCATGGTGTCCCAGCTGGCAACGTTGTTTTGCGTCATTCCCTGAGATATTTGAGGGGCCATGTCTGCAAATTCGGTTGGGAATGGCAACTCGTGATGCTGTTTTGTGAACGCCAGTAGTGCAAAGCCGGTGACAAAGATTCCAACATTCATTCCTATTGCGGCTGCTGCCTGGGACAGCACGCCTAGAGGGATGAACTTGTCTGCTGTGCCACTGAACATTATGATGGACATCTTGTTGCTGGAGATCTCTTGTAATTGCGCGAGTGGCGTCTCAATGTCAATCTGGGTCATTGAGCAACCTCCAAACCGTGGCTGAAGGCCGGAACTGCTCCGGTTGTATTTCTAAAGCTAGTTCATTAACGTGTATCGCACAAGGCTCAACTGCGACCCTTGGTGAAGCGCATCTTGAGGATCACAACTGGCGAAGAGCCTCGTGAAAAAGCCGATTCAACCAGGTTATTTACAAGCTCATTTGGCGAGCCAAAAGCTATCTAGGAGGTTTGCTCCAAGGCCTGGGTGAGTAATTGTTCGGCCTTGTCTGCCAGCGGCTTGAGAGAGTCATCTTTGATAATGTCATGGGGATCGATAATGGAAATTGTGGTGCCGTCATCCGCTTTTTGAAGAACCACATTGCACGGCATCCAAAGTGCGAATGAGACGTCAACAGTCAATGCCTCGTTAGCAAGGTTTGGATTGCAGGCACCAAGAATGATGAGCGGCTCGCGTTCAACGCCGATCTTTGATTTGAGGGTCGCGGCTACGTCAATTTCCGTGAGGACCCCGAAGCCGGCTTTTGCAAGAGATTCGGTAATTGCGGTTCTCGCCTCATCGAGAGACTTATGAATAGTCTTGGATAATGCCACTTCGCCACCTCATATCTTTCGTGAGTCGTTCCAATATCAAGTATACCAGTGGGGGTATTGTCTCCAACGCTAGCTTGGCGCAATAGGAGCTCATGGGGCTGGAGCTAGAGACTCATTGAATATTTCATCTTATCCCTGGCGCCTGTTCACAAGTCTTGTGCGCCTTGTTGGCCTCTCGCGGCTCTGCATTCGCTTGCGAATGATCTCTCTGCGTTCTTGAAGCTCCCTGTAGGTTATCTGCTCCACAGAGCTGTCGAGACCGAGGGAGCCTCTGACACCCTCTAGGTCGACTGGTACAGCCCTCGGATCAATGCCGACATCGGAAGCGATCTTTTCCCCGTGCTTGGCTGCGAAATATGCAGCAAGGTTTGTGATCTCAGCAAAAATATCCACGTCAGGGGCATATTTGGGCATCGACGAGTCAAGAAATAGCATGTCCTTTATGAAGAGCATGAGCTCTTTTGGCATCTTTGCACCATAACCTAACAGCGCTTTAGTTATTTCACGGACTTGAGCCGTGAGCTCCTCAGGCGTGAGCTTTGTCGGATCTACCGAAGGTCCATCGAGTCCCAAATCGCTGATCACTTCTTCGACATCGGCGTCGGGGGGCAAGGCTCCGAGGTCCCGAAGGGATTCCACCTGAACCCGCATGTCGTTGATGGTTCCTCCCATTAGGAGTCTGAGAAATGAAAGTCGCTTCTCCTCACCGAGTCGACCCGTCATTCCGTAGTCGAGAAGAGCCACGACGCCATCTGGTTGTACAAGAAGATTTCCGCCATGGAGGTCTCCGTGAAACACTCCGTAGATCATCGCCCCTTCCATGAAAGCTATCATCGCTGCTCGAATGACAGCCGAGGTGTCGATTCCGGCTTCTCGGATCTCCGTCACACTGTCCCATGGATACCCAGAAAGTTCTTCCATTACAAGTACCTTGCGCGTAACGTATCGCGGGTGGGGGCGGGGAACTACGAGGGCCGTCTGGTTAGTCTGTGCCAGAATCTTGGCGATGTCTAGCATGTTCGCCGCTTCAAGCCGGAAGTCAAGTTCTTCTGCGATGGTTTCAGCGAAAAGCTCCACCAACGAGGGAGGATTGGCTAGGGAGGTGACAGGTATTCGCCCGACCAGTGCTGGTGCAAACCAGCTCATTGCCGCCAGATCTTCCTTGACGATCCGATCGATTCTCGACCGCTGAACCTTGACCACCACCCGCTCTCCACTTCGGAGCTTTGCGCGGTGCACTTGAGCGATCGATGCCGCGGCAAGAGCTTTTTCGTCGAATTCGGCAAAGGTCTCCTCAAGCTCCGCACCAAGTTCCTTTTCTATAGTCTCTCTGACGGTGTTGAACGGGTCTGGTGTCACCTGGTCTCGAAGGGATTTGAACTGGGTCACTAGCTCGACGGGAAAGATTCCTTCTCCGCTCGCGATTATCTGTCCTAGTTTGATGTAGGTCGGTCCCAGTATTTCAAAAGAGTTTCGAAGGCGTCGGGCCAACCCAGAGCGGGAGAATTCTCTGGAACGCCGTTGATCGAATATTTTCCAGCCCACAAGAGCTTTTCCAAGGTGGTATGCAGTTGCAAGGACCCGCGAACCGGGAGGAAGCCGCCTCTTGCGAATGAGTTGTGGAACCTCGAGTTTGGAAGCTTTGCGAATCAGTTCGATTGAATCGAGCCATTCGATTTTGGCGGGATCTATCAACCAAGGTGGTTCGTTCGAGAAGGCGCCGAATGTTTGGTCCACGGGGGATATCTTTGGCGTAATGTTGCTGGCTTGCATTCTTTTCCGTATTTTATAGCTGGTCTGGTAATTAAATCTAGTTCGTGCCAGCGCCTGTTCAGTGACCTGCGTTGTTCAGTGGGGCCTTATGCAAAAAGGGGCCATTTCAGGCCCCTTTTTACATAATCTACCTTTGGTCTACTCCGGAGGTATCATTACGATCGAACCGTTGTGGCCCCCAAAACCAAACGAGTTGGATATGACAGGGCCAACGCTGATTTTTCTCGGTTCGCCGATGACAACATCCAGGTGGATCTCGGGATCGATGTTCTTGGTGTTCGCCGTTGGTGCGATATAACCCCTGTCGATCGTGAGCGCTGCTGCCGCCGCTCCCAACGCCCCGGCTCCGCCAAGAGCGTGACCAAGAGCACCTTTGATTGATGTGGTCGGCGGTGCATCATCGCCAAATACTGAGAGTATTGCTTCTGATTCCGATAGATCATTGAGAGGCGTAGAAGTTCCGTGCGCGTTTATATGGACGATGTCTTTGGGACTAATCCCCGCATCCTGAAGAGCAAGATTCATACACGTTGCGGCACCTACTCCGTGGGGAGCGGGTGCCGTAATATGAAAAGCGTCTGCATTGGAAGCAGTTCCTGTGATCACGGCGTAAATCTTCGCCCCTCGCGCCTTGGCGAACTCTAGCTCTTCGAGGACAATTACTGCCCCGCCCTCAGTCATTACGAAGCCGTCTCTATCCTTGTCGAACGGTCTTGAGATATTTACGTTGGACATCGCGGTCATGTTTACGAACCCGGCGTAGGCGGTCGATGTCATTGCGGCTTCAGTGCCTCCCGCAAGCATCACTTTGCACCTTCCTGATGCAATGGTCTTGGCCGCCCTGATAATTGCATGTGTTCCTGCTGCGCAGGCTGTCACCGTGGATTCGCACGGTCCCTTGTAGCCATACCGCATGGATAGGGATGCAGAACCTGCGTTCGCCATCATCAAAGGCACGAGGAAAGGACTTACTCTGTCTGCTCCTTTTTCGTACTGAAGGATCACCTGGCTCTCAAGACTTTCCAGCCCGCCAATACCGGTACCCATCATGATGCCGGCCATTGCCGGATCTACTTCGATCTCACCCGCATCTTGAAGGGCTAGATCGGCCGCGGCTATGCCGAACTGATTGAATCGGTCTGTGCGGCGAATTTCCTTGGGGTTCAGCCATTTTGAGGGATCAAAGTCGACGATGTGCCTGTCTCCGGTAACCTCAGCCTGGGAAATCCCGTCCCAAAATGCGTCCTTCCCGATGCCGACACAGGTAACTGCGCCTATGCCGGTGATCGCGACTTTGTAAGGTGCTTCGATTCCGTCGCTTGGACCGGATGGACCCCAGCTGAGCTTCATTACAGCTTGCCTGTTACGAGAGCGTAGGCACCGGCAACAGTATCCACGCCATCCAGCTCAGACTCTTCGACGGTTATGTCAAATGCCTCTTCAAGCGCCATCACCAGCTCGACAAGGTCAAGTGAGTCTGCGTCGAGATCTTCAGCAAACCTGGCTTCCATTGTGACCTGCTCAGGCTTCACTCCGAGAACTTCAACCGCGCAGCTGCGGAATTTCTCGAATCTTGCTTGCTCGTCCATGTAGGTTTTCCTTTCTTGATTTCAAACTAAAAATGATTTGCGAATTGAATTGTGTTCAGGCACTCACCTGTTTGCCGGTTTGGAAGTTCTAGAATCCCATGGCCAGCCCTCCATCAACCGGCAGTACTACGCCAGTTATGTAGCCAGCTTCTTCCGAAGCAAGAAATCCGACTGCTGCTGCGACGTCATCTGGCGTGGCAGCTCTCTGCATGGGGATCTGGTCGACCATTAGCTTGACTCGCTCTTCGCCGAGTATGTTCAACATGTCGGTATCGACAGCGCCCGGTGCAATCACGTTCACGGTTACTGAACGTGAGGCAACCTCTCGCGCTAGTGATCTGGCCAGCCCTATCAGACCGGCCTTCGAGGCGCCGTAATTGGACTGGCCTGGCATTCCCATCTGGGCTACCACTGATGAGATGTAGATTATTCTTCCCCAGTGACCTTTCACCATCTTTGCCAGCGCCAGTTTAGAGAGGTGGTACGCAGAGGTTAAATTGGTCTGAATCACATCATCCCAGGCAGATTCGCTCATCCGCAGCATAAGAGTATCCTTTGTCATGCCTGCATTTGCAACCAGGATCTCGACTGGCCCGAAGGCTTGTTCGACACGGGAGAAAGCCTCTGAAATTTGCTCCGATTGGGAGACGTCGCATTTGATTGCCATGACGCCTTTGTCCACCAGTTCTGAAGGCACGTCGTGATTGCGGTATGTGACTGCAACGCGATGTCCAGCCTGGAGAAACAGATTGGCGCAGGCATTCCCAATGCCTTTGGCTCCGCCGGTGACGAGAACGGTTCTTTGCACTGTCACGACCTGCTCCAACGGACAATGGCACTCGACCAGGTCATGCCAGCGCCAAAACCACAGAAGAGAACATTGTCCCCTTCCTTCAGCCGGCCGCTATTGGCTGCGGAAGCCAGAGCCAGGGGAATGGATGCTGACGAGGTGTTTCCAGTCTTGTCGAGGACAATAGCGGTCTTTTCCATCGGGATGCCAAGGCGCTGATTTGCCGCCTCTATTATTCGAATGTTGGCCTGGTGCGGAACCACCAGAGCGATATCGTCGCTGGATAGCTTGGCTCCCTCCAAAACATTTTTTGAGGACTCGACCATGACGCGGACGGCTTTCTTGAATACCTCTCTTCCTTCCATGGTCATATATCCTCCGTGGTTGCAGTAGAGGATTGGAACCGCCGATCCGTCTACTCCCAAGTCGTAGGAGAGAATCTTGTCCTCAACGGGATCTGTTTCAAGTACGATCGCCCCGGCACCATCGCCAAAAAGGACAGCAGTGGATCGATCATTCGGATCTGTAATTTTTGATAGGGTGTCAGAGCCAATAACGAGAACCCGATTCGCACCCATCTTGACCATTCCGCCAGCCACCACCAGCGAGTAGACAAACCCAGCGCATGCTGCATTCAGATCAAATGCCCCACCTCTAGTTCCTAGGAGATCTTGAACTACGGACGATGTCGCAGGAGTGGTGAGGTCGGGTGTGGTTGTCGAGAGAACCAGCAGTTCGATGTCGCCAGGGAGAAGCCCAGCAGATTCCAGGGCATTCTTTCCTGCTTCCGCGGCAAGGGAGGCAGTAGTCCCCCCGAACCTTCTCTCCTTTATTCCGGTTCGCTCGGTTATCCAAGCATCGGACGTATCCAGCCTGGCTTCGAAGTCAGCATTTGTGACCACCTTGTCAGGTAGCGCCGTTCCCCAACCGGTGATGCGAGATCCTCTTGTTGTCATGATTCCCTTGTCGTTCGAAGCCAAGCGATTGGCTGTCCAATTGTTACGCGTTCTCCTGAGACGGCGATCATGCCCATCAGCTCCCCCGAGAACGGGGACCGTACTTCTGAGCCTGAAATTGTGCCAATGGTCTGGCCAACGCTGATTGTTGCCAGCGACGTATGCTCCTTTGCCGATCCTATGGATTCGGCGAGGGATGGAGACGGCTCGAATATTCCCGCTTGTGGCGCGACTACCATCCGTTCGGATATATAGAGGTGCTCTCCTTGGTGTTGCTCAACATGTGGAGTCAGAGAGCTCTGGGAGGAAATTAGAAGCACCAGTTTGTCGAGGTCATCGGGTGTGGCGACCGATATGGCGTCTAGGTCTGGGACTGTCCTTTTTGCCAGTCCGGTAAGGACGCCTCCCGTGCCAACTTCTACCAGTATCCTGGTGCCAACTTCGGCAAGCTTCGCCAGCGATTGCGTCCATTTGACTGGAGACGTGAGTTGCGTTGCTAGAAGCAGCGGCCATTCAGACGCTCTTTCATGAGGGAGGGCATCCACGTTTGCCACCACGGGAACTTCAAGGTCGTAGAACCTGGTGTCAGACAAGGCCTTGCGAAGCCGCTGACGGGCTGAATTCATAAAAGGCGTGTGAAATGCGCCTTTGACAGGAATGTTCATTACTTTTTTTGCGCCCTTGTTCCGTGCTATCTCGCTGGCTCCCGCGACAGCTTCGGAAAGCCCAGCTATAACGACTTGGCCGGGGGCATTGTAATTGGCGACCCAGACGTTGTCACCAGCCTCATGGCAAGCCGCTTCGGCGTCTGCATCCGAGATTCCAAGAAGCGCTGCCATTGCTCCGTGGTACTCCTGCGCTGCGTTCTGCATCGCCTCGGAGCGCTCTGAAACCAATCTCGTGCCAGCTTCGAACGATATAGCGCCTGAGGCTATGAGCGCCCCGTATTCACCAAGGGAATGTCCAGCACAGATCGATGGCGAGACTCCAATGCGCTCGATAGCGTCAAGGATTACCATCGACATCGTGAAGGTTACGAGTTGAGTGTTCCTTGTGACGGAAAGGGTCTCGGCGTCTGCGTTTAAAAGAAGGTCTGCAATGTCCCTTCCCGTAGCTTCGCTCGCATCATAGACGAGCTCCCAGGAGGGGTGGTCCACCCAAGGCGCCCCCATGTTGGGCCTTTGGGAGCCTTGGCCAGGAAAGGTGAAGGCGATCAATGCGCTGCCTCGTGAACAGCTGTAATAAGGATTATGCTCAGGTCCCTGCCAAGGCAATCGCCAACAGGATTAGCTTGGATGTTTTCCACAGTTTCTCCGCTCTTCGCTTGGAATCGAAGCATCCCGGTTAAATTTTGAATACTTAGACTACGGCAAGCGCGAAATCGTTACATTTTTTATTTGGCTTTCTTTGGAATATTTTAATGGTTTTCTAAGGAACGCGAAGTGGAGCGGATTGTTTTTCGGAAGCTGTCTCGAGTAGCAGGACTCAAGGTATTCTGTGCAGTGACTTTGGTTGACATGCCCGGGTGGTGGAATGGTAGACACGGAGGACTCAAAATCCTTTGCCCCCAAGGCGTGCGGGTTCGAATCCCGCCCCGGGTACCAGCGGAATGATATGGGAATCTCGTAAGCGGTCGTAGCGCCCCGGGAAGTCGCATCGGATGCCCTTGACCATTGGCACGAAAGCGGTATGTGTTGGAAACGGTTCGACTCGATCGTGCTTCGATTCATTTTTTTGATCTGAAGCTGGCTGCAGGAGTATCAGGCGCCATGCAAGAGCACAGGCGGCGTCCGCTGTGGGTCGTGGAGTTGGAGGCGGACGGCATTTCCGGTTTCGGGGAGATCTCATCGCTTGAGCTTCCAAACTACTCGAGCGAATGGTCTTCCGGGAGCGGTCACCTGATGAAGAAGCTGATCCTTCCGTGGCTGATGGAGCGAAGGGTGTTGGATTTCAAGTCTCTGGACTGGCTAGTCGGCAACGGTGCTTCACGCTTTGGCCTAGAGTGTGCGCTGGTTGACCTATTGGCAAAACGAGCGGGAATGGGTCTCACCAGTTTTCTTCGATTGCTGTTCGACACGGATGCATACAATCCAACTGCAGAGATGGCTTTCGGAGTAGCGATTGGGGCGGCGTCAGGATGGAGTGACGCGTTGAAGCAGCTGGAGGAGGCATCGCGTTACGGAGCCCGACGGGTGAAGTTCAAAGTCGACAGGCCCGCTGCGTTGCAGTTCTTGTCAATGTCGGTGCCGAAGAAAGTCTCCGAGATCGTGCTTGATTTCAATGGGTGCCTGAGACGTGAGGACAGTTGGTTGTTACGTGAGTTGGACCGTCTTGAACTGCGTTTTATCGAGGAGCCAAGTTCTGATATGGATATTTCGGATTATCTCAGGCTATCTAAAGTCTTGGACACAAGGCTCTTTTTAGACGAGAGCACAGCGAATCGAGGCTTTGCGGACCTTGCTCGATCCATGTGCAGGAATAATCTTGGGTTTGTGGTGAAACCGTTCCGATTTGGATCCGTTGTAAGGCTTAATAACGCCCTTGACCTCCTGGAGAAGAATGGAATTTCCTGCTATTTGGGAGGGATGTTCGAGTCTGCGATCGGAAGAAGATTCTTGCTAGCCTTCGGGTCCCACCGGTGCTTCACCGAAACAGGCGATATGGCCCCCTCTAACTGGTATTTTTCAAGAGATGTCGAACCAGGTCTATTTGCAAGAAGAGGGGAGAACCGTCTCAAAGCCTCTTTTGAGCTGGGTTCAGAAGTCTCGGAATTGATCGGCCATGACTGCACTCAAGAGTGTACGACATTCTCCTAAATCTTGGCGTCGACTCAGTCGTATGCAATCAGTCGGCAAGCCCTTTTTGAGGAAATATTCCTTTTGTGACAGAAAATTCGGATACGAATGATATATGCTTGCTCAGCCTCTAAAATGAGGTGGATTGCATGCAATTTATGACATTGCTTGTGATGCATCAATATTGGAACGATCTTTGGTTGGCATTGTGGGGTTGGTTGATTTTCAGTGCTTTTCTGGCTGGCGGGTCTCCGATGCAACGAGGTGGGTTTTGCCCGCATTTGATCAATCTGGTTGAGATGAATTTGCAGTAACGGTGAGGTATCTGCGCAGCACGGCTTCGCAGGGCCGCATCTTTTTTAGAAGGTAAGGTCAGCAGATTGTTTCTGGTTTCGGCCTTACGCAATAGGGGGATGTATGGAAATGAAGATGGGTAGCGCGTTGGTCGCTCGCAAATGGGGAAAGGGCCGAATCGTTTTGCTCGGCGTAGCTAGCGCTGCAGTTCTTGCGGCGTGTGGCTCAAGCTCGAGCTCGTCCACGAACTCAGGAGCGACCACTACTTCTTCTGCAAAAGGCGCTGCGTCAGGCACGCCATACGTGATGCACGCCATCGTTTCTCAGACTGGAGCAGCATCTTTTCTGGGAAGCCGTGAAGCCAAGGCCCTGCAGGGACTGGCTGCATTAGTAAATACACAGGGTGGAATTGATGGCCATCCTCTTCAGATTGACATTCAAGATAACCAGTCGACTCCGTCAACTGCAGTTTCGTACGCAACCAGCCTTGTGAGCGCAAATGTGCCGTTGATTTTCAACGGCTCAATCGTCGCCGTTGATGCGGCGGTGGACTCGTTGGCCACTTCGAATGGACCATTCATTTATGACCTGAGCCCAGGAACGCACCCGAAGCCCGGAAGCATGATCTTCTCTGCGGGAATTTCGACGAAGTTCGATGCCCAGGCGTATCTGACTTATCTGAAGGCCAAGGGTCTCACCCGCATTGCTGCGATCACTTCTACAGATGGAAGCGGTGTTGACGGGTTCAACCAGCTCCAGACAGCGTTGAAGGACCCGCAGTTCTCATCGTTCAAGCTGCTTACTCACCAGACTTTTGATCCGACTGCTGTCAGTGTCACAAGTCAGCTTTCAGTGATAAAGGCCCAGAACCCGCAGGCATTGATAATCTGGACGACCGGTACTCCTCTTGGTACCGTGCTTCAGGGAATGTCTTCGCTAGGCATGGAGAACATCCCAACGGTTACGACGGACGGAAACGCTGCTTACTCGGAGTTGACCCACTTCGCATCGATCATGCCGAAGACGTTGTACTTCCCGACTGGAATGCTCTACCTTCCGCCTTCTGACATCCAAAATGCTGCGGTGAAGGCAAAGGTTCAGGCTTTTGACACCGTTGTTCAAGCTGCAGGTGGGCATCCAGGAGATGCGTGGGGCCTTTCGTGGGACCCGGCTCAGCTTCTCATAGGGGCCATTCAGAAGCTTGGCATACACGCAACTGCGTCGCAGATTCTGAACTACATGCAGAATCTCCACAATGTTGCTGGCGTGTTCGGTATCTACAACACTTCAACCAGCAACCACCGTGGTCTGTCGGTCCAAGATGTCACCATTACCAAGTGGAACGGCAGCTCCTTCACGCCGGTATCTGCTCTAGGCGGAGCTCCTCTGTCTAGCAGCTCAGCTGGCTAACACTTCAAGCAACGCAAATATGAGCCGTCCTGCAAATGCAGGACGGCTTTTCTTTTGCGTGGATTGAAGATCCAACCAGCATGATCGTTAACGATCATGCTATGGGCGGCCCAGCTGGCGTGGTTTGCAGGGATTGGCGACAACTCTGAGTGCCTATGTGTGGCGTTGAAGTGACAATCACAATAATGATGGCTTCTGAATTTCCTGATTTGGTGGGATGGGTGGAGTTGAGGCTACGCTAGATCATTCAGCGGCGAGTTACTCGGAAGGCCCGCAGCAGCTTTGCACGGCGGAAATTTTTTATTTCGGCTGGTTTAGCATAGACTCTCTATAGAGTGTTCTGCAGCCGAGAAGTCTGTTCTTGTTTTGATAACTTGAACGATCTCGGTTGAAAGCAGCCCCACGCGAGTGGCGCTGTGGATTGTTTTGTTTTTTGTAAGACCCAGTTCAGATTGGGTGGGTCCTGATTTATCAGGGGGAGTTAATGGATATCCCAAAGGATAGTGCGTCGCCTAGGCGCAAATGGGGAAAGGGCCGGATTGCTCTGCTTGGCGTGGCGAGCGCTGCAGTGCTGGCGGCGTGTGGTTCTAGCTCGAGTTCTTCGACCACAACCACAGCGGCTTCGGCGAGCTCCTCAGCAAGCGGTGGGGCGTCTGGAACCCCATACGTGATGCACGCAATCGTTTCTCAGACTGGAGCAGCATCTTTTCTGGGAAGCCGTGAAGCCAAAGCCCTGCAGGGACTGGCTGCACTTGTAAACAAGCAGGGTGGAATTGATGGCCATCCTCTTCAGATTGACATTCAAGACAACCAGTCGACTCCGTCAACTGCAGTTTCGTACGCAACCAGCCTTGTGAGCGCAAACACCCCTCTGATCTTGAATGGTTCAGTTGTTGCCGTTGATGCGGCGGTGGACTCGTTGGCCACTTCAAACGGCCCATTTGTCTATGACCTGAGCCCGGGAACGCACCCGAAGCCCGGAAGCATGGTATTCTCTGCGGGAATTTCGACGAAGTTCGATGCCCAGGCGTATCTGACTTATCTGAAGGCCAAGGGTCTCACCCGCATTGCTGCGATCACTTCTACAGATGGAAGCGGTGTTGACGGGTTCAACCAGCTCCAGACAGCGTTGAAGGACCCGCAGTTCTCATCGTTCAAGCTGCTTACTCACCAGACCTTTGATCCGACTGCTGTCAGCGTTACTACGCAGCTGTCAGTGATAAAGGCCCAGAACCCGCAGGCATTGATAATCTGGACGACCGGTACTCCTCTTGGCACCGTGCTTCAGGGAATGTCTTCGCTGGGTATGGAGAACATCCCAACGGTTACGACGGACGGAAACGCTGCTTACTCGGAGTTGACCCACTTCGCGTCAATTCTGCCGAAGACGTTGTACTTCCCGACCGGAATGCTCTACCTTCCGCCTTCTGACATCCAGAATGCTGCAGTGAAGGCAAAGGTTCAGGCTTTTGACACCGTCGTTCAAGCTGCAGGTGGGCACCCAGGAGATGCGTGGGGCCTTTCGTGGGACCCGGCTGAGCTTCTTATTGGCGCTATTCAGAAGCTTGGCATACACGCAACTGCTTCGCAGATTCTGAACTACATGCAGAATCTCCACAATGTTGCTGGAGTGTTCGGTATCTACAACACTTCAACCAGCAACCACCGTGGTCTGTCGGTTCAGGACGTGACCGTAACGAAGTGGAACGGCAGCTCCTTCACGCCGGTATCTGCTCTAGGCGGAGCTCCTCTGTCTAGCAGCTCAGCTGGCTAACACTTCAAGCAACGCAAATATGAGCCGTCCTGCATATGCAGGACGGCTTTTGCCGTTAACTACGCGGAACTTTGAGATAGGCTTTATGAAGGGCAAAGCGGCACAGACCTTATTGATGCGCTGATGCGAAGACAAGAAATTGTCTTCTGGTACAGGATTTTCCTGAGAGTGTTGCAGAACGGGGACTTTCGCAGAAGTGGTGGATCAATGGCAACTGGTTCACCTGTGTGGGGGATACGGGATAGATCCCGTGGTCTTGATATTCAGAAAAGCAGAGCCTTTTCCTGCCGGTATAGTGGTATGAAAAATGACAGAATAGTGTTCTGGAATACAGAATTAGCAATCAGCGTTTATTTTTCGAACAGAGATCGGAGCCGATCATGAACGATCTATCTCAAATGCTTGAGGATGTCAGGCGTGGGATGATTCCGGCATATATTTACAATGACAGTGATGTATTCCAGCTCGAAAAGGAGCATCTCTTCGAGCGGTCTTGGATCTTTTTGGCGCATGAATCAGAGATCCCCGATCCGGGCGACTATGTGGTTCGCCGAGTCTTAGAAGACTCATTCATAGTGTCAAGGGATGAGAGTGGTGACGTGCGGGTCATGTTCAACATGTGCCTGCACAGGGGTATGCAGATATGCAGGGCCGAGCTTGGAAATGCGTCACACTTCCGCTGCTCATACCATGGGTGGTCGTACCGCAACGACGGACGCCTCGTGGGACTTCCATTTCACCAGGAAGCCTACGGCGGGGAGGATGGGTTCAGCAAGAAAGGCCAAGCACTCCTGCCGGCGCCAGCGATGGATATCTATAATGGGCTGATTTTCGTCAATCTCGATCCACGAGCTCGCCCACTTCTGGAATTTCTTGGCGAGTTCAGGTATTACCTGGATCTTTATGTTAAACAAAGTGCGGAGGGAGCCGAGGTGCGGGGGCCTCAGCGTTGGAGGGTCAAATCGAACTGGAAGATTGGCGCGGAGAATGCTGCTGGTGACAGCTACCACACCCCACAAACCCACCGCAGTGTTGTGGAGATTGGATTGTTCAGAGAGCCCACTGGATCAAAACGCAAAGAAGGGGCGCTGTACTGGTGCGACAAGGGCGGTGGAACTACCTACAAGCTTCCTCCTGGCAGTTTCCGCGACCGCCTCAGCTACGTTGGCTATCCGGAGGAGATGATCGATCGCATTGAGGAGACTTGGAGTCCGCAGCAAAAGAGACTGATCAGCGATGACGGCTTCATGATTTCTGCGGCGACTCTCTTTCCCACATTGAGCTTCGTGCATAACTGGCCAAAGGTAGACGCAAGAGCAGACGATGATCGGGTGGTTCCGTTCATAACCATGAGAGTTTGGCAGCCGATAAGTGCTACCGAGACGGAGGTACTTTCCTGGTTCGTGGTGGACAAGAATGCTCCCGACGAATTCAAGGAGGCTTCGTACAAGGGCTATCTAATGTGCTTTGGAAGCACTGGCATGTTTGAGCAGGACGACGTCGAAAACTGGGTTTCCATCACTACTCTTGCCGGGGGGTCGATGGCAAAGCGATTGCTGTTGAACAGCCGAATGGGGTTGTTGAGCAACGATAAGCCTGTAAGCGAGCCGCTTGCGGATTTTCATGGTCCTGGGACTGCTTACGTTGGCTATGGGGAATTCAACCAGCGAGGCCTCCTTCGAGAGTGGGCTGAGTGCCTTGAGCGCCCGCTAAAGGATCTTGAACAGATTGCTTTGGGAAGCAAGATGCCAAACCGGATGCCAGAAGGAGGTGACGTGTGATGGCAGTGTCCGAGGTTGATACTTCAAGAAGCAAGCCTCTCCCATTCACTGATATTCGCCATCAAGAGGCGCATCAGTTTTTGGTGGAGGAGAGCTACATACTTGATTCACAGCGCTATGACGACTGGCTCGAGCTATTGACGGAGGATATCTCCTACAAGGTTCCCGTGAGAGTGACTTCCGCTCGTAGCGCAGGATTTGACACCTCTCCAGGCATGGCCCATTTTGACGAGGACAAATACTCGCTTTCGTTGCGCGTCGCCCGCTTTGCTACAGAGCATGCTTGGACGGAAGACCCTCCTTCCCGCCTGCGGCACTTTATTACAAATGTCCGGACCTTCTCCACGGATGTTGACGATGAACTCTTTGTGCAGTCTGCCCTTCTATTGTTTCGAAGCAGGGGGGACAACAGGGAGCCGAACTTCGTGTCAGCTATGCGTGAGGATCTGCTGCGCAGGGAGGATGGAATGCTCAAGCTGGCGCGCCGGGTCGCGATAATGGATGAGTCCGTTGTTCGAATGCAGAACCTGGCGATTTTTCTATGAAGAACGCTTGGAGCGGTCTTGAGGGCGGGGATGATCAGGTGATCGAACTCGGAAATGAGTTCGCTGAGGTAGTAGTGCGCAAGGTTAGGACCAGAAATGGAGCGCGGCTGCTGATCAGCTCGCCAAAGTCGGGTCATTCGATAGCCTTGTGCCCGCTAGAGCTGGAGGCGCTCACCTGGCAAGACCCATCATCACTATCGCTTCTCGTGAGCAATCCCTACGGTCCTGTCGAGAACAGCGATATCCATGAGTAGGCGATGGCTTGAGGGCAGGCGTGCCCTAATCGTTGGTGCAGGATCGGGTATTGGGAGGTCCGTAGTAGATGCCTTTCTTGAAGAGGGGGCGAACGTTTCAGTCCTCGAAAAGGATAAGGCCAAATGCGATTTGATTTCAGCTTCGCTTCCAGAGGTTGTGGTCACCGTTGGCGATGCGACCACCATGGATGACAATGAGACGGCAGTGGGAAATGCCCGGGAAGCGTTCGGAGGGTTGGATATCCTGATCAGCTGCGTTGGGATATTTGATTTCTATCGAGGTATATCAGATCTTGATGCAGGCCTGATTGACAAGGCATTTGACGAGATGTACTCGGTAAATGTCAAGAGCAATATCTTTTCGGTCAAAGCGGCACTTCCAGCGCTGCGTGAATCAAAAGGCAGCATCGTTCTCACCGAATCGACTTCAGCGTACTATCCGGGACGAGGCGGTGTATTATATGTTTCATCCAAGTTTGCCGTTCGGGGCCTTGTCATCGCATTGGCGAATGAACTGGCACCAGATGTCAGGGTCAACGGAGTGGCGCCCGGTGGAACCCTGAAGACCGACCTCAGAGGGCTGAGCACGCTTGGCCTCGAGTCTCGCAGGCTTAATGATACCCCGGGGCGTGAGGCGGAGTTGGCTGGACGAGTGCCCCTGCATGTTGCCCTGTCCGGGTCAGATCATGCCTGGAGCTACGTCTTTCTGGCTTCGGAGAGGTCGCGGGGTATCACTGGTGGGGTTATCCATCCTGACGGCGGCATTGGAATCAAGTCTTAGAAGTCAGCACCTGGCTGATTTCACTGGTCCCAAAAGGAAAAAGAGAAAGAGAAAAAGGAGTATCAACCTTGCCAACCATAAAGGCTGACCTGGAGCTATGCCAAGGATATGCGAACTGTGTCATGGAGGCACCAAAGTATTTCGACATCAACGATGAAGGGGTTGTGGTAGTACTGAAGGAAAAGTTCGGGGAGGAAGATAGGGCGCGAGTTGAAACTGCAGTTCGAAGCTGTCCTGTTACGGCCTTGCAGATCGAGGAATAGTGAGTTCTAGAGCGGTCATAGTAGGCGGTTCAGTAGGGGGAGTTCGAACTGCCCAGGCATTACGATCAAATGGGTATGCAGGGCAAGTGATCGTGATAGATGCAGAGCCGCATCTGCCCTACGACAAGCCGCCGCTTTCAAAAGGTTTCCTGGATAACTCTCTCGGTCTAGATCGCCTTCATCTCATCTCCAAGAAGGAGGTGGAGGAGTCGAAGATAGATCTGCTTCTCGGCGCCAAGGCTGTCGGATTGGATCTGCAAAATGGTCTAGTCTCCCTAGAGGGAGGCGCGCAGATCGGGTACGATAATCTCATTATCTCAACCGGGGTAAGAGCGCGCCAGTCTCCCTGGGAAGTCTCCGATGGTGTCTATCTGTTGAGAACTCTTGACGATGCTATGGGTCTCAAGGAGAAGATGACCAAGTCCCATTCAGTAGTGATCGTCGGAGGGGGCTTCATCGGCGCCGAGGTTGCGGCAACTGCCCGAAAGTATGGTCTTGACGTGGCAATAGTCGACCCTCTGGAGTTCCCAATTGGTAGAGTTCTGGGTGATGAAGTCGGAGAGAGGTTCGTGGGCCTTCATCATGAGAATGGAGTCTCCACGCATTTTGGCATCGGTGTAGAGTCGATCAGCCGTGAAAGCAACGGCCTCGTTGTTGGGCTGTCGGATGGCTCAAAGCTGATCGCGGATTTTGCGATTGTCGGTATCGGAGCAGTTCCAAACGTGGAATGGCTTGCTTCTTCAGGACTTGTGCTTGACAATGGGGTTGTCTGTGATGAGTTTTGCCGGGCGGTTGGGCAAGCGAACGTTTATGGCGTTGGGGATGTGGCTCGGTGGTATCACGCTCGCTTGGGAGAGCTTGTGAGGGTGGAGCATTGGACAAACGCTGTCGAACAGGCAGAGTGTGTGGCCAGGAACATATTGAATGATGGAGACCCGCAGAGCTATGTCCCAGTGCCGTACGTATGGAGCGACCAGTATAACTGGAAGATCCAAATAGCCGGTGAGACTTCTTCGTCAGGCGAAGTTGTTGTAATTGAGGATCCCTCCAGAGCAGGCAGATTTGCTGCACTATATGCGGATTCTTCGGGCGCTTACCGTGGCGTGGCAACTGTCAACTGGCCGAAGGCGATGATACGGTGCAGGCGGATGCTTGAGACGCGCCAGGATCTTTCAGTCCCGGTTCAGCTCGTGCGAGAGATGGTTTCAGGAACTTGAATGAGACTACCAGCGACGGCATCGCACAGAAACGGCGGGAGCAAGAGCGGGATCCGCGAATGTCGGTCAAAGTTTTCCATGAGGCTCAAATTTCATGAGAGCGCTCAGGAGTCTTTCGGCACCAATTTGCCAATAGTTGGAGTCTCATCATTGTAATTAAGCAGATAAGGGCCTATAATTCTGATATGCAGAAGCCTACTATTGATGTTGATAACGCGCGCCCGCAATACCCCATAGCCTCAGTTGACAATGCCTTGCGGCTTATACTGCTGCTTGGCGAGCACTCTGAGATTAGGCTCACGGATGCTAGCGCTTACCTGGGAGTGGCATCTTCCACTGCCCATAGGCTTTTTGCGATGCTTCAGTACAGGGGATTTGTAAGGCAGGATCCACATACCAAGGTCTACCAGTCCGGGGCCGCGCTTACCAACATCGCATTTTCGTTGTTGAGCAAGCTGGACGTTCGCACCCGAGCTCGTCCGATTCTGGAGCGGCTGAATGAGGAAGTGCAGGAAACGGTTCACCTGGGTGTGCTCGACGGCTCCATGGTGCGTTTTGTGGACGCGATAGAGAGTCCACGTCCGGTTCGTGTGGTCTCAAGAATGGGAAAGTCGATGCACGCGCATTGCACATCGACTGGGAGAGCGATCCTTGCCCAACTCTCCGATGAGGAAATTTACAAGCTATACCCGAGTGAGGAATTGCCTCAAATGACTTCGAAATCGATCGCTACCAGAAAGGCTCTTCTCGAGGACATCGGGAAGATAAGGCAGCGCGGTTATGCGGTGCAACGAGAGGAGAGCGAGGAGGGGGTATCTTCGGTTAGCGTTGCCATCACGTCGAATCTCATACCGTCGCGATTTGCAATAAACATCTCTGCACCCACTATGCGAATGGGCTCAGCTCAAATCAAGGAGATCTCCACGGTTCTTTGTGGCGCCTCAGAAGAGATGAGCTCATTTTTCGGCCTTCAGATGAGCTGATCCTCATTCGGGACCGGTCGCGTTCCCGATGAGGCGCATCTGTCGGCTCAGCCTTATCTCCAGAGATGATCGGCCAACAAATGGCGGAGTGAAAACGATTTCGATGTAGTCGTTGGCTCTGCGGAGATGTGAGGATGTGTAGCCTAAAAGGTTGCTGCGGGAAAGGCCAAAGATTTTACCATCACCGGAAGGACCTTCGTCGGTTCAAGTGGCTCACCGAGATCTACAAAGTCGAGCTCTCGCAGTTCGACCCCGTCTAGCGATATCAGGGGAGCCGTAAAGCCGAGTTCGTCTCGGAGGATTCTACCCAGCGCAGCTCCAAGATCTATATCCAGAGCGAGGGCCAAGGGCAACTGCTTTGAAGCCAACCTATCGCGCAAGGCATCGTTGACTCCGCCAGCGAGTGCGAGAAGTACCTTGTACTCCGCGTCTCCGCGCCATGGCAGGTAGACGCAGATAGGTGAATCGATATTCTCCATGTCGAGCCTTGTCAGCGCGGTCTCAATTCCTCGGGCAACCTCTTCGCGTGTTGGCTGCTCGGAAATTCTTGGACATACAACCGGCATGTTGTGAAGGGGCAGCTGCACATCCTCTGAGACGAGTATCGTATTGCCGCTCAGCTGTACTGTGAACTGAGACGCACCAATAGCAGTCGCTCTGATGCCTTCTCCTGCGGGAGTGATTCGCAGATCGCGTTTCTCAAACTCGGTCTTTATGGCAGCGGTCAAGTACATCGCCATGTCGTTAAAGACATGCGTCTCCCTGCCAAAGAGATATTCCGACACCCCTCCCGAGAACGTGAAAAGGCAATCCGGAGATGGAGGTCTGGAAAGCGCTGGAGTGAGCATGAGCTCTTTTGAAAGAGCATTGCCCTCTTCGCCGAGAGCAGCTGTGACAAGTGTCTGAGCCAAGGTGACTGCGAAGAGTTCTACCTCGGTTTCGCTAAGAGCTGTCCCGGGGCTGAGTGTTACCCCGATGGCTTCAGCAACGGTGTAGGCAGCATTTTCGATTCGAATGGGAGCACTGTCGTCGTCAAAGGCCAATAAGCGGGCACCAACTGAGATGGCTGACGTCTCGAGAACCTCGCCATCTCTGATAAGCGCAAGTTTGCTGGTTCCTCCGCCGATGTCGATGTGGAGAATCTCCTTCTTTTGCCTTCGAGAGAGCGAGACTGCTCCAGAACCGAATGCTGCCAGGATCCCTTCAAGATTATGACCTGCAGAAGCACAGACGAACTTGCCCCCATGGGAGGCGAATAGCTCTGCCACGGCCCGAGAGTTCTTGCGTTCGAGGGCCACTCCGGTTAGTATCACCACTCCGGTGTCGACGTCTCCAGCTGTGATGCCAGCATTTCGATAGCTCTCCTCGATGAACTCTGACAAGCGCCCCACGTCGATTGTTCCATCGCTTATGAACGGGGTTAGAAGGATGGGGGAGCGATGCATCTCATTTCGCTCGACCACGACAAAACGGCTCGAAAGCGATTGGGCGAGACGTTGGAGGTGGAGTTTGGAAAAGACAAGGTGTGTAGTCGAGGAGCCGACATCTACTCCTACAGTTATCAGCTCGACATTGTCAAGCAGCCATGTGTTTGACTCCCCTTCTTCGGAGAGGGGCTCGGAATCGCCAGATTCTCTGCTCGAGCCTCCGATGAAGGGGAATTCAAAGTCGTGATCGTGATGGTGTCCCACTAGCTGTTTGCTGAGATGAACTCGGTCATGCGGGCTTGGGCCCCGTTCTTTGCCAGCTCCTCGAGATACATCGGGTGAATGCGCGGGTCCTGGTCCTCGTACTCGATCTGCTTGCCGCCTTTCTTGAGGCTCACATCCATTCCGAGGAACACCTTCACCTTATCCTGGCTGAAGGGGAATCGAAGACCGCCAAAGGCTACTGCAAGGTAGCGCGCGGGCTCAGGGCTGGTGTTGAAGTGCTGGTGGAACATCATGTCTTCGGGAGCATAAGCGCTTCCGTGCTTCCAATCGAACCGCTTGAAGTCCTTTTCACCTTCGAACCAAAGGATGGAGTAGCCATGGCCGGTGACCGGGAAGATATGGAAGTCGGCTCCGTGGCGATGTCCCTTCTTGTAGGTTCCTACCGGCATCTCCGACATGTGGGCATGCATAGTTCCTTGGGCGAGAGCAAACATGATGTTTGAACCACCGGCTCCACGGTCTTTCCACTCTTTGAGCTCGAAGGTGCTGAGGTCAGGGACGAAGTTGGTCTCCCACATGTGACGGCCGGGACGGTGAGGGATGAATTCTCCCTCGCCTTCGAAATACTTGCTCTCTCCCATTCGACCAGCGAAGTTGTACTGGTTGTTGAAGATGAAGTCGTAATCGTGGAAGAGCTTCATGATCATCGGCAGGTTAGTTGTGGACACAAACCGAGCAGATTTGGTGCCACTCGTGTTGAAATGCCTATATCGTGCGTTCAGAGGTATTGCGAATAGGCTTTTCGGTCCCCATTCGAACGAGTGCTTTGAGCCATCGGAGCCTTCGATAGTCGTGCTGCCGTGACCATCAAGCACGTAGACAACCTCTTCAAAGAGGTGCCTCTGCGGTTCAGTAGAGCCGCCGGCCGGAATTTCGAGCACAAACGTATCCAGATAGTCCCCTCTTCCGGAGACGAGGGCAAAGGCGCCATTGGCTCCCATCCGCGACCATGGCTTGAGATCCATAGTCAGGAGATCGAAACCAAATTCCTCATATACAGGAATTCCCTCTTCATTGACCCAGTCGAGGTATGGATCAATCAGCAAGCGAGTCTCTGTCATGCAAGTCCCTTCAATCGGAGTTGCTCCAAGGGAGCAGTAGGTACGGGGCGGACGCTATGGAATATGTCACAACGTCAAATGCTACTTCTCTGGGATTTCCCATTCAAACCAGGTGAGATTGGCCGGCTTGAACGTTCCGAGCCGAAGGTTATCCCACATAAGGTGCAGATCTTCGTTACTGACACCGGTTGCTCTCGGTGTCATTTTCCGCTCCGCATAACCTGGTTCTTTGAAGATAAAAGTATATTCGATGCCATAGAGGCCAGTGTGCGAATATGTGATATTTGTCGCATTGGCTACATATTCAGTAGAAACGGGTTAGAGCTTTTTTCGACGCCGATTGTTGTGGAACCCCCGTGACCAGGGAGTACGATCAATGCGTCGTCGAGTGGGAGGATTCTCGACTTCATCGACTCCACAAGCTTCGCATAAGAGCCACCTGGCAAATCGGTTCTCCCAATGGAGCCCTTGAAGAGGTGGTCTCCAGAAAAAAGAACACGCTCCGAAGAGTCTGCGTCGCGGGCTAAGAAACATAAGGAGCCCTCGGTGTGCCCGGGGGTGTGGAGAGTCTCAAACACCAGGCCGGAACCTTTGAAAACGTCGCCGTCTTCAAGGTCGTAAATCAGCTCCGGAGGCGTTACGTCAATTCCAGAGTCTAGAAGTTCTTGTCCGAGTGCGCCTGAGGTCCCTACCGGATCCAGCAGGAGATGCTTATCGGCATTGTTGATATAAACCGGTAGTTGACCAGCTGTTTCTGCTAACAGTTTTGTCCTGGCGATAGTGGCAATACCCCCGACGTGGTCAATGTGCCCGTGTGTTGCCAAGATCGCAACAGGCTTGAGGTCATGGGACCTGAGGGTGTCTATTATTTCGTCCGGGGAGGGCGGCACGTCTACCAGTATGCACTCCAGGTCATCCTTTGAGCGAGAGATGATCCAGCAGTTTGTTTGGGCAAGCCATAGTGGAAGTTGTCTAATGAACATGGTCACCTGAACCTGACAAGCCTGTCTTTCGATGCAGGACGCGAGGGAGGTTTTCTATACTGTTTCAGCATAAGCTACGCATTTCGATGTCGATAGTCCAGCGGATCAAATTTGGCCGAGTAGATGGGTCGATTTTGCCGTCAGCTAGCTTCAGCCCAGGATGTGAGGAGGATCGTTGTGGCGCTAAGGGTGGTCATAGCTGAAGATGAAGCGATCATCAGGCTTGACCTCAAGGAAATACTTGAGGAAGAGGGGTACGAGGTCGTGGGTGCAGCTAGCCGCGGAGAAGAAGCCATCGAGATGATTCGAAACCTCAGACCAGATCTGGCGATTCTTGATATAAAGATGCCAGGAAAGGACGGGATTGAGGTTGCTTCGGAGATATCTAGCGACAATATCTGCCCAGTGGTGATTCTTACCGCGTTTTCTCAGCGTAGCTTTGTGGAACAGGCACGTGATGCAGGAGTGCTGGCGTACCTGGTCAAGCCATTCCAAGCTTCCGACCTAGTGCCAGCGATAGAGTTGGCCAGAGCGCGCTTTCAAGAAAGAGTCGCCTTGGAGGAGGAAGTATCCTCCCTTGTCGACAAGGCAGAGAGAGCTACTCGACAGCTTGAGACCAGGAAGCTGTTGGACAGGGCGAAGGGGATACTAATGGACAGCTTCTACTTAAGCGAGCCAGAGGCATTCTCATTCATTCAGAAGACCGCGATGGATTCCAGGCGTCAGATGGCCGATGTTGCTCAAAGGATTATTTCCGGGGAGCTGACTCCGGACAAAGGAGATCACTAATCTTTCAGGGATGACCACTTTTTAGCCTAGAAACACCGAAACTGATTCGCACAAAGGCTGGTTTACAAAGAAATAGTGCCCTCTGAGCTGGTAGAATGGTCGTTGATAAAACAGTCCAAACCCACCAACAAAGGGGCACTAAAAGTGAT